>JAUNAX010000028.1 GCA_030527365.1 Eubacteriales bacterium | reverse complement strand
GCAGGAGCATCTTTTATATGCTCTTTTAAGTCAGGAGGACAGCCTGATTCTCAAACTGATTGAGAAGATGGAGATTAATAAAGAATATTTTATCAACAAAGTAAAAATGGCTCTGGAAGCAAGGGTCAAGGTTTCAGGAGGAGAGCTTCGATTTGGACAATATCTGAACAAGTCTCTTGTAAGTGCAGAGGACGAGGCGAGAGCAATGGGAGACGAGTATGTTTCTGTGGAACATCTCTTCCTTTCGCTTTTGAAATATCCAAGTCCTTCCATGAGTAAAATCTGGAATGAGTTTGGCATTACAAGAGAGCGTTTCCTTCAGGCATTGTCTACGGTAAGGGGAAATCAGCGAGTCGTAAGCGATAATCCGGAGGCAACCTACGATACTTTAAATAAATACGGCGAAGACCTTGTGGAAAAGGCGAGAAATCAGAAGCTCGACCCGGTTATCGGTCGTGACGGGGAAATCCGGAATATTATCCGTATCCTTTCCCGTAAAACAAAAAACAATCCGGTTCTGATCGGCGAGCCTGGTGTTGGTAAAACAGCGGCGATCGAAGGTCTTGCCCAGCGTATTGTAAGAGGAGACGTACCGGAAGGTCTGAAGGATAAAAAGATTTTTGCTCTTGATATGGGAGCTCTTGTAGCGGGGGCAAAATATAGAGGCGAGTTTGAAGAACGTCTGAAAGCTGTTCTGGAAGAAGTCAAAAAGAGCGAGGGAAATGTAATTCTTTTCATTGATGAGCTTCATCTTATTGTGGGAGCAGGTAAGACAGATGGTGCAATGGACGCAGGCAATATGTTAAAGCCAATGCTTGCGAGAGGAGAGCTTCACTGTATCGGCGCAACCACTCTTGATGAGTATCGTCAGTATATTGAAAAGGATGCGGCTCTTGAGAGACGTTTCCAGCCGGTACTTGTAGACGAACCCAGTGTGGAAGATACCATTTCCATTCTTCGTGGACTGAAAGAAAGATATGAGGTTTATCACGGAGTAAAAATTACAGACAGCGCTCTTGTGGCAGCTGCTACGCTGTCTCACAGATACATTACAGACCGGTTCCTTCCGGATAAGGCAATCGACCTTGTTGATGAAGCCTGCGCTCTTATTAAAACAGAGCTGGATTCAATGCCAGCAGAGCTTGACGAGCAGAGAAGAAAAATCATGCAGCTTGAAATAGAAGAGTCTGCTCTTAAAAAAGAGACGGATAATTTAAGCAAAGAGCGTCTGGAAGCACTCCAGAAAGAGCTGGCAGAGCTTAGGGACAGCTTTAATACGCAGAAGGCTCAGTGGGATAATGAAAAACATTCTGTGGAGAAGTTACAGAAGCTTCGTGAACAGATAGAAGAAGTAAACAAGAAAATTCAGAAGGCACAGCAGAATTACGATCTGGAAAAGGCAGCAGAGCTTCAGTACGGCGAGCTTCCAAAGCTGCAGCAGCAGCTTGAAATAGAGGAGCGCAATGTAAAAGAGGGGGACAGAAGCCTTGTACATGAGGCTGTGACAGATGACGAAATAGCAAGGATTATTTCCAGATGGACCGGAATCCCGGTTTCCAGACTTACAGAGGGAGAAAGGGCAAAGCTGCTCACACTGGAAGAGCAGCTTCACCGCCGCGTAGTTGGACAGGACGAGGGTGTTCGCCGTGTGACAGATGCGATTTTAAGGTCAAAAGCAGGAATCAAAGATCCTACAAAGCCAATCGGTTCCTTCCTTTTTCTTGGACCTACTGGTGTTGGTAAGACAGAGCTTGCAAAGACGCTTGCAGAAAATCTTTTTGACGATGAGCAGAACATGGTGCGTATTGATATGAGCGAATACATGGAGAAATATTCCGTGTCCCGTCTTATTGGAGCGCCTCCCGGATATGTGGGATATGAAGAGGGAGGACAGCTTACAGAGGCAGTCCGCCGAAAACCGTACAGCGTTGTACTTTTTGATGAAATTGAGAAAGCACACCCTGATGTATTTAATGTGCTTCTTCAGGTTCTTGATGACGGAAGAATTACTGATTCCCAGGGAAGGACAGTTGATTTTAAGAATACCATTCTTATTATGACTTCTAATATCGGTTCTCCTTATCTTCTTGACGGAATTGATGAGAAGGGAGAGGTAAAACCGGAAGCAGAGGAGATGGTTATGAATGATCTTCGCGGACACTTCCGACCGGAATTTTTAAACCGTCTTGACGAAATTATTATGTTTAAGCCCTTGACAAAAGACAACATTGGTATGATAGTAGACTTGATGGTTCAGGAGCTTGACAGAAGACTTTCTGACCAGGAGCTGTCTCTGGAACTGACAGACAGTGCAAGAAGTCATGTGATCGAGGAAGGATACGATCCGGTATACGGTGCAAGACCGCTGAAGCGTTATCTACAGAAATATGTAGAAACACTTGCTGCAAGAAAAATCCTTTCCGGAGATGTACACGCAGGAGATACCCTTGTTCTGGACGTACAGGACGGCAATTTTATTGTAAAAGTAAAGGACGGAAACAAATGATACCCAAGGACCCAATGATACTGTTAAGCTATGTGAATACACAGCTTCGGGATTACTACGATTCCCTGGAAGCCCTCTGTACCTGCAGAGGAATGCGAAAAAAAGAACTGGTGGAAAAAATGGACGCCATAGATTATCACTATGACGAGGAGACAAACCAGTTTATCTGAGAAGAGAATCTTCCGGAAGTGAAAGCTTCCGGGAGATTTTTTCTTTATTTACCAGAAAAGTTCGATTCGTCTTTTTTGATTTTAATGGAAAATGTATGGGGAATATGTATTTAATTATAATTAGCCGGACAAATAAAAAACTGAAAAATAAATGTGTTTAAAGTTTGAAAAAAGTGTGAAGTGCACAAAAATAACTTGCATTTTTTGTGCAAAAGTATATTATATATGATTAGTCGGACTAATAAAATGTGAGGTGAAGAAATGAAGTGGACAGAAGAGAAAGGGCAGGAGGAAAAAAGTCTGCAGATGCTTTTTATGGAAATCAGCAGACATTATGCAGGGCGATGTTTTCAGCAGATTGCAGAGCTGGAAGTTCACCCCAGCCAGATGCCTTTTATTATGATTTTAAGCAGACGGGACGGATGCTCTCAGAAAGAGATTGCAGAACGCCTTGAGATTAAACCTCCAACTGTGAATGTAAGCATACAGCGCCTTGAAAAATCTGGAATGGTGTATAGAAAAAAAGATGAGCTGGACCAGCGGATCATGAGAGTATACCTTACAGAAAAAGGAAGAGAAACGGTGAAGCGAATTATGCGACAGGCAGAAGAAATGGAAAAAATCATGTTTCAGGGATTTTCTGAGACAGAGCTTTGCCTTCTGCGTCGCTTTTTTGAGCAGATGATAAGCAACCTTCACAGTATGCCGGGAACGCCGGTTGAAAAGTGTAAATTTATGAAGAAAGAGGGGAAAGAGAAATGCTGAAACTGATGAAGTACCTGAAAAAATCAGTAGGTTCTATTGTTCTTATTATAGGACTTCTGTTTTTACAGGCATATTGCGACCTTTCTCTGCCGGATTACACATCAAAGATCATTAATGTAGGAATCCAGCAGAAGGGAATCGAGGACGGAGTACCGGAAAAAATACGGGAATCTTCCCTTGAAAATCTGGAACTGCTTATGAGTGAGGAGGATAAAACGGAAATTTCCAATGCTTACAGACAGGAAGATGGAATTTACGTTCTCCACGATGATATTACAAAAGAAGAACGGGAAATATTAAACGAAATTTTCTGCAAAACTCTGCTTACGCTTTCCGGATATTCTTCAGGAAGCGAGGAAATGCCGGAATCTATTATGACACAGGCAGCCGTTTCCTTTGTATATCAGGAATATGAGGCTATGGGAGAAGATGTGGATGCGCTTCAGATGAAATATCTTCTTATATCCGGTGGCAAAATGCTTTTCATGGCATTGATCATTATGATGGCAGCTATTTCAGTTACTTTTTTATCTGCCAGAGTGGCAGCTTCCCTTGGCCATGATCTCAGAAACAGTATTTACAGAAAAGTCATGAGCTTTTCCAGCAGAGAATATCATAAGTTTTCCACAGCCTCTCTGATAACAAGAAGCACAAACGATGTGCAGCAGGTTCAGATGGTTATGGCAATGATGTTCCGAATTGTTTTGTACGCGCCGATCCTGGGAATTGGCGGTGTGATCCGTGTTCTGAAAACAGACGCTTCCATGACATGGATCCTGGGAGTTGCCGTTGTTCTCATTCTGGCTGTGATCATTTTACTTTTTATGATCGCAATGCCAAAGTTTACAAAGCTTCAGACTTTAATTGACAAACTGAATCTTGTATCAAGGGAAATCCTGACCGGCATTCCGGTTATCCGTGCATTTAGTCGTGAAAAACATGAGGAGGAGCGTTTTGAGAAAGCAAATAAGACCCTTACCAAAACAAACCTTTTTGTAAACCGCTGTATGACATTTATGATGCCTGTTATGATGCTGATTATGAACGGAGTTTCTGTTCTTATTATTTACAGCGGTTCCCATGCAGTAGATAACGGAACCATGCAGGTTGGTAATGTTATGGCGTTTATCCAGTATGCAATGCAGATCATTATGTCATTCTTAATGATCACAGCCATGTCCATTATGCTTCCGAGAGCAAATGTGGCAGCCCTTCGTATCGATGAAATTTTAAAAACAGAAGTTTCAATCAAAGACCCGGAAGATCCGGAACATCCAAAGAAGGAGGCAGAAGGAACAGTAGAATTTAACCATGTTTCCTTTGCGTACCCGGAGGCAGGAGAAAACGTTCTTACGGATATTCATTTTAAGGCGGAAAAGGGAGAGACAGTAGCTATTATCGGAAGTACGGGAAGCGGAAAAAGCACTCTTGTGAATCTGATTCCGAGATTTTATGATGTGACAGAAGGTTCTGTATCCATAGATGGAGTGGACGTTCGTGATATGTCCCAGAAAGAACTTAGAGATTGTATTGGCTATGTGCCGCAGAAAGGTGTTCTTTTTTCGGGAACCATTGATTCCAATATTCGTTACGGAAAAACAGATATTTCAGAAGAAGAGGTAAAAACTGCAGCTCGGATTGCACAGGCACAGGATTTTATTGAGGAAAAGCCACAGGCGTACCATTCCCCGATCGCTCAGGGAGGAACAAACGTGTCCGGCGGACAGAAGCAGCGCCTTTCCATTGCAAGAGCCATTGCGAAGAAACCGGAAATCTTTATTTTTGACGACAGCTTTTCCGCTCTTGATTTTAAGACGGACAGCAGGCTTCGCAGTGCATTAAAAGAGCATACAAAAGATGCGACTACGATCATTGTTGCACAGCGTATCAGCACAATTTTACACGCAGACAGGATCATTGTACTGGACGATGGTCATATGGCAGGAATGGGAACCCATGCAGAGCTTATGAAAAACTGTGAGGTTTACCGCCAGATTGCAATGTCTCAGTTATCAGAGGAGGAATTGGCATGAGTGAGCAGAGAAGAAGAGGTCCTATGGGAGGACATGGTCACGGAATGGCTGCCGGAGAAAAGGCCAAGGACTTCAAGGGCTCTATGAAAAAGCTTTTTAAATATATGGAGCATTATAAATTCCGGTTTGCCATGATGTTTGTTTTTGCAGTTGCAGGAACGGTATTCAGCATTGTGGGACCGAAAATCCTTGGAAAAGCCACAACAGAGCTGTTTAACGGTCTTGTGGCAAAGGTAAACGGAACTGGAGGAATCAATTTTGAAAAAATCGGAATGATTCTTCTATGGACTCTTGGTCTTTATCTGGTAAGTTCCATGTTTGCTCTGATTCAGGGATTTGTTATGACAGGAATTTCCAATGATGTGACATACAGTCTCCGCAAAGATATTTCAAAAAAGATGAACCGGCTTCCCATGAATTATTATGAGAGCCGCACAAACGGAGAAATCCTTTCCAGAATCACAAACGATGTGGACACCCTTCAGATGAGTTTAAACCAGAGTATGACACAGCTCATTACATCAGTGACAACTCTGATCGGCGTATTTATCATGATGCTTTCCATCAATGTGTGGATGACAGTTGCCGCAGTTTTGATTCTGCCTGTCTCCATGTTTATTATTCAGAAGGTTATGAAGCATTCCCAGAAATATTTCCAGGCACAGCAGAAATATCTTGGTGAAGTAAACGGTCAGATTGAAGAGAATTTCGGTGGACACAATGTAGTAAAGGTATTCAATAAAGAAAATGACGTTGTGGAAGAATTTGAAAAAGACAATAAAAAACTTTATGAATCTGCATGGAAATCTCAGTTCTTCTCAGGTATGATGATGCCTGTTATGCAGTTTGTGGGAAATCTGGGATATGTGATGGTTGCTCTTTTAGGCGGCGTATTTACTATTAAGGGAAGTATTGAGGTGGGAGATATTCAGTCCTTTTTCCAGTATATCCGAAACTTTACACAGCCAATCCAGCAGATTGCCCAGGTAGTAAACCTTTTACAGTCCTCGGCAGCAGCTTCCGAGCGTGTATTTGAATTTCTGGAAGAGCCGGAGGAAGAACAGACAGTAGAAAATCCGGCAGATATTACAAAGCTTTCCGGAAATGTAGAATTTAATCATGTAACATTCGGCTATAATCCGGATAAGATTATTATTCATGATTTTTCTGCTGACATAAAAGACGGTCAGAAAATTGCAATCGTTGGTCCTACAGGAGCCGGAAAAACAACAATGGTAAAACTTTTGATGCGTTTCTATGATATTAACGGTGGAAGCATTGCCATTGACGGCCATAATGTAAAAGACTTTAACAGAAGCGAGCTTCGTGAAATGTTTGGCATGGTGCTTCAGGATACCTGGCTGTTTTCCGGAACCATACGGGAAAATATAAGATACGGACGTCTTGATGCGACAGATGAGGAAGTCGTTGCAGCAGCAAAAGCTGCCCATATCCATAATTTTATTATGCAGCAGCCGGACGGTTACGATACGGTTCTTGATGAGGAGACGAGCAATATTTCCCAGGGACAGAAACAGCTTCTTACCATTGCAAGAGCGATTCTGGCAGATAATAGAATCCTGATTCTTGATGAGGCAACATCTTCTGTTGATACAAGAACAGAAATGCAGATTCAGAAGGCAATGGATAACCTGATGAAGGGAAGAACAAGTTTTGTCATTGCCCACCGTCTTTCTACCATTAAAGACGCGGATCTGATCCTTGTTATGAAGGACGGAGATATTATTGAACAGGGAAATCACGAGGCGCTTTTAAAAGCAGGAGGATTTTACGCAGACCTTTATAACAGCCAGTTTGAAAAAGCAGGAGCATAATACTATACATTTTGGGCGGTCTGGTATATAATATCAGAAATAAATGTTCAGGAGGATAAACTTATGATTATTACAACCACACCGTCCATAGAAGGAAAAGAAATCCGGGAATACAGAGGAATCGTATTCGGAGAGGTAGTTTCAGGAGTAAACTTTGTAAAAGATTTTGCAGCAAGTCTTTCTGATATGTTTGGAGGACGTTCCAACACATATGAAGATGAACTGGTAAATGCAAGAACAAGAGCCATTGCAGAGATGGAAGAGAGGGCAGTACAGCTGGGAGCTAACGCAGTAGTAGGCGTTGACATTGATTATGAGGTGCTTGGTTCCGGAAACGGAATGCTGATGGTAACAGTGAGTGGAACAGCAGTAATTGCTGTGTAGGTGCTCCATGAGTTCAGAAAATAAACAGGAAACAGGAAGTGCATTCCTTGAATTTGTTCTTCAGAAACTTGAAAAAAGAGTGGAAGAAGTAAATCTTTCCCTGAAAGAGGGGGAGAAGGAAATTCAGGGAATGCACGAATATTACTGGGAAAATTATACAGAAATGGACCAGTATGGATATGAGGATTACGACAATCAGCAGGCGTTGTTTCATCAGGTTAATGCTAATCAGCAGCAGCTTCTTTTAAAACAGCGGTTTACAAAAATGATGGATTCTCCGTTTTTCGGGAGAGTGGATTTTGTGTATGAAGGAGAGGAGGAGCCGGAAACCTTTTATATTGGAATCGGAAATTTTTCGGAGCGGACAGGACAGACACCTCTTATTTATGACTGGAGGGCGCCTGTAAGCGGACTTTTTTATGATTACGATAAGGGACCGGCACAGTACGAAGCTCCTTTAGGAAAACTTACCGGAGAAATTACGTCCAAATGGCAGTATAAGATCCGGGGCGGAAAAATGGTGTACGAGTTTGAGAGCGATGTAAAAATCGACGATGAGATTCTGGCGGCAGAGCTTGGAAGTAATGGTGAAGTACAGCTCAAAAACATTATCCGCACCATACAAAAAGAACAAAATGCTATTATCCGCAACACAAAAGACAGGATTCTTGTAATTCAGGGAGCAGCAGGAAGTGGAAAAACCTCTGTAGCGCTTCACAGAATTGCCTATCTTCTCTACCACGACAGAAAAAATCTGAAATCTTCAGATATTTTAATTTTGTCTCCCAACAGTGTATTTTCTGATTATATTTCTCATATTCTTCCAGAGCTTGGAGAAGAAAACATACGGGAAATGAGCTTCGACCTTTTTGCCTACAAAGAACTTAGGGATGTGGCGGCAGACTGTGAGGACAGATATGACCAGATAGAAAAAAACATGAAATTTCCATTTCTGGCAGCTTCCGTGAAAGAAAAGGAAAATGCAGAGTTTACAGATAAAATCGAGGGCTTTCTTCTGGAACTTGAGGACAGTCTCATGAATTTCCGTGATGTGGAACACAGAGGTTTTGTTAAAACGGAGAAAGAAATTATCTCTCTTTTTTATTTTAAGTTTACGGATATTCCTCTTTTATCCAGAATGGACGCTGTTGCGGAATATTTTATTGATGAGGTGGAGACACTGAGAAACAGAGACATGGAGGAAGAGGAGAAAGAGGCTGTAAAAGAAAAGTTTCGAAGAATGTATGAGACGAGAGATGTGTATGTTCTTTATAACCGATTTCTTTCAGAAGAAGGGTTTTCCCCGCTTCCGAAAGTTCCTGTTGAAAAGAGAAAGCTCCCCTATGAGGACGTATATCCTGTTTTGTATTTTAAGTACCGCCTGTTAAACAGACAGGCAAAAGAAAATATCAAACATCTTGTTGTAGATGAAATGCAGGATTACTCCAGACTTCAGTATAAAATTCTTCAGATGCTTTTTCCATGCAGAATGACGATTCTGGGAGACAGGGCACAGACAATGGAAGACAGAATACAGGATGTGACGTCCTTCCTTCCGGAAATTTTCGGAAGAGAGATTCGCACGATTTATATGAATAAAAGCTATCGTAATACCGTGGAAATTGCTTCTTATGCAAACAGGCTTGCCGGAATCCAGGATATGGATTTATTTGAACGCCACGGAAAACCGGTGCAGGAACTGGAATTTGCTTCTTTAAGAGAAGCTGCGAAGAAAATTGCAGAAGAAGTAAGGGCAGAAGAGGAATTATACGAGACGGAGGCTGTGATTCTTCCAGATGAAAAAAGTGCCTCTCTTTTCAGCTCTTTTCTGAAGGAAATGCTGGGAGAGAAGATTTCTTATCTTCACAGGGACAGCCGGAAATTTACAAAAGGTCTTACCGTTACTACATTTTATCTTGCAAAAGGACTGGAGTTTGACCGTGTATTTTCTGTATTTCCAAAAGATAATGACAGCGCTCTTCTTCGGCAGGGAAGATATATTGCTTCCACGCGGGCGCTTCATGAACTTCACAGTTATTTTATAAACTGACAAGGGAAATTTCATTGACAAGTCTGTAATAGAATTGTAAAATGTATTCCAAAGAACTTTATGAGACGATAAAAAGGAGGATACCATGAAGAATAAAAAGGTACTTGCAATGCTGGTAATGACCGTGGCTCTCTCAGGCGTACTGACAGCCTGCGGGTTTGGCGGGGATAAACCGGAAGACCAGGTAGTTGTGGAGGCGACTCCTACTCCAGAACCAACAGAAGCTCCAAAGCCTACAGCAACTCCGGCACCTGCTGACGGACAGAATACAACATATACATCAAAAGATAAGAGTATTGCCATCAAGCTTCCGGACGCTACATGGGCAAATAAATCAGACGAAGAAGATCTTGTAAGCTTTGAATCACCGGATCAGGGTAAAATTGTGATCACACACGGCAAAGGCGAGGAAGATATGTCTTCTGCTGTCATTCCAAGTACAGAGGATATGGCTAATTCACTTGAGAAGGCAGCAGGACTTGAACCGAGAACCGATTATGAAATCAGAAGTTATTCTGCAAGTGATGTAAATGGCGTAAATGTATATTCTTATAATGTAAAATACAATAATACAGAGAAAACAGATGGAATTGCATGGGCAGTGAAGCGTGTTTACGCAAATGACGGTGAATTTTACAGCATAGAAGCCTCTATTAAAAAAGATGATGAGAAGCTCCTTAAAAAAGCAGAAGATTCCGTTGCAAGCTTCCAGATCTTAGGTGATTCTTCTCTTAAGAGCGCAGCTCCAAAGCAGTCAGAGGATAAAAAGGCAGACGCTTCCGCTGAAGGACAGAATACGGACGGCGCTGCTTCCGATGGAACAGGAAGTGAGGCAGGAACATCAGATGGAAGCTCTTCCGGAACAACAAATTCCGGCGGCTTTACAGACGCGCAGCTTAGTGATACAAGTCAGACAAGAACTATTTATCGAAACTCTGACGGACAGCCGATTGTTATTTTCGCAGATGCCAATGGAAATTGGGTAGATGGAGACGGAAACAGCTACCGTTTTGCAAATGATGAAGACGTATACGATCAGAACGATGTAGATTATTATTATCACGGAGAAGCAGCAGACGTATATTATATGCCTGTGCAGTAAAATGATGTTATTGTGAACGGAGTAAACAGTAACTAAGTTTATTCAGAGAGTTCGGCTTTTGTCGAACTCTCTTTGCAGTTTTTGAGAACCTGTGGTATGATGGTTGGCGGAGGAATGAAAAATGGAAGCATATGGAGAATTTGCCAGAGTCTACGATATTTTCATGGATAACGTAGATTATGAAGCCTGGGCGTCTTATCTTACAGAAAGCTTAAAAGAGTATGGAATCGGCGATGGTCTTGTGCTGGAGCTGGGCTGCGGGACAGGAACCATGACAGAGCTCCTCGCAGAAGAGGGATACGATATGATCGGTGTGGATAACTCGGAGGAAATGCTTGCAGAGGCAATGGAAAAAAGAGAGGAATCTGGACACGATATTTTATATCTTCTTCAGGATATGGAGGAGTTTGAACTGTATGGAACAGTGCGTGCAGTGGTAAGTGTATGCGACAGCCTGAATTATATAACAGAGGAAGAAGACCTTCTTCATGTTTTTTCACTTGTAAATAATTACCTGGATCCAAAAGGCATTTTTATCTTTGATATGAACACAGTGTATAAATACAGGGAAATGCTGGGAAATACTACGATAGCGGAGAGCAGGGAAGAAGGAAGTTTTATCTGGGAAAATGAGTATGACGAAGAAACAGGGACAAACGTTTACGGACTGACCCTTTTCCTCCCAAGAGAAGACGGTCTTTATGAGAAAACGGAAGAGGTTCATTATCAGAAAGCGTATTCAGAAGAAAAAATAGAAGAGCTCCTTGAAAAGGCAGGAATGGAAGTTCTTGCCGTTTACGACGCCTATACAAAAAATCCGCCGTCTGCGGAAAGCGGAAGACTTACCTTTGTGGCGCGGGAGCATGGAAAAACAGAACAGGAGTGAAATATATGAGTGATTATATTATAAGAGCAACGGCGGCAAACAGCCAGATTCGTGCATTTGCAGCAGTGACAACCGATGTGGTGGAGACAGCGAGAAAGGCGCATAATACAAGCCCTGTGGCAACAGCGGCACTGGGACGTCTTTTGACGGGCGGCGCTATGATGGGCGTGATGATGAAGGGAGATAAGGATATTCTGACGCTCCAGATTCATGCAGGCGGCCCTCTCCAGGGAATTACGGTAACAGCAGATTCTAAGGGAAATGTAAAAGGATATGTGGGCAATCCAAATGTCTGTATTCCTGCAAACAGTAAAGGAAAGCTTGACGTAGCGGGAGCCGTAGGCGTTGGTTTTATGAACATCATTAAGGACATGGGACTGAAAGAGCCTTATATGGGACAGGTGGCTCTTCAGACAAGTGAGATTGCAGATGACCTTACGTATTATTTCGCAACAAGCGAGCAGGTTCCGTCCGCAGTGGGACTTGGCGTTTTGATGAATAAGGACAATACGGTGCGTCAGGCAGGAGGCTTTATTGTACAGCTTATGCCCTTTGCAGAGGAATCTGTTATTGCAAAGCTGGAAGAAAATGTGCAGAAAATCACTTCTGTGACAAATCTTCTTGAGGAAGGACATACACCGGAAAGTCTTCTTGAAAAAGTTCTCGAAGGATTTGACATAGAAATTAACGACCGTATGGACACAAAATTCTACTGCAACTGCAGTAAGGAACGTGTGGAAAAAGCCCTGATCAGTATTGGAAGAAAGGAATTAAACGAGCTGATCCAGGAAGGAAAAGAAGTGGAGATGAACTGCCATTTCTGCAATACAAATTATGTATTCTCAGTAGAGGAGTTAAAAGAAATCCTGAGAAGCTGCAAAGCCAGATAGGAGGAGCTTATGGAACTGGGATTTATAAAAGTTGCTGCCGGAACACCGAAGGTAACGGTGGCAGACTGTGAGGCAAACGGAAGAGAAATCCTGGAAATTATCCGGGAAATGGAAAAAGAACATACAAAGGTTATGGTATTTCCGGAGCTTTGTATTACAGGCTATACCTGCCATGATCTTTTCTGGCAGCGCACACTTCTTGATTCTGCATGGACTACTCTTTTGTTTCTTGCAGAGGAAACAAAAGATACGGACGGGCTTATTTTCCTTGGACTTCCCGTTCGGAAAAGCGGAAAGCTTTATAATGCGGCAGCAGTTCTGAACAGAGGAAGGATTCTTGGAATCGTGCCAAAAACAAATCTGCCCAATTATAATGAATTTTATGAGCTTCGTCATTTTACCCCGGCAGAAGAAGGGGCATTAGATTATATAGAAGCAAACGGGGAGGAGATACCCTTTGGTACAGACCTGATTTTTGCATGTGAAAATATGCCGGAGTTTACAGTGGCAGCAGAAATCTGTGAAGACTTATGGGTTCCCATGCCTCCAAGTATTTCCCATGCACTGGCAGGAGCGCATATTATCGTAAATCTTTCCGCAAGTGATGAGATGGTAGGAAAGGACGCATATAGAAGAACGATTGTAAACGGACAGTCTGCCCGCCTTGTCTGCGGTTATATCTACGCAACAGCAGGAGAGGGAGAATCTTCCCAGGATCTTGTTTTCGGAGGACAGAATCTCATTGCAGAAAACGGAACCATTCTTGCAGAAGGAAAACGATTCAAAAATAATGTGATTTACGGGGAAATTGATGTACAGCGTCTGGCAGATGACAGAAGAAGGCTTTCCACTTATCAGCCTGCAGAGGAAGACAGTCATATACGGATTCCTTTTGAGGTGAAAATGGAGAAGACTTCTCTTACAAGAAGATTTTCCCCAAGTCCTTTTGTGCCGGAAAATAAAGAAGAGAGAGCGCGCTGCTGCGAATCTATTTTAAGTATTCAGGCAATGGGTCTGAAAAAACGTATGGAGCATGTGCACAGCGAAAAGGCAATGGTCGGTTTATCCGGCGGTCTGGATTCCACACTTGCTCTCCTTGTGATTGGAAGGACCTTTGATCTGATGGGAATTCCCAGAAGCAACATTCACTGTGTGACCATGCCCTGTTTTGGAACAACAGACAGAACGTACACAAATGCCTGTGAATTGAGTAGCCGAATGGGCGCTTCTTTAAGCGAAATAAACATTAAAGAGGCAGTGTCCCAGCATTTCCGTGATATTGGTCATGACCCTTCTGTTCATGATGTCACATACGAAAACAGCCAGGCAAGAGAGAGAACCCAGGTTCTCATGGATATGGCAAATCAGGAAGGAGCCATTCTTGTGGGAACCGGTGATTTATCAGAACTTGCTCTTGGGTGGGCAACGTATAATGGCGATCACATGTCCATGTACGGGGTAAACGCTTCTGTGCCGAAGACGCTTGTGCGCCATCTTGTGCAGTATTATGCGGAAACAGCCGAAGATAAAGGACTTTCGGCGGTTCTCTTTGACATTCTGGATACCCCGGTAAGCCCAGAGCTTCTTCCGCCGAAGGATGGAGAAATTGCCCAGAAAACAGAAGATCTTGTAGGGCCGTATGAGCTTCACGATTTTTATATTTACTATATGCTTCGTGCGGGATTTGAGCCGAAGAAAATTTATGATATTGCATGTAAGACCTTTGATGGTGTTTATGAAAAAGAGACGATTCTTAAATGGCTGAAAATATTCTACAGACGGTTTTTTGCCCAGCAGTTTAAACGCTCCTGTGTTCCGGACGGACCGAAGGTGGGAAGCGTGGCGCTTTCCCCAAGGGGAGATTTGCGTATGCCAAGCGATGCAAGCGCGGCAGTGTGGCTTAGACAACTGGAAGAATTATAAAGAAATAAAGACAGGAAAAGGGCGGAGAACATTATGGGTTCTCCGCCTTTTTCAAAGCGTCCGCAATGGAATCAAGAAGCATCATGGAGGTGTATTTCTGGTCTTCGGCATACTGAATGTTTTCAAGAGACTGATTTGTATAAATCTGACTTGCAAGAGATTCCAGGGCAGGCTCCATGAGTGGAAACATGGCAGCTGTGCTTTCACTTAAGTTCACAAGATGAATGGACTGTATGCTGTCGGCGTCAACTGTGACTTCCACATCAAAGGTGTTGCTGTTTAACTCAATGGAAGAGGTGTAGACGCCGGGCTTATATTTGTGGACAGCGCCGGAGGAGGAAAGCTTTCCCTTTCCCGGACCGAACATAAAAAATATCACAATACCCAGAATCAGGGCAAGAATAATAAAAATTGCGGTATAAATGACTTCTTTCATATGTAGTACAACAATTTTTGTTTTGGAACTCATGGTATGCGCCTCCTGGTCTGTTTTCTACATCTTATTCAGATGACAGGGAAAATATGACTGGTTGTTTTTGAATCTGAGATAAGGTAAAATGAATGTTAAAACAGGCGGAGAAAAGGAGGACGGCTTATGTCGCTTCAGTTTATTACAGGAAGCTCCGGAACAGGGAAATCCCATTACATATATGAGCAGGTAATCCGGGAAGCAGGAGAGCACCCGGAGGGGTTTTATTATGTGATCGTGCCGGAGCAGTTTACTATGCAGACACAGAAAACACTTGTGGAAATGAGTCCTTCCAAAGGGATTTTAAATATAGATGTATTAAGTTTTGAGCGTCTGGCTTATCGTGTTTTTGAGGAGACAGGAGGAGACGAAAAAGTTATTTTGGACGATACGGGAAAGACGATGGTTCTTCAGAAAATGGTACAGAAACATCAGAAAGACCTTCCTTATCTTGGCAGTCAGATGAAAAAGCCGGGTTATCTTGACGAGGTAAAGTCTCTTCTCTCGGAATTTATGCAGTATGGAATCGGGGAGGAAGAGCTTTCCCAGATGGTAGAAAAAGCCGGGGATAAAGAGCTTCTTACTATGAAGCTTCGCGATGTACATACTCTGTATCAGGGATTCCGGTCATATCTGGAAGGGCATTACATGACAGGAGAGGAAGTGATGGACGTACTCCTCCGTATGCTGCCTTTTTCGGAAAAGCTTCGGGGAAGCGTGATGGTGTTTGACGGTTTTACCGGCTTTACCCCTATTCAGAACCGGGTTATTGAAGAACTTTTACGAATCTGCAGCCGCGTGTATGTGACAGTTACAATGGACGCAAGGGAAAATCCGTATATAAAAGGAAAGTCCCATCAGCTTTTTTATATGGGAAGAAAAATGGTACAGAGCCTTTCCAGTCTTACAAAAGACGTAGAAGAGCCTGTGCTTCTTTATCATGGACAAAATTCCAGATTTTCAAAGGCTCCGGCTCTTCAGTTTCTGGAGGAGCATATTTTCCGTTACAGAAAGGCTTCTTATGAGGGAAAACAGAATGGAATCTCCATATTTTGCGGAGAAAATCCCAAAAAAGAAATGGAGGAGGCAGTCCAGAGAGTTGCACGTCTTGTCCGCACAGAGGGGCTTCATTACGGGGATATTGCCATTATTACAGGAAATCTTGAGGAGTACGGGACTCTTGCAAAGCAGGTATTAGATGAGGCGGGAATCCCCTATTTCCTTGATGAAAAGCATACCGTTCTTATGAATCCTTTTGTGGAGTATATCCGCGCTTCCATTGAAATGGCTGTGAAGGGATTTTCCTATGAAAGCGTATTCCGGTATCTCCGCTGCGGAATGTCGGATATTACAAGAGAGGAGACAGACCTTCTGGAAAATTATGTGCTGGCTCTTGGAATCCGGGGCTTTGGAAAATGGAAGGAGCGCTGGGTGCGGATTTACCGGGGAATGGAGCCGGACAGCATTCAACATCTTAATGAAATCCGAGAGCGTTTTGTGGAGGAAGTAAGCTCTCTTGCAGAAGGATTTTCCGGGGGAAAACGCACAGTAGAACAGTATTGCCGTATTGTGTACGGCTTCATTGTGCAAAACAGAAGCTTTTTCAAGCTGAAAGAAAGAGAAAAGGCTTTTAAGGCACAGGGAAATGCGGCGATGGAAAAGGAATACAGCCAGATTTATGGAATTGTGATGGAACTTCTTGATTCTATGGTGGCAATTCTCGGGGAAGAGGAAGTGAGCCGCCAGGAATACAGCCAGCTTCTGGAAACCGGTCTTTCCGAGGCGAAAGTGGCGTTAATTCCTCCTTCTCAGGATCAGATTGTAGTGGGAGATATGGAGAGAACCCGCTTAAAGGGTATGAAGGCTTTATTTTTTGTTGGCGTAAATGAGGGAAATATTCCGAAAAATACAGAATCAGGCGGAATTCTTACAGAGCTTGACAGGGAATTTATTGAAGAGCAGGGCGTGGAGCTTGCTCCGGGACCAAAGGAGCAGATGAGCATTCAGAGATATTACCTTTATCTGAACCTTACAAAGCCGGAAAAGTACCTCTGTCTTTCCTACAGTCTTTCCAACAACAGCGGAGAGGCGGTGAGTCCTGCCTATTTAATTGGCAGCATTCAGAAGCTGTTTCCTGATATAGAGGTGGAAAAGGCAGATCATTCCGAAAATTCTCTTTCAGCCCTGGAGCTTCCAGGCGCAGGTCTTTCTTATTTCATCAGGGGACTTCAGGAAGCTTCACAGGGAAGAGGCGATGAGGTATTTAAGGAGCTGTACAGCTGGTATCTGAAAAGTCCTGTGTATGCGCCTGTTGTAAAAAAACTGGTGGAAGCCGCCTTTACAAGAAAACCGGCAGATGAGATCAGCAGAAGTGTGGCAAAGGTTTTATATGGAGAAGTATCGCCCTACAGCGCCACAAGGCTGGAACGATTTGCAGCCTGTGCGTTCGCTCATTTTCTCCAGTACGGTCTTTGCCTGACGGAGCGGGCAGAATATGAATTTCGGGCAATGGATATGGGAAACATCATGCACATAGCCCTGGAAAACTTTGCTGTGGAGGTGCACAACAGAGGACTTGAGTGGGCGGATTTAACAGAAGAGGTGCGAAACGAGATTGTAGATCAATGTCTGGATGAGCTTGCGGCAGACTATGGAAATACTATTTTAAAAAGCAGCGCAAGGAATGAGGCGATGATCGAGCGTACAAGAAGGATTTTAAGGCGTACGGTGTGGGGATTGCAGCAGCAGCTTCAAAATGGAGAATTTAAGCCCGAGGGCTTTGAGGTCTCTTTTGGAGGCGGACGAATCGACCGTGTAGATGTAATGGAAGATGAAAAACAGGTATATGTGAAAGTCATTGATTATAAGACGGGAAACACCACTTTTGATCTTGTATATTTATATTACGGACTGCAGCTTCAGCTGATGATTTATCTGGACGGCGCGCTTTCTGTGGAAAAGAAAAAGTATTCGGGAAAGGAAGTCCTTCCTGCAGGCGTATTTTATTATAATGTAAAAGACCCCATGATAAAAGAAAAAATAGATGCAGATGTGGAACAGGTAAGCAGCCGGATTTTAAAAGAACTGAAAATGAATGGTCTTGTACGGGCTGACAGGGAAATGATAGAAAAAATGGACAGAAGTCTTGTATCTCTTCCAGTGGCATTTAATAAAGACGGAAGCTTCCGGAAAAATTCTTCTGTGGCAACAAGAGAGCAGTTTGATGTTCTGGGAAGATTTGTAAAGCGGAAAATTGAGAAGATCAGAAGCTGTATTATGGAGGGAGACGTGGAAGTGAATCCTTATAAAATGGGAAAGAAAAGCGCCTGCACGTATTGCCCCTACATTTCTGTATGCGGCTTTGACAGAAAGATGCCGGGGTATGAATATCGGAATTTAAAGGTGTTTGATGATAAAGAGCTGTGGCAGATATTTGAGGAGGAAGAGTAAATGGCAGTTTCATGGACGGAAGAGCAGAAGCAGGTAATTTCTCTGCGGGACAGAAATATTCTTGTAAGCGCAGCGGCAGGCTCCGGAAAAACGGCAGTTCTTGTACAGAGGATTTTAAGTAAGATTCTCGATAAAAAAAATCCGGTGGATATTGACAGAATGCTGATCATGACTTTTACAAGGGCAGCGGCAGGAGAAATGAAGGAGAGAATTTCAAGAGCCCTTGAGGAGGCGCTTTACGAGGATCCGGAAAATGAGCATCTCCAGAGACAGATGACGTTAATACATACAGCTCAGATTACGACCATTGACGGTTTCTGTTCTTATCTGATACGGAATTATTTCCATCTGATCGGGCTGGATCCGGGGTGTCGGACAGCGGAAGAAGGGGAATTAAAGCTTTTAAAAGAAGATGTGCTGAAAGAACTTTTTGAGGATTTTTACAGTAGAAGCGATGAAGATTTTCTGAATTTTGTGGAGTGCTATGCGCCGGGAAAAACAGACGAGGGATTAAAAGAGCTGGTATTAAAGCTTTACGATACGGCAATGAGTAATCCTTACCCTCTGGAATGGCTTGGCAACTGTATCAAGGCATATGAAATAGAGGATGAAGAAGATCTGGAAGAACAGGAATGGTTTGCAGCTTTGTGGGAGAGTGTCCAGCAGGAGCTTACGCAGGCGGAAGCTCTTTTTATGCAGGGAATTTCCGTGTGTCAGGAACCGGGCGGACCGTATCTTTACGAGGAGGCGCTTCAAAGCGACATGCTTCTCATAGATGAGCTGAATGTTCTCTGTGAAAAACAGGATTTTGACGGTATGGCATCGGCGCTTTCTTCCCTGAAATTCGCACGCCTTTCTGCAAAGAAAGCAGAAGACGTGGAGGAATATAAAAAAGAACAGGTAAAGAAGGTTCGGGAAGAAGGCAAGGGAATTTTAAAAGATCTTTCTGAGCGATATTTTTCGGAGAGTCTGAAAGAGGCAGCAGAAACAATCCTCTGCTGCAGGAAGCCTGTGGAAATCCTGATTCGTCTTACAGGGGAATTTATGGAACGCTTCGGGGAAAAGAAGCGGGAAAAAAATATCATTGATTTTACAGATATGGAACATTTTGCTCTTCAGATTCTTGTGACAAAGGAGGGAGAGACTTTTACGCCAAGTCAGGCGGCAAAGGAACTTTCTGAAAAATACGACGAAGTTCTTGTAGACGAGTACCAGGACAGCAATCTTGTACAGGAGCTTCTTACAAACATGGTTTCCGGGTGGGTAAATCAGAGAAAAAATATTTTCATGGTAGGAGATGTAAAGCAGAGCATTTACCGTTTTCGACTTGCAAGACCGGAGCTTTTCATGGAAAAATATAAGACTTATACAACAGAGGAAGGGAAAGAGCAGAGAATCGACCTTCATAAAAATTTCAGAAGCCGCAGAGAGGTTCTGGAAAGCGTCAACTATATTTTCCGTCAGATTATGGGGGAAGATCTGGGCGGTGTGGCGTATGATGAGGCAGCGGCACTTTATCCGGGCGCTGTTTTTCCGGAAGGGCAGGATTCGGAATTTGTCAGAACAGAGGTACTTCTTGTAGAAAAAGACAGCGAAGAGCTTTCTGAGGAGGGGATTGAAAGCGAGCAGGAGCTGGAGGCTCTTGCCATTGCCCATAAAATTCAGGAAATGAAGGGAAAGGCGAAGGTTCTTGATAAAGAAACGGGAGAATACCGCCCGCTGGAATACGGGGATATTGTGATTCTTCTTCGTACTGCCACAGGTTGGACAGAAACATTTGGGGAGGTGCTTTCTGCTCAGGGAATCCCTTCTTACAGTGCTTCAAAAACAGGATATTTTTCCGCAACAGAGGTCGTTACCATGCTGGACTACCTTCGCATTTGCGATAATCCGCTCCAGGATATTCCACTTGCAGGCGTACTGCATTCACCTGTTGTGGGCTGTACGTCTCAGGAACTGGGGATTCTGCGCGCAAAGTATAAGCAGGGAATGCTTTTTGATGCAGTGTGCGCATGGGTAAAGGAGGAATGTATGGAAACTGAGGAAGAAGCTGCGCTTTTTCAGAAGCTTTCCGGATTTTTATCCCTTCTTACAAATGTCAGGGATATGGCAGAATACACGCCGGTTCATCAGTTGGTCGTATATATTCTGGATAAAACTGGATATGGAAATTATGCGGCTGCACTTCCTGACGGAGAACAGAGAAGAGCAAACCTTTCCATGTTAATAGAAAAAGCAATGGATTATGAAAAAACAAGCTATCGTGGGCTTTTTAATTTTGTGCGCTATATTGAAAAATTGCAGAAATTCCAGGTAGACTACGGAGAAGTGAATTTATCCGGTGCAGGGGAAGGTTCTGTGCAGATTATGACAATCCATAAAAGTAAGGGACTTGAAT
>JAUNAX010000187.1 GCA_030527365.1 Eubacteriales bacterium | reverse complement strand
CCTATGACGATGGAAAGACAGATGAGTTCGTGCTTCCTACTGTAATGGAAAAAGACGGACATCCTGTTGCTGTTGTATCTGATAAGGATTCTGTTGTATTTTTCAACTTCCGTCCCGACAGAGCACGTGAGATTACAAGAGCATTCTGTGACGACGCATTCCAGGGATTTGAAAGAGAAAAACGTCTGGATACTACTTTCGTATGTTTCACAGATTATGACGATACAATCGGTAACAAGCTTGTTGCATTCCATAAAGTACAGCTTCACAACACATTCGGCGAGTGGCTTGCTGCAAACAATATGACACAGGCACGTATTGCAGAAACAGAAAAATATGCACACGTTACTTTCTTCTTTAACGGCGGTGTGGAAGAGCCAAATAAAGGAGAGGACAGAATTCTTGTAAAATCTCCAAAGGTTGCAACATATGATCTTCAGCCGGAGATGAGCGCTCCTGCTGTATGTGATAAACTGGTGGAAGCAATCAAGTCCGATAAGTATGATGTGATCATTATTAACTTTGCAAACCCGGATATGGTTGGCCATACAGGTGTGGAAAACGCTGCAATCAAAGCGGTAGAAGCAGTTGATGAATGTGTGGGAAGAGCAGTCGATGCAATTAAAGAAGTAAACGGACAGATGTTTATCTGTGCAGACCACGGAAATGCAGAGCAGCTTCTTGACTATTCCACAGGAGAACCATTTACAGCACACACAACAAACCCGGTTCCGTTTATTCTTGTAAATGCAGACCCGAAATATACACTTCGCGAAGACGGCTGTCTTGCAGACATTATCCCGACACTTATCGAGCTTATGGGAAAAGAGAAACCGGAGGAAATGACAGGAACTTCTCTTCTTGTAGAAAAATAAATAAAGGCGAATCAATAAAATATCTGAAGGCGCGGGAAAGATTTCCGCGCCTTTAAAAAAATCTTTCCGGGAAATATTAACAGGAAAACTGTACATAATAATAAAGAAAATATTAATCTTTTATAAAAAACATAATATAAGATGCAAAATGGAAGAATTATGTTATAATATAAACGTTATTGAAATTTTTTCTTACTTAATGTCGAGGAGAGAATAAATGAGCAACGAAAATAAGAACGAACAGCCTGATAAAAAATCAGCTCGTCCCCGAAAAATTACTTATGTCCCCATTGGTGATGAGGAGTTAGAAAATACAATCCTTCCTGTGAAAAAAAAGTATAAAGGACTGAAAATTACAGGAATTGCAGCGGCTATGCTTATAGTAACTGCAGGCTGTGCATATGCAGGAATTTCCTATTATTATTCAGACCGCTTTTTTGAGGGAACTACCATTAACGGAGTAGACTGTTCCGGAAAAACTGCTTATGAGGCAGAGCAGGCGATTGCAGAACAGGTAGAAAAGTATTCTATTTCCGTCAGCGCAAGAAATCTGGAACCACAGGTGATCCAGGGCTCGAACATTGATTATAAGTATACGTCAGACGGAGAAGTTCTGAAACTTTTAAAAACCCAGAAGCCGTATGAATGGGTTAAGGGATATGCAGAACCTGTCAGCTATACTACAGATATTAATACAACTTTTGATCATTCGCTTCTTGAAACAGAGCTTAGAAATCTAAGCTGTGCAAAGGAAGAAAATCAGGTGGCGCCAGAGAATGCTTACGTTACGTTTAATGATTCCCAGTCTTCTTTTGAGATTGTTCCGGAGACGCAGGGAAGCAAACTGGTTCTTAAAAAAGCATATCAGACTTTAAGTGATGCAGTAACAGAAAGTATGCAGAGCGTAGATTTTGATGCAGCTGCAGATGTATATGCTTCTGCTTCTGTAAAAAGCGACAGTCCGGAGCTTATTGAAACAAGAGATGCCTACAATAACTTTGCAAAGGCAAGTATCACTTACACATTTGGAGAAGAAACGGTAACTCTTGATGGAAATACCATTAAAACATGGCTTCAGTTTGATGAGAAAGGAAAGCTTGTGCAGGATGATGCTTCCTTCCAGAATCATGTAAATGAATTTGTAGCACAGCTTGCTGCAGAACATGATACAGTAGGAACAAGTCGTTCCTTTAATACAACAAGCGGAAGAACGGTTTCCGTGTATGGTTCCGCCTATGGCTGGCAGATTGATCAGGCAAAAGAGGCTGCACAGCTTATGGAAGAAATCCGTTCCGGAACACAGACGACAAGAGAACCTGTATATTCCATGAGAGCCAATACCTACGGATATAATGATATTGGCAGTACGTATATAGAGGTAGATTTAAGCAATCAGCATCTTTACTATTATCAGGATGGAGCGATTATTCTGGAATCTGATTTTGTTTCCGGAAATATGTCTTATGCGGACAGACAGACACATGAGGGGATTTTCAGACTTTACTCAAAGAGCAGTCCTTCTGTATTAAGAGGTCCAAAGCTTCCAAACGGAAAGTATGAGTATGAGACGCCTGTAACATTCTGGATGCCTTTTGATGGCGGCATTGGTTTCCACGATGCAAACTGGCGTTCCAATTTTGGCGGAGACGATTATCTTACAAACGGCTCTCACGGCTGTATCAATATGCCGTATGACAGTGCGGCTGCTTTATACAGTCTCATCAATTACGATGTGCCGATTGTCTGCTTTTACTAAAGAAACGATACAGGAGAAAAAAATGGACAGAACATTTGACTTAATTTTAACTTTTGGCGCTGTTGTCATTGGAATTCTGCTTCTTACAGGAAACGGCGGAATTTTTATGAAAGGTGGAAATTCAGCAGTACGAAAAGTAAAGTACGATCAGAAAAAAATGGAGAAATCATCAGGGATTGCCCTGATTCTGGTAGGACTTGCAACAGGAATCGATGCCTATACAGAAGGGCTTCCTGCAAAAGTAGCATATATTGTCGTACTTCTTGTGATTTTTGGAACTCTTTTCTGGTACATCAGAACAAAGTGCAGAATAAAGAAATAGAACTA
>JAUNAX010000027.1:2542-21274 GCA_030527365.1 Eubacteriales bacterium | reverse complement strand
CGAGTGGAGAGTATCGGGCTTTGTCTTGTGGACGAAAGAGGCGATGTGGCAAAATATGAGTAGTTGCAGATTTTCCGTAAAAATGGTAATATAAAACTACCTATGAGTAAAAATCTTATTTTAGGAGGAAAATCATTGAAACAGCCAATCGTATCTGTCATTATGCCTGTTTATAACGGGGAGACATACCTCAGACAGTGTCTTGACAGTGTAGTAAATCAAACTTTAAAAGAGATAGAGATTATTTGTGTGGACGATGGCTCCAGTGACCGTTCTGTTGAAATCCTGAAAGAGTATGCAGCGAAAGATGAGCGTGTGATAGTGCTGCAGCAGGAGAATGCAGGAGCAGGGGCTGCACGGAACAACGGGCTTTCAAAGGCGTCTGGAAAGTATCTTTCTTTCCTGGATTCCGATGATTTTTTTGAGACGGATATGCTGGAAAAGGCAGTGGAAAAGATTGCAGCAGACAGGGCAGATTTTGTGGTTTTCCGCTGCGACCATTATCTGAATGATACGAATACCTTTAAAAAAGCGGCATATACGCTGAAAAAGCAGACTCTTCCCCCGTATACGCCTTTTAATTTCCGCCAGATTACAGATAATGTGTTTAAGGCATTTGTTGGCTGGGCATGGGATAAAGTGTATGACAGAGAGTTTGTGATGAAGCATAACCTTAAGTTCCAGGAGCAGAGAACAAGCAATGACATGCTGTTTGTGTTCAGTGCGCTCGTTCTTGCAAAAAGGATTACCTGTCTTGATACGGTGCTTGCTCATCAAAGAAGAAATAACGGAGAATCGCTTTCCAATACAAGAGAAAAATCCTGGTTCTGTTTTTATAATGCTCTTATAGCCCTTCGCGATGTACTGAAGGAAAAAGGACTTTATGAAGAACTGAAAAAGGATTTTGTGAATTATGCCGTTCATTTCAGCCTGTGGAACTTAAATACCATCACAGGGGAATGTTATGAGAAGCTTTACACGAAGCTTCATGAGGAATGGTTCCGGGAACTTGAGATTACAGGTCACGATGAGGATTACTTCTATAATAAAGAGGAGTATAAGCAACTTGCAGATATTTTAAGATATGACTTTAAAGAGTACAATACAAAAATTTCTGTTGTAATTCCTGTTTATAATGCGGAAAAATATATCCGCCAGTGCCTTGACAGTATTCTTACAAAGCAGAATATTTCGCTGGAGGTTATCTGCGTGGACGACTGCTCCACAGATGGAACGCCTGATATTTTAAAAGAATATCAGGAGAAATATTCAAATGTGCAAATAATCCGAAACGAGACGAACCTGTATGCGGGAACCTGTAGAAACAAAGGGCTTATGGCAGCAAAGGGGCAGTATGTACATTTTCTTGATTCTGACGATTATGTTGTGGACAATGTGTATGAAAAGTTGTACACTCTTGCAAAGGAGAATGATCTTGACTGGTTGAAGACAACATCAGAGGGCTTTGATGATGAGACTGGAGAATTAATAGAAAATCAAAGATATTCTATGGAGAAAATGTATGTGGGATTTTTTGGTACTCTTCTTGATTTTCAGCATTTTCCGAAGAAATTTATGGATTACATGGCGGTTGTTCCCTGGAATGGAATTTATAAGAGACATTTTCTTCTGGAAAAGAATATCCGTTTTAACAGTCTTTTCTGTGTGAATGACCGTTCCTTCTTTGTTGAGTCCTGTGTAAAGGGCGAGCGTATGATGATAGCAAATGAAAAAATTGTACGTCACAGAATGAATGTCAGTGGTTCCCTTGTGATGAAACGTGCCCAGCATTTTGACTGTCAGTTTGAATCTTACCGGATTATGCGTCAGATATGCAATGAGAATCATGTAAATGATAAGGTACGCTTTGAGGTTCTGGAGCACGAAATGTACGATATTTTTGTATGGTATAGAAAGTTTCTGGAACAGGGCGTGGAAATAGAAAGATTGAGACAGGAAATGAAGAATTTCCTTAAGGAATGCGACATTTCTTATTTTGAAAAATACGGAACAAAGAGCAGATGGCTGAAATTCCGTGATTTGGCAGAGGTCTAAAATAAGCTTCGGGGCAAAACCCGATTAAGGAGAAATAAATGGCGAAAGTATCAATCATTATACCAACCTATAATGTAGAAATGTATTTAGTGGAGTGTATGGAAAGCGTTGTGCGCCAGACACTTCGCGATATTGAAATTATCTGTATTAACGATGGATCTACGGATAGTTCTCTGGAGATTTTAAAGAGCTATGCAGAGAAAGACGATCGTATTATTATTGTGGATAAGAAAAACGGTGGATACGGAATTGCAATGAATATCGGTCTTGAAAAAGCGACAGGAGAGTACATTGGAATTGTAGAGCCGGACGACTATGTTCCTATTAATATGTATGAGGATTTATATCAGATTGCAAAGGAAAATAATCTGGATTTTGTAAAGGCGGATTTTTATCGTTTTAAACGAAATGATACAAATGGAAATATGGAGCTTACTTATAATCATCTGTCTGATGACATCAAAAATTATAATAAAGTATTTAATCCGTCTCAGACTCCGTCTGCCGTGAATTACATTATGAATACCTGGAGTGGAATTTATAAAAGAGAATTTTTGGAAAAATATGGCATTCGCCATAATGAAACTCCCGGTGCGTCTTTCCAGGACAACGGATTTTTCTTCCAGACATTTGCTTTTGCAAAAAGAGCTATGATTATTAATAAACCGTATTATATGAACAGAAGAGACAATCCCAATTCTTCTGTTCACAGCAGGGACAAGGTTTACTGTGTAAATGTGGAATATGATTATATTCGTGAAATTCTTACAGAGCATCCGGATGTGTGGGAACGTTTTAAATATGTTTACTGGAGAAAGAAATATTCCAACTATGTATTTACGCTGAATCGTATCGGAAATGAATACAAAAGAGAATATGTGGACTGTATTTCAAAGGAATTTAAAAGAGCGGAACAGCTTGGAGAGCTGAGTCAGGACGCATTTCCTGTAACCCAGTGGTCAGGTGTGCAGTTCCTTATAAGAGATCCGGAGGGATATTACCGCCTTTGTACAGCTCCTGGAGGAGCAGCTGCGGCAGCAGAAATTGAAAAGATTAAAAATTCCAATTCATATAAACTGGGATTTGCCCTTACAAGTATTCCAAGAAAAATCAAGAAAAAGCTGAAAGCTCTTAAAAAGAAACTGAAAAGTTAAGAAACCGGATTTTAAAAGCAGGAGGCGGTTATGACAAAAGTATCGGTAATCATACCTGTATATAACGCAGAAAAATATCTGGAGAAGTGTCTGGAAAGTCTTCTTTGCCAGACGCTTCAGGAAATGGAACTCATTTGTGTGGATGACGGTTCTACAGACGGCTCTCCTGAAATTTTGAAAAGATTTCAGGAGAGAGATGAAAGAGTGCGTGTTCTGACACAGAAAAATCAGTATGCTGGAATTGCCAGAAATAACGGAATGAGGATTGCACAAGGGGAATATCTTCTGTTTCTTGACGCAGATGATTTTTTTGAGGAAACTCTTCTTGAAAAAGTCTACAGTCAGGGAAAAAAGATGGAAGCAGATATTGTTCTGTTTGGTGCAAAGCAGTATAATGAGAAAACGGGCTGTGTTTCTCAGGCTCCCTGGTATTTCAAGAGGGACGCTCTTCCTGAAGAAAATCCTTTTTCCGGAAAAACGCAGGATACAGATATTTTTGCTCTTGTAACGCCAGCTCCCTGGACGAAGCTTTTCAGAAGAGAGTTTGTAGAAAACCAGGGACTTTCGTTTCAGGGACTTCAAAACAGCAATGATGTGTATTTTGTGTTGACGGCGCTTGCTGTTGCAGAGAGAATTTCGTATGTAGATGAGGAGCTGGTATTTTACAGAGTAGGAATGAAGGAAAGCCTTCAGGGAAGTAAAAGTCTTTATCCTGATTGTTTTATAAAAGCATATGCGGGCGTATATCACGAATTGAAAAAACGAGGGATTTATGAAGAATACGAGAAAGGTTTTCTGAATATTTTTCTGTCCGGATGTGCCCATAATCTTCGTACAGTGGAGAATTGGGAGATAAGGCGGCATGTTTGCGGGCGTATGACAGAGCCGGAGTTTACGGAAATAGGACTTATGGACCATCAGAAGGAATATTTCCGCAGAAAAGAAGACTTTGTTTTTGTGAAGGGGATTTTAAATGCCTTTGAATGGGAGGCGCAGCATCAGAAAAAACTTCTGCCAACAGAGCCTGAGATTGTAAAGAAGGCGGAGGCTGATATGGGAATCCCCAGGGTTTCTGTTATTATTCCCGTTTATAATGTGGGAAAATATTTAAGAGAATGTCTGGATTCTATTGTAAATCAGACTCTTAGTGAAATAGAGATCATCTGTGTTAATGACGGCTCCACAGACAATTCTCTGGAGATTTTAAGAGAGTACGGAGAGAGAGACAGTCGTATTACGATTATTTCCCAGGAAAACAGAGGGATTTCAAGTGCCAGAAATCATGGCGCGGAGGTTGCCGCCGGAGAATATTTTTATTTTATGGACGGGGACGACATTCTGGAAAGAGACGCTCTTTCAAAGCTTTATAAACTCAGTGAGGAAAAGGCTCTGGATGTGCTCTATTTCGATGGGGAAAGCTTTTTTGAGACAGAAGAGCTGAGGGAGACAAAGAAGAATTATATTACGTATTATACAAGAAAGGGAGACTACTCCCGTGTTATGACAGGACCTCAGATGCTTCATGAAATGATTCTTGAAGATGAGTACCGTTCATCTCTCTGCCTTCAGTTTATCAGTTCCGTACATTACAGACAGGAAAATCTCCGGTTTGAACAGGGAATTATCGGAGAGGATAATATTTTTACCTTCCAGTGTATCATGCCTGCCCATCGTGTATATCACACGAAAGAGGTGTTTTTCCATCGAAGAGTACGGGGAAACTCTGTTATGACTTCAGCAGGAAAATTTGAGCAGGTATATGGATTTTTTGCCGGCTATCTTGCCATTGAAAAGGCGTTTCGTGACAACCGGCTGGAGCCGGAGGACGAGGAGGGTCTTTCTATGCTTGTCAGGCTTCGCCTTCGTCTTACAAGAAAACTTTATCGCAATCTGGAACCGGAGTATAAGCTTTGCTTTGAAGCGATGAAACCTGAGGAAAAAACGTATTTTCTTATGCTTGTAAAGGATTATGACGACAGCTTTGTAAAAGAGGCAGAGCTGCGTGAAAAATACAGACAGGTCTGCAGAGAAAAGACGGAACGGGGAGAAGAAATTCATACGCTTCGCCGCGAAAAGCAGGAGCGGGGAGAGGAAATCCGTACGCTTCGCCGTGAAAAACAGGAGCGGGGGGAGGAAATCCGTACACTTCGCCGTGAAAAGCAGGAGCGGGGAAATGAAATCCGCTGTCAGGAGCAGGAAATAAAAGCTTTGGTAAAGGAAGCAGAGCAGCTTAAAAAGCAGAGAGAAGCTCTGGAAAAAGAAAGGGAAGCTATAAAAGCCTCTTTTTCCTACCGGCTTGGAAGAGCAGTTACAAAGCCGTTTCGGTGGGTGAAAAGAAAATTGAAAGCTTAACAAGATAAAGGATAAGTGTGAGAAAATGAAAAGAGTGATTACTTACGGCACATTTGATTTGCTTCATTATGGGCATATTAATCTTCTGCGCCGTGCAAAGCAGCTTGGCGATTACCTCATAGTAGCTCTTTCTACAGATGAGTTCAACTGGAGAGAGAAACAGAAGAAATGCTACTTTTCCTATGAAGAGAGAAAACAGCTTCTGGAGGCAATCCGCTATGTGGATCTTGTGATTCCGGAGGAGGGCTGGGAGCAGAAGCGTACAGATGTGAAGGAGTATCATGTAGATACCTTTGTTATGGGAGACGATTGGAAGGGGAAATTTGATTTTCTGGAGGAAGAGGGCTGCGAGGTAGTATATCTGCCCAGAACTCCGGAGATTTCAACAACACAGATAAAAAGTGATTTAAACAGAAAAACAGGAGCAGAGCAGGAATCATGAAGCGTTTCAAGAGTGATTTAAAAAAGTATTTTGCCTATGCGAAATTTTCAGCAAGGTCAGATTTGAAGTCTGAGGTTGCCAGTTCTTATCTGAACTGGCTGTGGTGGGTTCTGGACCCCATGCTTTTTATGTTGGTCTACACCTTTATTGCCCAGATTGTATTTCGAAGTAATGTGCAGTATTTTCCTATTTTTGTATTCGTAGGTCTGACACTCTGGGATTTCTTTAATAAGACAGTGCAGGGCAGCGTAAAAATGGTGAGAAATAACAGCGCCATCGTATCAAAGGTGTATATTCCGAAATTTATTTTGATTCTTCAGAGAATGATGGTAAACGGGTTTAAAATGCTTGTTTCCTTCTCTCTGATCGTAGTCATGATGATTATTTTTCAGGTTCCCGTTACATTGAAAGTGTTCTATCTGATTCCAATTATGATAGTTCTGGCTTTGTTTACTTTTGGACTGAGCTGTATTGTCCTTCATTTTGGCGTTTTTGTAGACGATCTTTACAATGTGACTATCGTAATCCTCCGTCTTATGTTTTATATGTCCGGTATTTTTTATTCTATCGGAGACCGGCTGGAGGGTACTTTAAGGAGCGTTCTTCTGTACTGCAATCCTGTTTCCATGCTGATTGAGTCTGCAAGAATGTGCGTTTTATATTCTTCCACGCCGTACAGAAAGCTGATCGTTCTGTGGGGAGTGATTTCGGTAATTCTGTGCATTATTGGTGTGCGGACAATTTACAAATATGAAAACAGTTATGTAAAGGTGATGTAATTATGGAACGGGAAATTGCATTAGAGGTAAAGGATCTTCATATCAGCTATAAATGTCTGAAGTCTTTTTCCATTAAAAAAAGTCTGCTTCATCTGAAAAAAGCAGATGCAAAAGTATACGAGGCAGTGAGAGGCGTAAGCTTCTCTGTGCCAAAGGGAGAAATCCTTGGAATTGTAGGAAAAAACGGAAGCGGAAAGTCTACCATGCTCCGTGCCATTGCGGGAATTTTTTCTCCGGATACCGGAATAATAGATCTGAAAGGAAACTCCGTTTCCCTTTTGTCTATTGGTGTGGGATTCCAGCCGAAGCTTACAGGAAGAGAGAATATTATTCTTTCCGGTATGCTTCTCGGCTTTTCTGAGCAGCAGGTTCGTGAAAAAATGGACGAAATCATAGAGTTTGCGAACCTTGGAGATTTTATTGATATGCCGGTAAAAACTTATTCAAGTGGTATGCACTCCAAGCTGGCGTTTTCCATTACAGCTATTCTTGAGGCAGATATTATGTTGATAGATGAGGTACTAAGCGTAGGTGACGCCAAATTCAAGAAGAAGAGTTACAATAAGATGAAAGAGCTGATTTCCAATGAAGACAGAACGGTTCTGATTGTTTCCCACAGTTCGGAAACACTTCAGGAACTCTGTACAAGTGTTCTCTGGCTTCACGAGGGAGAAATGAAAATGATCGGAAAACCGGAGGAGGTTCTTCCGGCTTACGATAAGTTTATGAGCTGAAAATATGAGATTAAGTGTGATTATTCCTGTTCACAATGCGCAGGAGTATCTGGGAGAATGTCTGGACAGCGTTCTGAATCAGAGCGTACAGGATATAGAGGTCATTTGCGTAGACGATGCTTCTACAGATGCTTCAGCAGCTGTGATTGAGGATTACTGTAAAAAAGACAGCCGTGTGCGGCTGATTAAAAATGAGAAAAATATGTATGCGGGGAGCTGCCGCAATATAGGGATCGAAGCTGCCAAAGGAGAGTATATTCATTTTCTTGATGCAGACGATAAGGTGGAAAAATCCGCCTATGAACGTTATTGGGAACTTATAAGATTATTTGACCCGGATGTAATAAAAGGGCGGGGAATTTGCTTTGATAACGAAACAGGGGAGCTTTGTGATACACCTCCTCTTTTAAGTCTCCGTGAGGTGGCAGTGGAAGATATTGAAAAGCCGTTTTCCTTCAGAGAAAATCCGGAACTTCTTTCTCATGTAAGTGTTGTTCCTTGGAATGGAATTTACAGAAGAAGTCTTCTGATAGACAAAAGTATCCGGTTTAATCATCTTGTCTGTGTCAATGACCGTTCGTTTTTTAACGAGGTAACAGTTGCGGCGGATACGATTCTGATTACAAATCAGCCCATTGTGAGGTACCGAATTAACAACAGCGCTTCGCTTATGGGGCGAAGAGCGAGGAATTTTTCCTGTCAGTTTGCCTCTTATGAGATTGTGAGAGAACAGTGTGAAAAATACAATCTTTCAGGAGAAGCAGAGAGAATTGTTCTGGACAGGGAGCTTGCTGATGTGTTTCTCTGGTACAGAAGATACCGTCAGATACCGGAGATTCAGGAAGAGATTGAAAAAGAGACAGAAGAATTTGCTGCAAAGCTTGACCTTGCGCCTTTTGGAAGCAGGGTGTCAAAGCTTCGCTGGTATCCGACTTACCTTATGGTATCCGGAAAAGAACCTTTTTATAAAAAGGCGGGGCGCAAGGTAAAATATACTCTGAAAAAATTTATAAAGTAATTTTTATTTTATGGGAACTCCGCCTTTTGGGTGGAGTTTTTTCTGTGCAACAACGTAAAATTTCTGGAAATATTTTGGCTTTCCATCGCAGATGCTCACAAGACGAAGCAAGCTTTTGCGGGAGCTGTAAAGAAACAGCATTCTGTAAATATAATCGTTTAAGATGGTGGAAAGATAAGGATTTTCTTCCCAGTTGGGATAATATTTTTCCAGATAATCAAAGGAGCTGTTGATAAGCCTGCATTTTAACTCTTTTTTTCCTTTTTCGTAGTTTGTGATGATCTGGCGGAAACGGAATAGAAAATGTTTTACTGTAATGTATTCCAGCTCTTTCTCATAAAGAGGAAGAAGTCTCTCTTTTTTCAGTGAATCTCTGAGAAAGTCGGAAGCTTTAAAAATATCCATTGTCCCTTCTGTAAGACCGCTTAAAAATCCAATCCGTTTTCTGTAGGTGTAGAGAGGTTTTTCAACGTATCCAATGGAGGCTGCCTTTGTCATAAGAAGGAAGGCAACAGGAAGATCTTCAAAACGGATTCCTTCCGGAAAGAAAAGACCTTCAAAAAGGCTTCGTTTTATCAGTTTATCCCAGGGATAGGGTGAGAAAAGGGCAAGCTGTTCCGGGTATTCTTTTACAGAAAAATTTTGCTGCTTACATGGGCAGGGGCTTACAGCAGATTCTCCTGTCTGCTGGTTCTCTTCATAATGGGAAAAAAGGATCAGGTCGTTTTTGTCCTGGTTTGCCTTTTCCATGAGTATGGAGCAGGCGTCCGGTGTGATAAAGTCATCGCTGTCAATAAACCATATATATTCCCCTGATGCTTTGGAAAAGCCGTAATTTCTGGCGTGACTGACGCCTTTGTTTTCGGTTGTAAAGATTTTTATTTTTTCTGGAAAGCGTGATTGAAAGTCTTTTAAAATTTCAGGACTTTTATCTGTGCTTCCGTCGTTTACGGCAATGATTTCCATATCGTGAAAACTCTGACACACAAGACTTTCCAGACATGGTTTTAAATAGTTTTCTACGTTATATATGGGAAGAATAAGGCTGAGCCTGCAGTTTTTCATGAAGATTCCTCTTTTCTGATAATAGTATGATACATAACAGTCCGTCAGGTATCTTTTGACAATCATATCATAGCAGCAGGAGAAAAAGAACCTGGAAAGGAAAAAATATGTGTAAAAAACCTGCAATTTCATAAAAATGCGCGAAAAACTGGACGGACTCCTATAGAATACGTTATAATAGATAAGTTAAAGGAAAATCTGGTAACTATTATGAGAATAAAAATAAGAGGTGGACCTGTGAGCAGAAGAGAAGATTATAAAAGATTTATTGTATTTTGTCTGGCAAGTCTTGTGATTATTGCCCAGGCAGCCGCATTTGCTTATGTGTGGTACGATTATTACAGAGGATTGATCGATGAACCATTCTGGAGAAAGGGTAACTGGGTGTTTATTGCCATTTACGCTCTGATCAACACTCTGTTTTCAAAACTGTACGGCGGCCTTAAAGTAGGGTATTTAAAGAAAATAGACGTTTTTTATTCCCTGACTCTGGCGACAATCTGTACGAATGTTGTGGCGTATCTTCAGATTACTCTGATCAACCGCTGGTTTTTAAATGTGAGACCTATGATTGAGATGACTTTTGTACAGATTCTGATGATTATTCTGTGGATTTTCGGTTCCCGGTTTATTTATTCCAGATTGTACAGAGCAAGAAAGCTGCTTGTTATTCACGGAGACAGAGATCCGGGGGACCTGATTCAGAAAATGAATTCCAGAAGTGATAAGTACAACATCAGCGGAAAGGTTCATATAAGTGTTGGGGAAGAAAAGATTCATCAGATGATGAACGAGTATGAGGGCGTTATTATATGGGATCTGCCTTCTTCCATACGAAACAGGTATCTGAAATACTGTTTCGATCATTCTATCCGGTGCTATATGAGTCCGAAAATTTCCGACATTATTTTAATTGGAACAACGAGGATCCATCTTTTTGATACGCCGCTTCTTATGGCAAGAAATCACGGGCTTTCTGTGGAAGAACGGGCAGGAAAGAGGCTTCTTGATATTATTGTGTCAGGTATTGGAATTGTTCTGACTTCTCCGTTGATGCTTCTTATTGCCATTCTCGTAAAGGTATATGACGGAGGACCAGTGTTTTATCTTCAGGACAGGCTTACGTACAGGGGGAAAGAGTTTAAAATCTGCAAATTCAGAAGTATGTGTGTAGATTCTGAAAAGCAGGGAGCGCGTCTTGCGTCAAAAAATGATTCCCGTATTACTCCTGTGGGAAAAGTTCTTCGAAATCTTCACCTTGACGAGCTGCCACAGCTTTTTAATGTGTTTAAGGGAGATATGTCTCTTGTGGGACCGCGCCCTGAACGGCGTGTGATCATGGACGAATATGAAAAGGAAATTCCGGAATTTCATTATCGTCTGAAAGTAAAGGCAGGTCTTACAGGTTATGCTCAGGTTTATGGAAAATATAATACTACGCCTTACGATAAGTTAAAGCTGGATCTTTTCTATATTGAAAACTACTCACTTCTTCTTGATATTAAACTTTTGTTTATGACAGTAAAGATTTTCTTCCAGAAAGAGGTTTCAGAAGGTGTAGATGATACGCAGATAAATGCGCTGAAGGATTCCGGAGAAAATGCACCGGAAGAAAAACGGAGTTGAAAATGGGAACAGAGTTAAGAGAGTTGCAGCTTGTAGAGCTTGATATATTAAAAGAATTTCTGAGGATCTGTGAGAAATATGATCTTCGGTATTATGCCCTCGGAGGAACGCTTCTGGGGGCTGTTCGCCATAAGGGCTTTATTCCCTGGGACGACGATGTGGATATTGGAATGCCGCGGCCTGATTTTATCCGTTTTGGGGAGATTGCCAAAAAAGAATTTCCTCAGTATATTCGATTCTGTACTTATCAGGAAACGCCGGGATACCGATATTATGTGCCGCGCCTCACGGACAGCCGTGTGAAGGTAATTGACAGTTCTGCGGCAGTGGAGCAGGAAAAAGAAGCGTGGATTGATATTTTTCCACTTGACGGAATGCCGGGAAATAAGTGGAAGAGAAAGATTCACTGTTTCCGCCTTCTGGTTGCCAGGGCGAGGGTGAATTATTCCATGTTTTCCACAAATATAGATTTAAAGAAAACGAACCGTCCTTTTGTGGAACGGGCAATGATTGCTGTGGGAAAAATCCTTCCTGTGGAAAAAATTTTCCGGACAGAAAAAGAGTTTCGCCGTCTTGACAGACTGATGCAGAAATATCCTTATGATACATCGGAATATCTTATAAATTTTATGGGTATTCACAAATTAAAAGAGATGTTTCATAAAAAATATTACGGCAAAGGCGCGGATTATCCTTTTGAGGATGTAATTCTCCGAGGACCGGCAGATTATGAGTCCGTGCTTACTCAGATGTACGGAGACTACAGAAATCCTCCTTCAAAAGAGGAGATGAACCACCACAATACAAGGATAAAAGAAGGAGAGAGCTGATGGAAGAATATTCTGTTCTGATGTCTGTTTATGAAAAGGAAAATCCTGTTTTTTTCCGGGAAAGCATAGAGAGTATGAGAAAGCAGAGTCTTCCTTTCGCTGATTTTGTGCTGGTGTGTGACGGACCTCTTGGAGAAGATCTTGAGGAAGTGGTACGGTGGGCAGAAGGTTGCCTTGGAGAGCGTTTCCAGTGTATTCGTCTTCCGGAAAACAGAGGACTTGGAAAAGCCCTTGCAGAGGGGATTACGCATTGCAGATATGACATTGTGGCGCGTATGGACAGCGATGATCTGAGCAGACCGGAACGCTGCCGTCTTCAGATGGAGGCGATGGAAAAGGGCGGCTACGATATTGTGGGCTGCGCTCTTGAGGAGTTTAGGGAAACGCCTGGAGATACGGGAAATGTCCGTCTTTCCCCGGAACATCAGGAGGAAATTCTTGCTTATGCAGGGAAACGGAATCCCTTCAATCACCCCTGTGTGATGTACAGAAAAAGCGCTGTGTTGAAAGCCGGGAATTATGTGGATTTCTCAGGCTTTGAGGATTATTGTCTGTGGATAAGAATGCTTCAAAAGGGAGCAAAGGCATATAATCTTCAAAAGACGCTTCTTGATATGCGTTCCGGAGAAGGAATGTATGACAGGAGAGGCGGCGCTGCCTACATAAAATCCGTGCTTCGTTTCCAGAAGTATTTAAAAGGGGAAGGAATAATCGGAACCGGTACGTTTCTGAAAAATTGCACGGTGCGTACAATTGTAGGACTGATTCCGGGAAGCCTCAGGAAGGAATTTTACCGGATTTTTTTAAGAAAGAAACAATGATATGGGAAAAATAGAAAAAACAGTAAAAAAGATAGTGAATCTTACTCCTGGAATTAAGGAAGCATCTGTTCGTGTTTATCATAAGTACAGTCAGCTCCGCTACAGGAAATATGTGAAAAAATATCCGGTGGACTCTCATATGATTATGTTTGAGTCTTATATGGGAAGAAAATATTCCTGCAGTCCTCGCGCCATGTTTGAGGCAATGTGTGAGGACAGCAGGTACAGAGATTATAAGAAGATATGGGCATTTACAGAGCCGGAAAAGCACAGGTATCTTGAGAAATATCCAAATACTATTCTTGTAAAATACCGCTCTGAGGATTATTACAGGTATTATGCCTGTGCAGGCATATGGGTCACCAATTATCTTCTGGATTACGGAATCGAGAAACGTCCGGGGCAGATTTATGTGCAGACATGGCATGGAACGCCTCTTAAAAAAATCGGGTGCGATGTGCCGCGCCTTGAGCTTTCCAAAAAAGAGAGGGAGCGCACCTGTAATGAATATAAACGGGAAGGTCAGATGATTGACTTTATGCCGTCCCCCTCGCCTTTTTATACAGAAAAGGTAAAAAGTGCCTTCTGTCTTGGAGAGCAGGCAAAGGTGCTGGAGCTTGGCTATCCGAGAAACGATGATTTATTCTGTTATACAGATAAAAAGTGTGAGGATATTAAAAAGGAACTGGGGATTCCGGCAGATAAAAAGGTAATTCTCTATGCTCCAACGTGGAGACAGAATCAGCATACGGCAGGAGAAGGCTTTACTTACAGACTTGGGATTGATTTTGACAAGATGAAGAAGCGGCTTGGGGATAAGGCGGTTATTCTTTTTCGTACCCATTACTTTATCAGCAATTCCTTTGATTTTTCAAAGTATGGGGATTTTATAAAAGACGTATCTTCCTATGATGAAATTAATGATCTGTATCTGATTTCCGATCTGCTGATTACGGATTACTCCAGTGTGTTTTTCGATTACGCAAATCTGGAGCGACCTGTTCTTTTTTATATGTATGACTATGAGGCGTACAGGGAGGAGATGAAGGATTTCTACTTTGGCATCGAGCTTCTTCCAGGTCCTGTAATAAAAGAAGAGAGGGATATTTCAGAAGATGTGGAAAATCTTCTGGAAGGGTTTGTTGTGGACGATGTTTACCGCCGTTTTAATGGAATCTTCAATCCACACAGAAAAGTGTGCGGCGGGGAAATGGTAAGGGAGATTATTAAATAGGAAAATTTACGAGCAGCCGGGATATTGTGATGTGAGGAACAGTATTCCGGCTGTTTTGCTGCCAAATGTCGAAAAGATTTTGTTGTAATTTCATAAGAAGTTTTTTATAATGAAACTGCAGGGAAACGTACCTGCGGTTTCATTTCTTATATGCTGTATTCGCAGTATAATTCCAATGTTTATTTTTAAACAGCACAGGGCAGGATTTACATATATTAGTAGGTGTGCTATATTAAAAATAAGAACAAAATGTTCTTTCAAACCTGTCCTGTACATGAAAGGAGGAAGCATGGGAAAACAGGACAAAATTATGACACGCTATCTGTCAGATCCGGAACACTTTGCTGATTTTATAAATGGGACATTGTTTCAGGGCAGACAGATGCTTGATGCAAAAACCATTATTCCCGTTCCGCAGAGAAAAGTGGAGAAAAGCGTTTCGCTTAAAGGCGAGCCGATGTTTTTGGACGGTACGAGAGATGCTGTTATGAAACAGGATTTTAAGGGAATATATAGCGTTTTTGCGGTGGAAGCACAGACAGAGATCCACTACGCAATGCCTGTGAAGAATCTGGGATATGATGTGACAGATTATATATCCCAAGTGCGTATGTTTACAAAAGATAACCGGGAGAATAAAGCATATACAACATCTGCGGAGTTTATTTCCGGAATGCGGGCAGAAGATAAGCTTACGCCTGTGTTTACAGTGGTGCTTTATTACGGACAAAATAAATGGGACGGTCCTCTTACGCTTCGGGAAATGTTCGAGATTCCACCGGAATTAAAGCCTTTTGAGCAGTTTTTGCCGGAATACCGGATTATGCTTGTACAGCCGGAGATGGTAGATTCAGAAAATTTTCGGGGTGACTGGAAGACCATATTTGAAACTTTAAAGTGTGCGACAAATGGAGAGAAAATGGAGGAGTATATAGAGAATCATTCTCGTGAATACAGGGAAATGGAGGTAGACTCTATAGAACTTCTCTGGAGTATGCTCCGCGAGCTTGACACGTATCAGGAAACAAAAACACAAATAGAAGACTTGCTGAAGAAAGATGAGAAAGAGGTGAATATTATGTGTAAGGCATTTGATGAGATTCGGGAAAAATATCGGAATATCGGTCATGAGGAAGGCCGCGCAGAAGGACGAAAAGACTTAGTTGCTTTACTTGCTGCAATGACAAAGGACGGCAGGGAGTCAGAGCTTTCGCGTCTTGGAGAGGAACCGGGATTTCTGGAAGAAATGCTGAAAGCGTATCATTTGTAGAAGATAAATAAATATTTTGAACAGGGCGGATTCACAGGAAGTGAACCGCCTTGTTATTTTGGGGAAGTGATGGTAAGATAAAAGAAACATAGAGACGCAAGGAGGGTAATGTATGGGCTTTAAAAGTCTTTTTAAAAATTCCTGGTATGTCCGATGCTGCCAGAGACCGGTGCGTAAAAATACAGTGCTTCTGGAATCCACAAATGGAGCGGATGTAGGCAACAATATGCTCCGCATCATGGAGGAACTTTCAAAACCGGAATATGAAAAATATGAAATCTGGCTTTCCTGCAATCAGGGCGTATTGCTGAGGGCGGAAGGACTTTTAAAAACATATCAGCTTCAGAAGGTAAAGACAGTTGTGTGCAACAGCTTTCAATATTATAAACTTCTGGCAACAGCGGGGTATCTTTTTACAGACAGTACCTTTCCGAGACGTTTTATTAAGAGAGAAGGGCAGATTTATGTAAATACATGGCATGGAACGCCTCTTAAAAAAATGGGAAAAGATGTGCCGGGCGGCGCCCACGTGATTGGAAATATCCAGAGGAATTTCCTAATGTGTGATTACCTCTGCCTTCCAAATCCTTATACAAAGGAAATTTTCCGAAAAGCATATAATCTGGAAAATCTCTTTTCCGGAAATTATGTTTTTGCAGGTTATCCCAGAAACCAGGCGTTTTTTGAGGAAGAAAGACAGAAAGAGATTCGAAAGCTTCTGGGAGCAGAAAAGAAGCGTCTTTACTGCTATATGCCGACATGGCGGGGAACGAGCGTCAGTCAGACGAAAGAGGAACGGCAGCTCCAGGCAGACGTTCTGAAGGAGTATTTACAAAAGCTTGATGCGGAAATGAAGGACAGCGAGCTTATGATGATTCGGCTTCACCCATTTGTGGGACCGTTGATTTCCTGTGAGGAATTTAAACATATCCGGTATATGCCGGAAGAAATGGATCCATATGAAATCCTGGCGGCAGCAGACTGCCTTGTAACAGATTACTCCAGCGTGTTTTACGATTATGCAAATAAGATCCAGGGGAAAATCGTCCTCTTTTTATATGACAGGGAAAAATATGAGTGCGAGCGTGACATATATGGTGAGATTTCTGATTTGCCGTTCCCTGTGACAGAGACAACGGAGGGGCTTCTGGAAGAGCTACGCAGTGGGAAAAATTATGAGGATGCAGAATTTTTAAGAGAATACTGCTTTTACGATGGAAAAAATGCTGCAAAAAATATCTGCAGCCTTGTATTAAAAAAGGAAAATCTGGAAGAAATTTCCATAGAAAAAGAAATTCCAAATGGCAGGAAAAATATTCTTTTTTATCCGGGAGGTCTTCAGAGGAAAGGCTTTACAACGGCATATCTGAATCTTATGGAAAATATAGACAGAGATGCGTATAATTATTATGCGGCATTTCAGGAAAGTTATGTGGAAAACAACCCGGAAAGAGTGGAGATTATTCCGGATTTTGTGCAAATCATGCCTATGTCAAAAGGGTGGTTTCTTACGTTTAGGGAGGCGTTTGCAAGCGCACTTTTTTATAAGTGCAATATAGAAAACGGATTTACAAAAAAATATCTTCATCGTTTTTATGAGAGGGAATACAGGAGAAATTTCGGTTTTGCAGATATGGAGTGGTGTATTCACTACAGCGGATATGAGAGAAAGATGATAGGTCTTTTTCAGGAAGCGCCTGTGAAAAGAGGGATTTTTGTACACAGCGATATGCTGATGCAGATTCGTACAAGTCACAATCAGCATCTTCTTACCTTAAAGCAGGCTTATAGGGAATATGACTTTACGGCGGCAGTATCGGAGGACATTTACCAGAGCACTCTTCCCATCTGCGGGGAAAATCCGAAGCTTTGTGTGGTAGATAACTGTCACGCTTATAAAAAGGTGCTTGAACGGGCAGAGGAGGATTTTGTTTTTGATGATACCACCACCTGTACCTGCACAAGGGAAGAACTAGATGAAATTCTGAGAAAATCGTGTAAAAAATTTATTTCAGTAGGAAGATTTTCCCCTGAGAAGCGTCATGATATGCTTCTTGATGCGTTTGCCCGTTATCACAGGGAAAATCCAGAGACTATGCTGCTTATTGTGGGCGGTGGTGGAAATCTCTATGAAAAAACGTGGGAGCATGTGGAAAACCTGGGGCTTACGGAAAACGTAGTTCTTCTTCGCTCCATTGCAAATCCCATGCCCATTATGAAAGCCTGTGATTTATTCCTTCTTACTTCCCAGTATGAGGGGCAGCCTCTTGTTCTCATGGAGGCAGATACGTTGGGGCTTCCTGTGATTTCTACAGATGTGACAGGCTCAGGAAGCTTTATGAGGCGCTTTGGAGGGTATCTTGTTCCTTATTCGGAAGATGGCGTTTATGAGGGGATGAAGGCGTTTGACAGAGGAAAAGTGCCTATAATGGATATTGATTTTGAAGCATATAACAGAAAAGCAGTGAGAGATTTTCTGGGTTTGCTGAAGTAAAAGTATTGCGTAAGAAAGGCAGGGTGTATTATGGAATACGAAATTAAAAATGAAAAGCTGACGGTCTGTATTTCCTCAAAAGGAGGAGAATTTCGTTCTGTAAAAGACAGTACAGGAAGAGAGTACATATGGCAGGGGGACGTGAAAACATGGACAGACAGAGGTCCTAATCTTTTTCCGTATATTGCGAGACTGACAGACGGAACATATACATATGAAGGAAAAGAATACCATATGGATATTCATGGATTTCTTATGTATTCAGAGATGGAACTTGTAAGTTATGAGGATACAAAACTGATTCTTGGACTTAATAGTTCTCCGGAAACAAAAAAACAGTATCCCTTTGACTTTTTCTTGGAAATCAAGTGGGAATTAAAAGGAGAAAAAATTGAAATTACATATCGGGTTAAAAATCAGGGAGAAAAGGAAATGTATTTCGGCATTGGCGGACATCCCGGATTTTCCCTTCCTTTTGATGAGGGGCTCTGTTTTGAAGATTATGAGCTGGATTTTGGAAAAGAAGCGGCTCCTGTTCGTGTGGGAATGTCAGAGGATTGCTTTGTGACAGGCGAGGACGCCACATTTGCCCTTGAGGCTTCCGGAACTTTAAAGCTCCACCATAAGCTTTTTGACGATGACGCCATTATTTTAAGAGAAATCCCGGAAAGTGTTACCTTAAAAAGTAAAAAAGGACAGGCTTCTGTAACTGTGGCGTTTCCGGATATGAAATATCTTGGAATCTGGCACTGGCCGAAAACAGAGGTGGACTATGTGTGTATTGAGCCGTGGACTTCCCTTCCGTCCAGAAAAGGAGTTGTGGAAGCTCTGGAAGAACAGGAAAACCTCATTTCTCTT
>JAUNAX010000027.1:0-2442 GCA_030527365.1 Eubacteriales bacterium | reverse complement strand
GTCCAGAAAAGGAGTTGTGGAAGCTCTGGAAGAACAGGAAAACCTCATTTCTCTTATGCCGGGCTGTGAATATAAAAACAGATGGAGCATTACTGTAGAGGCAGTCGAACAATGCCAAGTGAAACAGTAAGTAACCCTGTAAAATACAGAAAAAGACTTGACTTTTACCCTTGACTTGTGGTACACTTTACGGGCGACATGGAAGTTAGGTCTTTTTTTTATGCCCGAAAATGATGGCGGATACATCATTGACATAAAGACAGGACCATGCAAATGAAAACACTGGAGGTGGAAGTTGTGCGCGTTAAAATTACATTAGCATGTACTGAGTGCAAGCAGCGTAACTACAATATGACGAAAGAGAAAAAGAACCATCCGGAAAGAATGGAAACTAAGAAATATTGTAAGTTCTGCCGTACACACACAATGCACAAGGAAACAAAATAGTCACAAGAATTGTGAGGTTAGGCTATGCAGGAAAAAGAAAAGTCTGCTGGCAAAGGCCAGAAAAAAAGTTGGTTTCAGGGACTTAAATCCGAGTTCGGAAAAATCATTTGGACAGACCGTAATACTTTGATTAAGCAGACAGTAGTTGTAGTAATTGTTACCATTCTCCTTGGCGTGATTATCAGCGTCATGGACGCAGCTATTCTCGAAGGAATTAATCTGTTAATGAAATAAGGACAAGGGTGATTGTATGTCAGAAGCAAAATGGTACGTTGTCCATACTTATTCCGGGTATGAGAACAAGGTAAAAGCCAACATTGAAAAGACAATCGAAAACAGACATCTGGAAGACCAGATTCTGGAGGTTCGTGTTCCGCTGCAGGACGTAGTGGAAATGAAAAACGGAACTGCCAAGCAGGTTCAGAAAAAAATGTTTCCGGGTTATGTGCTTCTTAATATGGTGATGAACGACGATACCTGGTACGTGGTGCGAAATACACGTGGCGTTACAGGCTTCGTTGGACCGGGATCCAAGCCCGTACCATTGACAGAAGAGGAAATGCTGCCTCTGGGCATTCAGAAAGAAGATGTCCAGGTTGACTTCGCAGAAGGCGATATGGTAGTAGTTACCGGAGGCGCATGGAAGGATACAACAGGTGTTGTTACTTCTATTAATCCGCAGAAGCAGGTTGTGACTATCAACGTTGAACTGTTTGGCCGCGAGACGCCAGTAGAAATAAGTTTCGCAGAAGTAAAAGCATTATAAACAACAGGGTAACACAATATCGTGGGAGGGACATACCCCCGCCAATACCACATAGGAGGTGCCGAAAATGGCAAAGAAAGTAACAGGATATATCAAATTACAGATTCCGGCTGGTAAAGCAACTCCAGCACCACCTGTTGGTCCGGCTCTTGGACAGCATGGTGTAAACATCGTTCAGTTTACAAAAGAGTTTAATGCAAGAACAGCAGACCAGGGCGACTTAATCATCCCGGTTGTAATTACTGTTTACGCAGACAGAAGTTTCAGCTTCATAACCAAAACTCCGCCGGCAGCAGTTCTTCTTAAGAAAGCCGCTAACATCAAATCCGGTTCCGGCGTACCGAACAAGAACAAAGTTGCAAAAGTTACAAAAGCTCAGATTCAGGAAATCGCAGAGCTGAAAATGAAAGACTTAAATGCAGCATCCCTTGAAGCAGCTATGAGCATGATTGCTGGTACTGCAAGAAGTATGGGAATCGAAGTAGTTGATTAATCAGAAAAATTATAAGTAAGTGGGAGGGCTTTTCCCCGCAAATACCACAGGAGGTTATAGAAATGAAACGAGGAAAGAAATACGTGGAAGCTGCAAAAGCAGTAGACCGCGCAACATTATATGATACCGCAGAAGCAATCAGCCTGGTAAAGAAAGCTGCTGTTGCTAAATTTGATGAGACAATCGAAGCTCATATCCGTACAGGCTGCGATGGCCGTCATGCTGATCAGCAGATTCGTGGTGCAGTAGTTCTGCCACACGGAACTGGTAAAAAAGTTCGCGTTCTTGTATTTGCAAAAGACGCAAAAGCTGAGGAAGCAAAAGCAGCAGGCGCTGAGTTCGTAGGAGCTGAGGATTTAATTCCGAAGATCCAGAACGAAGGATGGCTTGATTTTGACGTAGTAGTTGCTACACCAGACATGATGGGTGTTGTTGGACGTCTTGGTCGTGTACTTGGACCGAAAGGTTTAATGCCAAACCCGAAAGCAGGAACAGTAACAATGGACGTTACAAAAGCGGTTCATGATATTAAGGCAGGTAAGATTGAGTACCGTCTTGACAAAACAAACATTATCCACGTTCCGATCGGTAAAGCTTCCTTTACTGAGGAACAGTTAAGCGACAACTTCCAGACGCTGATTGGAGCTATTCTGAAGGCAAGACCAAGCACTCTGAAAGGTCAGTATTTAAGAAGCGTAACAATCGCTCCTACAATGGGACCTGGTGTGAAGATCAA
>JAUNAX010000026.1 GCA_030527365.1 Eubacteriales bacterium | reverse complement strand
TTGTATCCGAAGCAGTATCGCCTGCCATTTAATCATGTATAATTCGTATGAACAGGCGCATTCCATAAAAAATGCCCACTTCAAACGAAAGTGGACAACATCTCAGGGTGCGGAATCCCTGAAACTGGTCGTTACACTTTACACGGAAGCTTAACCTCGCCATATTAAGCAGGTTTCCTGACTTCAGAATCAATGCTTACCTCTCCTTCTCATGCTATGGCACAATGGATCTCTGAGGCTTACTCCTCTGTTACAGTGACCGGATCGCTCAGGACTTTCACCTGATTCCCTTTTCTGTTTTGTTCGCTATGGTAACAAACAGCACTTAATACGTTCACTATGGAATTATACTGGCTATATAATACTACTTTTCTCCAGTATTGTCAAGAAATTTATACACTTTTTTATCAAAACCTTCCGGAATAATATAAAATCCGCCTCTGTCCCTTTTTGTCTGTGACAATCTCCGCTTCCACCTCATAAACCTCCCGGATAAATTCCGGTGTCAGAACTTCATCCGGCGTTCCCGCATTTATGACTTTCCCATCTTTTAAAGCATATAATCTGTCACAGTACATAGCGGCAATATTCAGATCATGAATAACTGCAACTACTGTCTTTCCCCGGTTTTTTACAAGATTCATCAGCTCCAGCTGATATTTAATATCCAGATGGTTCGTCGGTTCATCAAGAATCAGACACGGCGTATCCTGTACAAGAGCCCTTGCAATAAAAGCACGCTGTTTTTCCCCTCCGGACAAAGTGGTAAAGCTTTGCTCTCTTATTTCATAAAGTCCTGTTGCGCGCAAGGTCTCCGCCACAACCTCTCTGTCCTTCTGGCTTTCTCCTTCCAGCATTTTCTTTCTTGCGTGGCGTCCCATCATAACCACTTCTTCTACTGTAAAATCAAAGCTGGATTCCTGTTCCTGAATCACAACGCCGATTTCCTGTGCCATTTCCCTGTTGCTCATAGAAAGCAGATCTCTGCCTGAAAGTATGACTTTACCTTCCTGGGGCTTTAAAACTTTATAGATATTTTTCAGAAGAGTCGATTTTCCACTTCCATTGGGTCCGATAATCCCCACAAACTCTCCCGTTTTCACCTCAAAACCAGCCTGCGTAAGAATCTGCTTCTCCCTTATTTTACAGGAAAGCTTTTCTACCTGAAGCATTTTCTGTCCTCCCGTCACTTAAACTCATATCGACGTACCTTTACCATCCAGAGGAACAGTGGCGCGCCTAAAAATGCGGTTAAAATACCAACCGGTATTTCCGTAGGAGGGTGTATCATTCTTGCTCCCACATCTACCCATATCATAAATATTGCTCCGCTTAACACAGAAATCGGAAGCAGCCTTTTATGATCTGCACCTGCAACCGAACGGACAAGATGAGGAATTACAAGTCCCACAAAGCCAATACATCCGCTTACTGCCACAGATGCCGCAGTAAGAAGAGCCGTTACGACGATCAGCATACGGCGCACAAGGTTCAGATCCACTCCAAGAATAATTGCAGAATGATCCCCCATCAGCATAGCATTTAATGATTTTGAAAAATACATCATAATAAAAAATGCCGGCAGTATTAAAACAGCAAGAACGGGAATATCCGACCATTTCGCACTTCCAAATCCTCCAAGCATCCAGAATGTCGCCTCTCGAACAGAGGCATCATCAGGAGCCGTATAAACAATATAATTGGTAAACGCACTGAACATGGCAGATACTGCCACACCTACAAGAATCAGGCGTACCGGTGTGACCGCATTCCCTGTTCTTGCCAGAGCATATACCAGAATCATTGAAATTAAAGCTCCGAAAAATGCGCCAAAAGGAATTGCTGCTCCTACAAGGGGAAGCTGAACACCTGCTACCATAATAAGGACAGCTCCAAGAGATGCGCCTGAGGAAATACCAAGAACATACGGGTCTGCCAGAGGATTTTTTGTAAAAGCCTGCATTCCCACACCGGACATGGTAAGCGCTGCTCCTACAAGACCGCCCAGAATCACTCTGGGCAGCCTTAAAAACCAGACAATATTGCCCGTACTCTCGCGTATGCCGTCTAAGGAAAGCAAGTCCCCTGCTCCGACAAATCCCAGAAGATTATGAGCAATTATTTTCCATACATCTGTAAACGGGATTCTTACCGGTCCAAGCCCTACTCCCAGAATAACAGAGCACAATAATACTATAATTAAAATCCCCGAACAGAGCCCTGTATGGTTTTTTACAAATTTACAGAATTTTTTCATATCATATATTACTCAAAACATTCCGGGTGGAAAGCCTCTGCAAATTTTTCAATAGTGTCTCCTGTCATAGAGCTGGCAAATACTTCACAGAGATTTACAGAGATAATACGGTCTTCTTTGATTGCCGGAACGTCTGCAAGCGCCGGATTTTCTTTCAGTTCTTTCATTTTCTGTTCCAGTGGCGTATCTCCATAATTATTAACTACAATAACTTCAGGAGCTCTTTCTACCACTTCTTCCCAGCTTACATTTGCCCAGGTTTCTTCCATGTCTTTAAAGATATTTTCTCCGCCTGCGTGTTCCATCAGTTTCGCAGTAAAGTTATCTCCACATGTGTATGCGCCGCCTTCCTGCGCCATATCATAAACGAAAACCTTTACTGTGTCTGCTCCTTCTACCGCCTTTTCCACAGTTTCAATCTGGGTTTTCATATCATTTACAATCTGTTCTGCCTTTTCTTCCATATCAAAAATACGTCCAAGATTATAGAAATCTTCATATACTACATCTACATCTGCACCTAATGTATATCCTTCAATAGAAGAAAGAGACATAATTCCATACTGGCTTAATGTATCATGGGTTGTATTGTTTTTCTCACTGAATGCGCTGGAACGGCCGTATACAAAATCCGGTTCCTGGTCAAGAATTGTTTCTAAAGAAAGCGCTCCATCTCCAAGATCAGCAATTTTCTCATATTCGTCATTCCATTTCGGATTGATTTTAGAATTTGTATATGCTCTTCCTATAATTTTATCTCCGAGTCCCATCGCCATTAACTGATCGCCTGCATTTGCATTTACTGCAAGAACTTTTTCCGGAACATGAGTAAAGGTTACTTCTGCATCATCTTTTGTTTTCAGAGTAAACGGAAATCCCTCTGTTTTTTCTGCTGTCTCTGTCTTTTCCTCTGCCATTACAGGTAATCCTGTGCCGCATACAGTTAAACTTACTCCCATTGTTACTGCCAGCATACTTCCTACTAATTTGTTTCTGATCTTCATTTGTTTTCTCCTTTTCATTTTTTCATGGGGACGCATCCTTCCAAAACTCCTCCTGTACTGCCGAAACGAAAAAGGACATCTGCTAAAAAGCAGATGTCCAAAATAAAATGCACGTATAGTATCGGATTTTACTCAAACAGGTTGCCTTTACCGGAAGCTTCCCATCGTTCCTGTTAAGCAGGTTTCCTGACTTACGGATCATTGCTTCGGCGCCTTCTCATAAAATTTCTTTTACAATGGCTTTGCTTTCGCTCCCCGTCTACAGTGGCCGGACCGTTCAGGCTTTTCACCTGATTCCCTTTTACCTCTTTTCGAGCACTTAACAAGTAAACATGATTCATTTATACCCTTCCTATCTTATCCTACTTTCCTTCCCGTGTCAATTCGAAATATCCTCTATTCCAGTTTTTCCACAAACATCAGACAGAAGCTGATCAGCAGGCACCCACAGGATACCCAGATAACAGGAATACCGTATTTCAAGGAAAGAACGCCGCCAATGCCCGCTCCTACTGCAAAGAAAAAGATAATACCGAAATAGTAAGCCGCTCTTTTTAAAAGCTCCGGATTTTTTTCGCGGAAATAAGCGGAAAGCGCCGCTGTGCCGCTTCTCATATTTCCAATACACATGGTACTGGCGTAAGCATAGCCGTGAATTTTACGGAAGGTCTGTACCTGCATGGCACAGGCAAAGGATACAAGGAAAGTTGCCACAATATTCAAATTTGAAGGAAGAAATCCAACAATAAAGAGAATGACAATTTCCTGAAAAAGAACGTCCTGCCTCCAGTGGAGTTTTCTTCCTTCCCGCGCTCTCCCCCGTATCTGCTCCGCTGCCATTACTCCAAGCACAAAAGCGATCAGGGGAAACAGGTAATGAAGGGCAGCAATCCACTCTCCGGACATAATATGCTGGCTCATAAGAACCACATTTCCCGTCTGTGCATTGGAAAATACCTCGTCCCTTGTGTTGTAGGTATACGCATCCTGCAGCCCGCCGGAAAAGGCAAGAAACATATTGTTGATAAAAGCCTCTGACATCTGAATGTTCGAAGAGTGAATCTTTTTCATTTTACTGTCTCTCCATTTCCTTTTTTCTTAAATATTCCGCTCTGCCGTCCTCATAGAGATTATTTCCTTCACTGTCAATAATCACAACGAGAGGCATATCTTCCACATAAAGCTTACGAAGGGCTTCTGCTCCAAGATCCTCATATGCGATCAGCTCCGCTTTTTTGATACATTTTGCAAGAAGCGCTCCTGCTCCGCCGATTGCTCCGAAATATACGCCGCTGTATTTTTTCATGGCGTCCACAACTTCAGGAAGGCGCGCGCCTTTTCCGATCATTCCTCTTGCTCCTACAGACATCATAGTAGGAGCATAAGCGTCCATACGTCCGCTTGTTGTCGGACCTGCAGAACCGATTACCTGTCCCGGTTTTGCAGGTGTGGGACCTACATAATAAATGGTAGCATCTGCCGGGTCAAAAGGAAGTTCTTCCCCTTTTGCAAGTGCCTCACACATTCTCTTATGTCCTGCATCTCTTGATGTGTAAATAGTTCCTGTTAAAAGAACTCTCTCTCCTGCGTGAAGAGATTTTGCAAGCTCCTCTGTAAGAGGAAGTGTAATACGTCTCTCCATTTATATCACCTCCGTTTTATGACGGGTCACATGGCAGTTAATATTAATCGCGCATGGCATTCCCGCAATATGGGTTGGAAGTGTCTCAATATTCAGTCCGATGGCAGTTGTCTTTCCCCCAAAGCCCTGCGGTCCGATTCCAAGCTCATTGATTTTTTCCAGCATCTCTTTTTCAAGATCAGCATAGAACGGATCCGGATTCTCAGAATCAAGAGGACGCATAATCGCCTTCTTGGCAAGGAGGGCAGCCTTATCAAAAGTTCCGCCGATTCCCACGCCTACCACCATAGGCGGACAGGGATTCGGACCTGCTGTCTCCACTGTCTCAAGAATGAAATCCTTGATTCCCTGCAGTCCTGCAGACGGCTTAAACATACGGATCGCGCTCATGTTTTCGCTTCCGAAGCCTTTCGGTCCCAATGTAACTTTTACCTGCTCTCCCGGAACAATTTCCGTATAGAGCATTGCCGGTGTATTGTCTCCTGTGTTTCCTCTTCTTACCGGGTCTTTTACAACAGATTTGCGGAGATACCCCTTATCATATCCGCGGCGCACGCCTTCGTTTACAGCTTCCGTCAGGTCGCCTCCCACAAAGTGCACGTCCTGTCCGATTTCCAGGAAGACACATGCCATTCCTGTATCCTGACAAATGGGCACGTTCTCCTCATCTGCGATTTCAAAATTCTCGATAATATTATCAAGGATTCCCTGTGCAATTTCACCGTCCTCACAGGCACGGCAGTTTTTAATGGCGCATTTTACATCTTCAGGCAGATGATTATTTGCTTCAATACAAAGCCTTTCAATTACATCTGTAAGCCTGCTTACTTCTATTTCACGCATTCCTTTCACACTCCTTATCTCTCGTGACGGGCGTATTTTGGAAGAAGAAGCGGGGAAACGTCCTCAGATTCCACACCTGCTTCTTTCAGCTCCTCTGCGTACTGTTCAATATGAGAAAGACTCATGGTTCCAAGTTCTACCTCTTTCGCTTTTGCAGCCGCTGCCTTTCCTGCATTTCTGCCGAATACGATAATATCAAGAAGAGAATTTCCCATCAGACGGTTTCTTCCGTGGATTCCTCCTACTGCCTCACCTGCAACAAGAAGGTTGGAAATAGCTTTTGTAAATCCGTCTCCTCCGATTTCCAGTCCGCCGTTCTGATAATGAAGCGTCGGATAAACAAGAATCGGTACTTTTCTCATATCAATGTCGTAATTCATATACATACGGAGCATTGCCGGGATTCTCTTTTCAATAGTTCCCTCTCCACCAATTCTCTCGATCATAGGAGTATCCAGCCATACGCCGCTTCCAAGAGGAGTCTCTACTCCTTTTTTTCGGTCTGTACATTCCCGGATAATAGAAGCAGCCGCAACATCACGTGTTTCCAGCGGGTGCATAAATGCCTCACCCTCTGCATTTACAAGCATTGCGCCAAGAGAACGAACCTTCTCTGTTACAAGCGCGCCGTAAATCTGTGCCGGATATGCAACTCCTGTCGGGTGATACTGAATGGTATCCTGGTAAAGAAGAGGTGCGCCTGCACGATAGCCGAGAACAAGTCCGTCTGCTGTTGCGCCGTAATGGTTAGATGTAGGGAAGTTCTGGTAATGAAGGCGTCCTGCTCCTCCTGTTGCAATGATGACTGTTTTTGCTTTTGCCACCATGTAATCCTCTGTCTCCATATTTAAGAGAACAGCGCCTGCCACCTGACCTTTTTCGTCCTTGATAAGCTCTACTGCAGAAGTAAATTCCACAACCGGGATTCCTCTGTTAATAACTTCATCACGAAGAGTACGCATGATTTCCGCACCGGAATAATCCTTGCAGGCGTGCATTCTTTTTCTGGAAGTTCCGCCTCCATGTGTTGTTACCATATTTCCTTCTTCGTCTTTATCAAACATAACGCCAAGTTTATTTAACCACTGAATAGCATCCGGCGCTTCCATAACAAGACGTTTTAAAAGCTCCGGTCTTGCAGCAAAATGGCCGCCTCCAAAAGCATCAAGATAATGCTGAACAGGAGAATCGTTTTCCTTATCAGCAGCCTGAATTCCACCTTCTGCCATCATAGTATTGGCATCTCCAATACGCAGCTTTGTCACAATCATAACATCCGCACCGGCTTCATGTGCCTCGATTGCAGCAGAAGCGCCTGCTCCGCCGCCTCCAATTACCAGTACGTCTGTCTCATAATCTACTTTACTCAAATCTACCTTATCTGTCAACAGGCGGCTGTTGGAATGAAGGAGATGACCGAGTTCTGCCGGAACTTTCTGTCCCTTATTCGGTCCGATTTTGATTTCTACAAATCCGTCTTCTCTGTAATCCGGGTGAAATTCTTTCAGAAGGGCGTCCTTTTCCTCTGCTGTCATTCGTCTCGGCTCCATGCCCATACGCGCATCTCTCGTTGCTTCCACCTTTTTTACAGATTCAAGCATTTCTGGTGTAAACATTAGGTTGTCCTCCTTATTTCTCAATTTCCCTTGTATTGTAAAGTTCCTGCATTTCTGTGATCGGCTTCTGCATGATCTGCTCGATCAGTTCGTCATATTCGCCGTGGTGGATTTCCTCCACTCTCTTATTGAGGTGCTCTGCTTCCGGTGCAATATACTTTCCTGTGAGACGTCTCGCAAGAACGCCCACCATAGGATGGGAAATTCCCGCAGGGCATCTTACAGAACAGCAGCCGCAGCCTACACAGTCAAAGGATTCCTCCGCACATTTTTCCAGTTCCCCTCTCTGGGCGTACGCAATGTACTGCATAACATTTAAGTCCTGGGTACATGCTTTTGTACAGGCGTTACAGCCGATACAGCTGTAAATTTCCGGATAAAGCTCCATCATAATCTGCTGTGTCGGTTTGATTTCTTCTATATCATATCTTCTTTTATCTGTTGGGAAAAACGGGATACTTGCCACATACATGCCCTCTTCCACCTGTGTCTGACAGGCAAGGCAGGTTTTCAGCTCATTTTTTCCCTTAATCCTGTAAATTGTAGCGCAGGCTCCGCAGAATCCATGACGGCAGCCGCAGCCTCTTTTTAATGTGTAGCCTGCATATTCCATTGCAGTCATGATGGTAAGGTCTGCCGGTACGCTGTATTTCTTACCGAAAAAATATACGTTTACCATTTTATCCATTTTCAAATACCTGTCCTTTCTATCAGTACTCCTGGGGCAATTCTTCTATTTCATCAAAACGGAACACAGGACCGTCTTTACAAACGTATTTGGAACCGATGTTGCATCGTCCGCATTTTCCAACTCCGCATTTCATGCGAAGCTCAAGGGTGGTGTACACCTGCTCATCTGTAAAGCCCATCTCCTTCAAGCCTGCAAGAACAAACTTAATCATAATCGGCGGTCCGCACACAAGGGCAACCTTATCTGTATCAAACCCGATCTCTTTTAAGTATGTGGGAACAAATCCAACGTGGCCGTCCCAGCCTTCCTGCTCTCTATCAATAGTAAGATATACGTTTACTCCCTCTGTTTTCATCCACACTTCCTGGATTTCCTTTAACTGTACCAGGTCGTCTGCTGAACGGGAACCATAAAGAATATCAACCGTTCCGTAATTTTCTCTGTTATCAAGAACGTAATTAATTACAGAACGAAGAGGTGCAAGACCAATTCCTCCCGCGATAAAGAGAAGATTTTTTCCCTTAAGCTCTGTCTCTACAGGGAAAGAATTTCCGTATGGTCCTCTTACTGTAATCTCATCTCCAACAGAAAGACTGTGGAGATAATCTGTGAGAACGCCGCATTTTTTAATGCTGAATTCCTGATACTCCTTATTTGTAGGAGAAGAAGTAATAGAAAACATACCTTCGCTGATTCCAGGCGCACAGAGCATAGCGCACTGCCCCGGCATATGTTCAAAAAGCTTTCCTCCTTCCGGAGCATTGACCCGGAATGTTTTTACATCCGGAGTCTCCTCACGAATATCCGTAATGACTCCAACCTTTGGAATCAGTGTATCTAATGTATAATTTTTATGACAGGTGCATTCACTCATTCCCTGTTACCTCCCTGTTTCTGAAAGGACTTGATCACTTTTACAATATTTAACGCTGACGGGCATTTTTCCACACATCGTCCGCAGCCCACGCAGGAATACATTCCCTCGTTGTTTGCCGGGAAATATACCAGCTTGTGCATAAATCTCTGACGGAATCTCTGCATCTGGCTTGTACGGTTGTTTCCGTGCGCCATCATGGTGAAATCGGAATACATACAGGAATCCCAGCAGCGGTATCTCTGTACCCCGTGTCCTGTATCATAATCTTTAATATCGTAGCACTGGCATGTAGGGCATACAAACGTACACGTTCCACAAGCGAGGCACGGCTTATAAAGCTCCTCCCATAAAGGAGAATCAAATTTTTCTTTTAAGGCGTCCCCGTTCCAGCCTTCAAGAGAAAGATCGGAATATGGAAGCTTATCCACAATGGCTCTTATGGAAGCCTTCTCTTTTTCCACACATTCCGCGTCTTCTCCACCGGCTTCTTCCAGAAGGCTCTTCACTGCTTCTGTAAGCGCCTCTCCCTTATCTGTGTTCGCTTTCCAGAAAAGAGTTTCCCCTACGAACCACACAGAAACGTCTCCTGCCGGCTCTGCAGCGTCAATCCCGAACGCCTTGCAGAAACAGGTTTCCTCCGGCTCGGAGCAGGCAAGGGCAACGATTGTTCCGTGTTCTCTTCTTGCAGCATAAAAACTGTCAACAGGATCGGCAAGAAAGACTTTATCAAGAACTTCCACACCTCTTACATCACACGCCTTCATTCCAAACACAACAAAGTCCTGCTCTTTTAAAGCTTCCGGCTCTACCTTTATTTTCTTTCCGTCACGGACGCAGGTATAAAGGTTTTCACTCTGTGGAAAAAAAGCGTCCTTTGGAGATTTTACTGTCTTTAATGTGTCAAGAGCTGTTTCCGCGTCTTCACTCCACGCAGCAAAATTCGCCTGTCCGTTTACATTTACAGGAAGATACAGTTCTCTTTTCTCTGCAATGAGGGCAAACAGCTCCGAAAGCTTTTCTTTTGCTATCTTATACATACGTTATCCCCTTTCTCACACACTGCCCGGCTCTGCGTCATCAAAAGTAAAGCTTGTAAGAGGTCCTTTTGATTCTGCGTCCTCTCCGGCCTGAAACTCTCCGTAAAGCATATCAATATCCTTGATAAACTTTCTGTTAAACAGGTGAAGGGGGATTCCCTGAGGACAGACTCTGCTGCACTCGCCACAGTCTGTACATCTTCCCGCCACATGGAAGGCACGGATAATATGGAACATTTTCTCCTCAAAGGAGTCTGTGTTTGCCTTCTGGCTGCTGTCAAATTTGTTGCTGTCAAATACGCATTTACGGCAGGAACATGCAGGACATACATTCCGGCAGGCATTGCAGCGGATACATTTGCTTAATTCCTTCTGGAAAAAGGCAAACTTTTCTTCCGGGCTCATTGCCTCGATTTTTTCTACTTCTGCAAAACGATCTGCATCTTTTGTATCTTTTGACTCGCCGAGAAGCTCATCATAAATCTGATGCTCTTTTCCCTTGCACACGTGGCATCTCTCCAGCATGGCATCTTTATAGGAACAAGTCTTTTCTCCGTAAATAGTCTGGATTTTTAAGGTTTCGCAAGGATCTTCTGCCTCAGCGCCCTGAATGCTCTCAATTCCCTTGATTCCCATTTTTTTAATTTTTTCTATATCAAGCTTGCCCTTGCAGCCGATTCCCACAATGTAAGCTTTTTCTCTGTCTACACGGTGCTCTTTTATCAGCTGATTAAAACTGTATGTATCGCACGGTTTTAAAAATACAAGGGTTTTTCCCTCCATTTTGGAGGCTGCGATCATATATTTACTTAAATTGGCTCCGCAGAAACCATTATACACAAGATTATCAAGCTCTTCTGCCTTCTCAAAGAACGCCGGTTCCGGATTATAGGAAAGGTCTCCTGCTTTCCAGCCAAGAACCTGTGTTACCTCTCCGGAAGAGAGCAGCTCTTTTGCACGCTCTATCATTTCCCGCATCGCAAATCCTCCAGTCTTACATTTTTGCCGAGAGAATAAATCTTTTCCACAAACTCATTCATAGTCTGTGAGAATTTTACACCTTCTGCGGCAGATACCCACTCTACGCGTGTACGGCCTTTTTCCACGCCAAGATAGTCCAGCATGGAAAACAGAAGTGTCATTCTTCTTCTCGCATAATAATTTCCTGTACTGTAATGGCAGTCTCCCGGATGGCAGCCGCACATGATCACGCCGTCCGCTCCCTTTTCAAATGCCCTTAAAATAAACATGGGATTTACGCGGCAGGAACATGGAACACGGATAATTTTTACATCTGCCGGGTAGGTAAGACGGCTGCTTCCCGCAAGATCCGCCCCTGCATAACTGCACCAGTTACAGCAGAATGCCACGATTTTCGGTCTGAATTCTTCTTTTGCTTCTATCGACATATTGCATCTACCTCCGCGATAATCTGTCTGTTTGAGAATCCCTGAAGGTCCATTGCACCGGAAGGACAGGTAACGGTGCAGGCGCCGCAGCCCTGGCATAAAGCGTCGTTTACAACGGCGATTCGGCGTACCTCGCGGATTCCGTGGTCGTTTACTTCTTTTTCTTCATAAGTGATCGCTCCGTAAGGACATACGTTGGCACAGGTGGAACATCCGTTACAGAGAAGCTCATCGGATTTTGCAGTACATGGGTTTGTCATAAGCTTATCCTTTGCAAGAAGTCCTACCACCTTTACTGCCGCTGCTCCCGCCTGGGCAACTGTCTCCGGAATATCTTTCGGTCCCTGGCATACACCGGAAAGGAAAATACCTGCTGTAGGAGACTCTACAGGACGAAGCTTTGCGTGAGCCTCTGTGAGGAAATTATTGGTATCAATACTTGCAGTCAGCATAGTTGCAATCCGGCGCACATCTGCTTCCGGTTCAATAGCAGCCGCAAGGACAACCATATCTGCCTCTTTTAAAATCTGTTTATTGTCAAGAAGATCCACACCCTGTACGAGAAGTTTTCCGTCCGGCTGCGGAATGACTTTTCCAACCTGACCTTTTACATAATTTACGCCGTACTGCTCCACAGCTCTTCTGTAAAACTCGTCAAAGTTTTTACCAGGTGTACGGACATCAATATAAAATACTGTCACATTTACATCCGGATATTTATCACGGATTAGCATGGCATGTTTTGCTGTGTACATACAGCAGATTTTAGAACAGTAGCTCTTTCCTCTGTCGTCTGCACAGCGGCTTCCCACACACTGAATAAACACCATTTCTTTCGGAGCTTTTCCATCAGAAAGACGCTCAAGATGTCCTTTTGTAGGTCCTGCCGCATTCATAATACGCTCAAGCTCAAGAGAAGTGATAACGTCCTTACTCTGGCTGTATGCGTACTCGTCATATTTATCCAGCTTGATCATATCAAAACCGGTTGCCACTACAATAGCTCCGTATTTCTGTGTCACGATCTCGTCCTGCTGGTCGTATTCAATAGCTCCTGCCTGACAGACTTTTGCACAAAGACCGCATTTTCCTGTTTTAAACTTAATACAGTTTTCTCTGTCGATAACCGGCACATTTGGAATCGCCTGGGCAAACGGTGTGTAAATGGCTGTTCTGTTTCCAAGTCCTCTGTTAAATTCGCTTGGAATTTTTTTGGAAGGACATTTTTCCTGACAGATGCCGCAGCCTGTACACTTGTCCATATTTACGCTTCTTGCTTTTTTGCGAATATCTACTGTGAAGTCACCTACAAATCCGGTTACTTTTTCCACTTCACTATATGTATAAATATTGATTTTTTCGTGGGCTGCCGCCTCCACCATCTTTGGTGTCAGAATACAGGCAGAACAGTCAAGTGTAGGGAAGGTCTTGTCAAGCTGTGACATTCTTCCACCGATACTTGGAGTTTTCTCCACAATGTCAACTTCATATCCTGCGTCTGCAATATCAAGGGCAGTCTGGATTCCGGCAATACCGCCGCCGATTACAAGGGCTCTCTTTGTTACGCGGCTCTCGCCCGGTTTTAAAGGAGCGTTTAAGTTTACCTTTGCAATGGCTGCTCTTGCAAGGATCACTGCTTTTTTTGTCGCCTCTTCCATATCCTTGTGGATCCAGGAGCAGTGCTCGCGGATATTTGCGATTTCCACCATATATGGATTTAATCCCGCTCTCTCTGCAGCCTTTCGGAAGGTTGCTTCGTGCATTCGCGGGGAACAGGAACAGACTACGATTCCTGTCAGATTTTTTTCTTTAATTGCCTCTGCAATTTTCGTCTGTCCTGCCTCGGAGCACATATAGGGATAATCCTCAGCATGGACAACGCCCGGCTCAAGAAGAGCCATCTCTGCTACTTTTTTCACGTCTACTGTTGCGGCAATATTACTTCCGCAATGACAGACAAATACGCCGATTCTCTGCATCAGCTTTACCTCCTGTATCTTCTGAATGCGCTGACTAAAAGCTGCTGCGGAAGTTCCTCGTCAAGAAGTTCCGGAATTTCATTTGGGGATAAATAATCCTGTCCTTTCTGGCGGATTACCATCTGTCTTGCAGCATCAATTAATTTTCCTGGTTTCACATCTCGCGGACAACGCTCCACGCAGGCAAAACAGGAAAGGCATTTCCAGAGAGATTTTGAATTTACAAGCGCCTCCACATCTCCATTTACCACATAAGAAACAAACTGATGTGGTTTAATATCCATCTCGTTAAAGGAAGGGCAGGAGGCGGAACATTTTCCGCATTTCATACATTTCAGAGGATTTGCACCGCTGATTTCCTTAATCATTTCTACCTGATTCATTGATTGTCCTCCTTTACCCCAAGGGCTTCTGCGAGAAGCTCTGTGAAATAATAAACAGGGAGACCGCTTTCTGCTTTATTTAAGTTATAAAGACAGAGAGGACAGGCTGTGATCAACATTTCCGCGCCAAAGCCTTCTGCGCTTTCTGTAATCTTTTTACACATATTTCCTGACATTTCTTTTTCTTTTAAGGAAATATAGCCTCCGCAGCACTCGTTTCTGTATGGGTAAATCACAGGCTCTCCTCCGATTGCACGGATAAAATCTTCTATAATAGAAGGATTTTCCGGATTGTCAAATTCCAGGATTTTTCCCGGTCTTAAAAGAAGACAGCCATAATATGCGCCGATTTTTCTTCCTGTAAAGGGATTTACCACTTTTTCTTTTATCTTATCGAAGCCTACGCGGTCACGAAGCACTTCCAGATAGTGAAGAACTGTTGTCTCTCCCTTATAAGGTTCAGAAAGCTGCATATAGTTATTTGCTCTTGTCTGAATGTCTTCTACATTTTTCATATCGTCATTGACGCGCTTAATCACATGATGACAGGCAGAACAGAGAGTCACAAGATCCTGTCCTTTTTCCTTTGCATCATTCAGGGCGCGGACGGAGGAAAGCTTTGTGGCAATCTCATCTGTTCCAAGAGGATACACCCCTCCACAGCACTGCCAGTTTTCAATTTCTTCCAGTTCGAAGCCCAGAGCTTTTGCAGAAGCTCTTGCATAATCATCAAGAGCCTTCGCTTTTGTACGGAGTGTACACCCCGGATAATAACTGTACTTCATAGTTTCTGTTATCCTTTCTGTAAAGCCTTATACGGTAAGGTCAAGCTGGGCAATCACTGCCTTCAGCGCATCTGCGCTCGCCTGAAGTTTCCCGATTTCTTCCTGATTCATACGCATTGGGATTTTACCCTGCACTCCATTTGGTCCTACAAGAGTCAGCGTACTTAAAGCCACATCTTCAATTCCATACTCTCCGTGCATTACAGTGGATACGGTTGTGATGGAATCGGAGGCAGAGAGAAGAATACCGCAGAGCTTGCATACCGCTGTGGAAACCGCATAGAAGGTAGCCCCTTTATTTGAAATGATCTTACCACCGGATTTCTGAACGTATTCCAGCATTCCATCTTTATCAAGCTCTTCCACTTCTTTTCCAAGATCCTTCATTGTATGATAAAACTCATCTACATTTACACCGGAAATATAAGCGCCTGTCCACGGAATGAAGGAAGTATCGCCATGCTCTCCAAATACATAGGCGTGAATGTTTTTCTGTGCCACCTTGAAGTGTTCAGAAAGCCCGCAGCGCAGTCTTGCAGAGTCCAGGATCGTACCGGAGCCAATTATCTGATTTTCCGGAAGACCTGAAATTTTTGTAAATACATAAGTCATAATATCTACCGGGTTACTTACCATAATGTAAAGCGCATCTGGAGCTGCTTTTACAATTTCCGGAGTAATACTTTTTAAGATATTTACATTTGTCTGGGTCAGCTCAATTCTTGACTGTCCTGGCTTCCGCGCAATACCGGAGGTGATAATTACAATGTCGGAATCCTTTGCATCTTCATATTCTCCTGCCTTGATGGAAATAGGATTGCGGAAACAGGTTCCCTGAGCAATATCCATTACTTCGCCTTCTACTTTTTCTTTATTAATATCAATCAGAACGATTTCTGATGCAATATCTTCACTTGATAAAGTATACGCGATGGTTGCCCCTACACTTCCTGCTCCGATGATTGTAATTTTGCTGCTCATAACATTCTCCTCTCACTTTGTCTTTTTTTTAACAATTTCAGGTAAAAAAAATGTGGAACCACTATTGCTTTTTTTCTTTCTTTTACTGTCACCGACCTTACACAGGTACTTTCTCCGCATTTATAGTTAAGTTCCGCTTTTATCAATATACCACATAAAAGTATAAAGGACAATATGTTTTTATTTTTTTGTTAAAAAAAAGTCATACAGAACTTTTTCTCAAAGTTCCATATGACTCTATTAAAACAATACCAGGATTTTAAATTATTTTTCTTTCTGTTTTACACAAGTCTTCTTACAGAAAGAATAGTTCTGTATGTCGCATCGTTGCTGATCTTGATTCCATCTCTTGAGTTAGAAGCATGAACAATCTGTCCATTTCCCATGTAGATTGCCACATGACCGCCGTAGCAGATTAAGTCGCCAGGCTGTGCCTCAGAGTATGGTACTTCATATCCTGCATTCTGCTGTTCGTAAGAAGTTCTCGGAATGCTTACACCAAAGTTCGCATATACGCTCTGTGTAAATCCGGAGCAGTCTGCTCCGTTTGTAAGGCTTGTTCCACCCCAGACATACGGGTTACCTACGAACTGTGTTGCAAAATCTACAACAGAAGAGCCTGCTCCTGAGTAGGACGGAGCATCCTGACTCTCATATTCTTCCTCAGATACTGTATTATCTGTATCAATTACGTTTCCGTATTCATCATATTCTACATCTTCGGAACCTTCGCTGTCCTCTGTACTTTCCTCTGAGCCGTCTTCAGAACTGTCTGTATCTTCAATTACATTTCCGTCCTCATCATACTGGACTTCTTCGTTTTCTCCCTCAGCTTCTTCCTGTGCTGCCTGCTCTGCTTCCAGTCTCGCTGCTTCCTCTTCTGCTGCTCTTCTTGCCGCTTCTTCTGCTGCGATTCTCTCTGCTTCCAGTCTCTCGATTTCAGCCTGCTGTTCTGCAATCAGATTTGCATATTCTGTTGCCTGCTGCTCGGCATATGCAATTTCAGCGTCACAGTTTGCAGAGCTTGCTCTTCTTGCGTCAATTTCATTCTGAAGAACAACGGACTGCTCTTCATAGGAAGCTTTCATTTCTTCCAGTTCAGCCTGCTGGCTCTCGTATTTTGTCTGAAGTTTTTTTACTTCCTCGATAGTATTTACATATTTATCAAGACTCTTTCTGTCCTGATCGTACATCTTCTGTGTGTATTCAGCTCTTGTGAGAAGATCCGCCAGATTCTCTGCGTTCATCATCATCTGGAACCAGGCATCGTCTCCGCCTTTTTCATAAAGATACTGAATACGTTTCTTCATAGCTTCATACTGTTTGTCACGTGCCTTCTGTGCTTTTCCCAAATCCTGTTTTGTACGGACAATATCTACTTCTTTTGCAGAAATATCATTTTTCAGCACATCAATGGAAACCATCACATCTACAAGATTTGCATCGAGAGTGGCGATTTCACTTTCCAGCTGCTGTTTTGCTGCCCAAAGCTCGTCCATACGTGCATATGTAGCGTCTAACTGCTGGCTTGTCCATGCCTGCTCTTCTCTTAATTCTTCTTCTCTTGATGCGCTTACGCTTACGACCTGAGTTCCACACATTAAAAGCGCCATTGCAAGGCACATAAGTCTTTTCTTCATAATCATTCACCCTCGTAACTTTTAATACTTATATGTAACATTTATGAAATATCTGTTTTAATTCTTCTACATATTAACATACTGTTACGTTGTTTGCAAGGGTTTTTTACAGAAAAGTTTAAAATTTCGTAACATTTAGAGACCTTTCCGCAATGATTCATGTGGGATTGCGGGAAAGATTTACAGAATTGTAACAAAAAAACGCTTCTAAAACTTTTCCTGCCGTTTCAGAAGCGTTTTTTATTACCTGTATTAAATTTTAAGAGAATAGATCTGCAAGTATCTGATCTGCTGTCTTATATTTGTAACCTTCCGGATCGCTGAGTGTATTGCTGTTCCATCTGAAATAATTTCCATTAATAAGATAGTTACCACTGGATTCATGGTAATCGTATTTACTTACCCCAGGGTATCTTGCCATGTATCTTTCTGCCAGTTCAATCGCCTGACTGTTATAACCGCCGCTTGGCGTAGGCGTACCGGAAATCTGGCAACCAGCGTCCGGTGTAGAGTGTACAATCACAAGACTCTTATCGGAACACTGTCCAAGTACAATCCAGGTATGTCCGTCATTATAACCAACATCTCCCGGCTGGAACTTATAATTGCTGTTTTTAATATCTGCAACAGTCAGAATGCTTCCCCAGCCTCTTGATCGATAACTCGAACCAATATCTCCGGAAACAACGGTGTATCCTCCGCCTTCTCCACTCTTATTGTGCATTACCTGATAAGTTGCCCAGCCTACAAACCCAGAGCAATCTAGTCCTTTTCTCCTGTTTTCAGTTGACAGATCGTCCCAGTCATGATAATCGTAACTGCTGTCCTGGCTGTCATACCACTGTTTCCACATAGGACTTACGCCTTTTCTTGTGGAGTCTGTCCAGCCTCCGCCCCATACATAAAGAGCCTGTCCTACCGGCTGAAGAGCTCCTGCCAGGTAGTTTTTAATAGTCCTTGTACCGCTTGGTTTCTGTGTGCTTGGTCCGGACGTTTTCAAACTTGCAACACCGTCTTTATCAAACACGTATGTTTTTCCATCTATGGTCATTTCCGTATTTTCCACACGAACTCCGCCATTTTTCGGATTCAGATAATACTTATTGCCTGTACTCTTTATAGTAAGCCAGCCGGTATGCTTTCTTCCGTCTGTACTCATAAAATAATAGGTTTTTCCATCAATTTCCTTAAATCCGTGAACCATCGCTCCGTCTCTGTCCGATTTTGGCGCCGAGTTAAAGTAACATTTCTTCTGGGAGGAAAATGTTTTCCAGCCTAACGCCATACGTCCTGACGGATTAAAATATCTTACAATATTTTTCTTCGTATCCTTGAGCATCACGTCCCTTGACATGATTCCTGTCTTCGTATTAAAGTAATATTTATATTTCCCTTCATACAGCCAGCCTTTTCTCATAATTCCGCTGCTTTTATCGAAATAATATTTATTACCTTCCAAAGTAAGCCAGCCCTTTACCATAACGCCGGACTTTGTAAAATAACGCCTGTTTCCGCTGCCGTCCTGACGCCAGCCAATAGCCATATGCAAATCCTTCTGTTTACATTTACTTAAATTACCGCTTCCGAAATAATATTTCTTTCCATTTAAGGTAAGCCAGCCTTTTTTCTGAACTCCTGTTTTAGGGTCGAAATAATATTTACGTTTTTCATTTGTCTTGCTGTCGGTCAGAGTAAGCCAGCCTTTGGCTTTGGAACCGCTTTGTAATATGTAATACTGCTTCCCTCCTATTGTCTGGAAGCCTTTCTTAGATGCCGCTTCTACGCGGACAGGGTTAGAAACTGCCGTAGCTCCTGCCGCAACAAATATAAGCATCAGGAGCAGTCCAAAAATTCTGAACTTCTTACATATTTTTTGCATATCTACCGTCCTTTTTCTTCTGCGCTTCCTCTGGAAACGCTATTTTTTACAAATTTGTTACAATTCTGTAACCCATTATATATGATAACAAAGTTCCCGTCAACAGCGTTTTGATATTTTTGGCATTTTCGCCGTAAAAAGGCTCAAAAAAAGATGGAAAATTTTCTCTTCCATCTTTTCTGAGCTTATTTAGCTGAACAAATCTGCAAGTATCTGATCTGCCGTCTTATTTCTGTAACCTTCCGGGTCACTGAGAGTATTGCTGTTCCATCTGAAATATCCTGTACAACTGTTAAGATAATTACCACTGGATGGATGATAATTAAACTTATTATATCCAGAATACCTTGACATATATTTCCGCGCAAGTGCAACTGCCTGACTGTTTGAGTCACCATCAGGTGTTGTTGTTCCGGAAATCTGACAGCCTGCATTCGGTGTGGAATGGACAATTACCGCACTCTTATCGGCACACTGCCCAAGTACAATCCATGTATGTCCAAGATTACACCCTACGTCTCCCGCCTGAAGATGATACCCACTCTTTTTAAGTTCTGCCTTGGAAATCAGTTTTCCCCATCCGTTGGATGCGTATTCTTCACAAACTTCACTGGCAACAACCGTATAACCGCTTCCTTCTCCTGACTTGCTGTGCATTACCTGATATGCAGCCCATCCCACAAATCCGGAACAGTCCAGACCCTTCTCTCTCTCAAATTTATGATATTTATAATCATAACTGCTGTCCTGACTGTTATACCACTGTTTCCAGACAGGGCTTACACCCTTTCTTGTTGCATCGTTCCAGCCGCCGCCCCATACATAAAGCGCCTGTCCTACCGGCTGAAGAGCTCCTGCAAGATAATTTTTAATGGTTCTGTTTCCTGTAGGTCTTTCTGTATCCGGGTTGTCATATCCCTTTAAAGAAGAAACTCCTTCTTTATTAAAGACGTATGTTTTTCCGTCAATTTCCATTTCCGTATTTTCCACACGGACTCCACCGTTTTTTGGATTCAGATAATATTTGTCACCCGTGCTTCTTATCGTCAGCCAGCCAGTATGTTTTCTGCCGTCTTTGCTTAGAAAATAATAGGTTTTTCCGCCAATTTCCTTGAATCCATGCACCATAGCGCCATCTCTGTCTGATTTTGGCGCCGGATTAAAGTAACATTTTTTTTGGGAAGAAAATGTTTTCCAGCCCGTTGCCATACGACCTGACTTATTAAAATACCTGATAATATTTTTCTTGGTATCCTTCAGCATTACATCTGATGACATGATACCTGTCTTCGTATTAAAATAATACTTGTATTTTCCTTCGTACAGCCAGCCGGTTCTCATAATTCCCGTCTTTTTGTCAAAGTAATATTTTTTTCCGCTTAAGGTGTACCACCCGGTTACCATGCGGCCTGACGCGGTAAAATAACGTTTCTTTCCCTGACCGTCCTTTCTCCAGCCTACTGCCATGTTTAAGTCCTGCGGCTTGCATTTATTCAAATTTCCACTGCCAAAATAATATTTGCTGCCATTTATCGTCTGCCAGCCTTTTTTCTGGATTCCTGTTTTCGTGTCAAAATAATATTTTTTCTGTTTTCCGCTCTGTGTCAGGGTAAGCCAGCCCTTTGCTTTCGCGCCGCTCTGTAAAATGTAATACTGCTTTCCGTTAATTTTCTGGAATCCTTTCTTAGATGCTGCCTCTACCTGTGTGGGATTTGCCACTGCTGTAACCCCAACCGCTACTACTGCCAGCATAAGAATCATACTCCAGATTTTTAATTTACTGCATATCTTTTTCATATTCACTGTCCCCTTCTCTCTGTTTCCAGTTTTCTGGTTTCCATATTTTTTTACAATTTTATTACAGCCTTATAAAGAATTATAAGCCTATCCGATTTTGCCGTCAACATTTAAGAGGAAGTATCTGGAAATCTGTGAAATCTCCACAATTTCCCACAAATAAATTAGGACAAAACACACAAAAATGTTTTGTCCTTTTTACATACAAATCCGATATTTAATATTTATCCTGTCTGTTCACAGATAAGTTTCTGAGCTTACAGAAGATTCTTACGAAGCTCTGCCCCATCTAAAGCGCTTAAATAAGCTGGCGCTACGTCAAATACGGTCTTGCAGCCTTTCTGTCCTTCTTTATACATACGGTATGCTGCGCGGGCGTATGCCACAATTACAGATGAGGTAAACTCCGGATTAGAATCCAGCTTCAGGCTGTATTCAATCACATGATTGTTTTCATTATTCCAGCCTGTTTTTCCGCTTCTGATAACAAAACCGCCGTGAGGAATACCGCTGTGGTCGCGTTTCAGCTCCTCCTCTGTAATAAAATGAACGGTTGTATCATAATCTGCAAAATAGTTTGGCATATTTTTGATTT
>JAUNAX010000025.1 GCA_030527365.1 Eubacteriales bacterium | reverse complement strand
ATCAGCTTCAACATGAGGATGAGGTGGATTTTGCACAGGCAAGATATGTGTTTTTGAAGTGATCAGAGGTAAATACGCAGATTGACGTAAGAAAGGAAATCTACTATAATAAAATTCATCACAGAAACAACAACCAACATTCATATACGGAGGATACGATTATGAAATTATATGATACGGGCGTATATCTCGTGGACGGTGAGAAGATTGTAGAAGAGTCCGCAGCTTCCCTTCCGGTTTCCAGGGAGGAAGCAGCAAAAAATACAATCGCATACGGGATTCTGGAAAATCACAATACTTCCGGGAACATGGAAAAGCTTCAGATTAAATTTGACAAGCTGACTTCTCATGATATTACATTTGTGGGGATTATTCAGACAGCACGTGCATCTGGTCTTGAGAAATTTCCGGTTCCTTATGTGCTTACAAACTGTCATAACTCCTTATGTGCAGTAGGTGGAACCATTAATGAAGATGACCATATGTTTGGTCTTACCTGTGCAAAGAAATACGGCGGCGTATATGTACCTCCTCACCAGGCAGTTATCCACCAGTTTGCAAGAGAAATGCTGGCAGCAGGCGGAAAAATGATTCTCGGTTCAGACAGTCATACACGTTACGGCGCTCTTGGAACAATGGCAATGGGAGAGGGTGGACCGGAACTTGTAAAACAGCTTCTTTCTCAGACATACGATATTAATATGCCGGGTGTAGTTGCCATTTACCTGAAGGGAACTCCGCGCCCGGGTGTAGGACCGCAGGACGTTGCCCTTGCAATTATCGGAAAGGTTTTCGCAAACGGCTATGTAAAAAATAAAGTAATGGAATTTGTAGGACCTGGCGTGAAAAATTTAAGTGCAGATTTCCGAATCGGCATTGACGTTATGACAACAGAAACAACCTGTCTTTCCTCTATCTGGCAGACAGATGAGAAGATTGAAGAGTTCTATGAAATTCATGGAAGAAAAGAAGATTACAAAGAATTAAAACCGGGAAAAGTTGCTTATTACGACGGCTGTGTGGAAATCGACCTGGAAGAGATTAAGCCTATGATTGCCATGCCGTTCCACCCAAGCAATACATATACCATTGACGAGCTGAAAGCAAATCTGAAGGATATTCTGGCAGATGTGGAGAAAAAGGCGCAGGTAAGTCTTGACGGAAAAATTCCGTTCACACTTCAGGATAAAGTGGTAGATGGAAAGCTTTATGTAGATCAGGGTATTATCGCAGGCTGTGCAGGCGGCGGATTTGAAAATATCTGTGCTGCAGCTGATATATTAAAGGGCAGCAGCATTGGCGCAGATGCCTTTACTTTAAGTGTATATCCGGCAAGTACGCCAATTTATATGGAGCTTGCAAAGAACGGGGTTCTTGCAGAGCTTCTTGCAACTGGTGCAGTTGTAAAAACAGCATTCTGTGGACCGTGCTTTGGAGCAGGAGATACACCGGCAAACAATGCCTTCAGTATCCGTCATACAACAAGAAACTTCCCGAATCGTGAAGGCTCCAAGATCCAGAACGGACAGATTTCTTCTGTGGCTCTTATGGACGCCCGCTCCATTGCAGCGACAGCAGCAAATAAAGGCTTCCTTACCTCTGCAGAGGAATATACAGGAGATTACACAAACCAGAAGTATTTCTTTGATAAAACAATTTACGATAATCGCGTGTTTGACAGCAAAGGAGTGGCAGATCCGTCTGTTGAAATCCAGTTCGGACCGAATATCAAAGACTGGCCGAAGATGGCGGCTCTTGCAGACAACCTTGTACTGAAAGTGGTTTCAGAAATCCATGACCCGGTAACAACAACAGACGAACTGATTCCTTCAGGAGAGACTTCTTCCTATCGTTCCAATCCTCTGGGACTGGCAGAATTTACTCTTTCCAGAAAAGATCCTGCATATGTGGGACGTGCAAAAGAAATCCAGAAGGCGCAGCAGGCAATTCAGGACGGAAAATGTCCGGTTGAGGCAGTACCGGAACTGAAAGCGGTTCTTGATGTAATCCATAAAGACTTCCCGGAAGTGGGAAAAGATAATTTAGGCGTAGGCAGCACAATTTTTGCTGTGAAACCGGGAGACGGTTCTGCCAGAGAGCAGGCTGCATCCTGTCAGAAGGTTCTCGGAGGCTGGGCAAATATTGCGAATGAATATGCAACAAAGCGTTATCGCTCCAATCTGATTAACTGGGGTATGCTTCCATTCTTAATTCAGGAAGGCGAGCTTCCGTTTAAAAACGGAGATTATCTGTTCTTCCCGGAAATTAGAAAAGCAGTGGAAGATAAGGCAGAAGTAATAAAAGGATATGTGGCAGGAGAAGATTCTCTGAAAGAGTTTGAGGTTACTTTAGGAGAACTGACAGACGATGAGAGAGAAATTATTCTTAAGGGCTGCCTGATTAACTATAACCGTAAATAAATTTATTAAATAATCGGTAAGACGATAAAAAACAGGATTATTCTGTAATCATAAATATGAGACATGAGCAGAAGCACTGCTGGAAATGGGTGAATCGTTTCCAGTGGTGCTTTTTCTTTACCAGGAAAGTATGAAGTTATTCTAAGAAGATATTCTGATAAAAAGTCTGAATTTTTATAAAAATATAAATAAATAACACAATAAATAAAATTGAATGAGATTATAAAAGAAAAATTATGAAAAAATATCAAAAAAGTATTGACAAAAACAAGGGGCGGTGGTATTATAATCACATCAAAAGAAAAAACAAACCAAAGTACAAAAGATATAAAATATCAGAAAGGGTTTGGTGATTCCGGTGGGAAGATAAATTTTTTATTCATCAATATGAAAGTGACAGGAATCGTGTTTCCTGCAAGAAAGACCTGGTACAGTGAAAATAACATATAGAGTTTTTCGTATAAGATGAACGTTTTTATTTTATATCAAAAACAATAAGTACAGGTATTATAGTAGCGATTTTTCATATTGAATAATGTCACAGAACTGATATAAAGGTTTTGAAATTTGTGTAAAGAAACATTTTTCGAAAGAGTATAACCATTATCTTAGAAAATCGTCCGGAAGAAGAGTTCCGGAGAATTTCGAAAATAGATAAGGAGGATATTTTGAAATCCATATAAGTGGTACAAGCTACTATATGAATTGAAACTTTGCATCAGCAGTTATCTTACTACAAGAAGATAACTTATAAAAAGAAATATGTTGGAACTTTTTCCATACTTTTATTAAATATGTAAAGATAAGATAAAAATATTTTACCGTAAACTTATTTGCCAGAAATAAAAGTGCACACAAATTAAATAGATTTGGATTTAAGAATTTAAGTTCGAAGGTGTTTAAACGAACAGGAAAAAGTATAACCATGATTTCTTTGTTAAATAAAATAAATTATAATCCGTGAAATTATAATTTAAAAGCTATAAAACTTTCTAAATAAATCGAGTGATATAAAATCATATCGTTTATGAGCAGGAAATAAAGAAACAGATATGTACGTATAGATGAAAAATAAATAAAGAAAAACGATACATATAAACAGAGAAAGATAAAATAAGAAAGAGTAAGAGGATAAAAAATTGAATAGCGAAGAACATTAAGGCGGTCATCATTTTCAGAAACCTGTTGGATAAAAAGAAAGTGATGACCGTCTTATTGACGTCTATTGCCAGAAGCGCTGGATTAAGGTATACTCTCCTGAAAAGGAGAGTTTTTTATGCAGAAAAGAATAGAAGATATGATTATATTTGAGGACAGAGAGATTCTGGTGTGTCATAAGCCGGCAGGACTTGCTGTTCAGAATGCAAAAATCGGAACAATGGATATGGAAAGCATGGTAAAAAATTATCTTGCTTTGAACCAGCCGGATAAAGTTCCCTATGTTGCCGTGGTGCACCGCCTTGATCAGCCGGTGGAGGGAGTGCTTGTGTTTGCAAAGACGCCAAAGGCAGCAAAAGAATTGAGCGCGCAGATAAGCAATGGAAAAATGAAGAAGGAATATCTGGCAGTGACATACGGGAAAGTGGAAAAAGCAGAAGGGATTATGGAGGATTATCTGAAAAAAGACGGAAGAAGTAATACCTCTTCTGTGGTAAAAAATGGGACTCCAGGTGGAAAAAAAGCCCGGCTTCAGTACCGTGTTGTGGATAAATGCAGCGATGAAAATGGAAAAGAAAAATTTCTTGTACGCATTTTACTGGATACTGGCAGGCATCACCAGATACGTGTGCAGATGGCACATGCAGGAATGCCTCTTGCAGGAGACAGAAAATATGGAAACGGGGAAAACGGAGGAAGATTTCCCGGACTTTGTTCCGCAGCTCTTACCTTTACAGCGCCTTCTTCAAAAAAGGAGATGCACTTTCAGGTAAAACCTGAGGGAGAAGTTTTTCGGGGATTTAAAGATGCTTCATTTACAGAAGGCTTTTTTTCGGAATAATTTTTGAAGAAATTGCCATACTAACAAAAAGATGTGAGGGCAAAAGATACCTTGCCTCACAAAAAGGAAAAGTATGGTGAGTTCTGTGAATGTAGAATGGAAAAGAAAACTGACGATAACAGGGATTATAGCAGGGGTGTATGTGGGATACCGCTTTTTTCTGCCTGCTGTAATCCCTTTTGTAACTGCGATTTTTCTGGCAGGCTGGCTTTATCCGGCAGCTGTCAGTGTAGAGAAAAAAACAGGGATTAAGAGGGGAATTGCAGGAACGGTTCTTCTCACAGCTGTGTTTGCATCTCTGGGTGTACTTGTTTACTGGGGAATTATGGGTATTATGGGGCAGCTTCAGGCGGCTGTGGCAAATCTTCCCCGACTTTTGGAAATGGGAGAGAGAATGCTGGACTCCTGCTGTGGATTTCTGGAAGAAATCACAGGGCACAGCGGGGCGGAAACAAAAAAATATCTGATGGAGCAAAGCTCCAGTATAATGGAAATGTTTCTTTCTGCGCTGACTCCGGAAAATGTGGGGAAGATTGTGGGAATGGCAAAGCATGTGATTCTTTTTATTTCCGGTCTTGTTGTGACTTATATTTCCACTTCTTTTATTATGGGAGATATGGAAAATATACAGAAAAAAATCAGAGAATATTCCTGGCTTACTGGAATCAGGAGAGCGTTTCGCAGGCTAAAGGAGACAACTGCCGTTTATTTTAAGGCGCAGATTCTTATTATAGTAATCATTGCCTTTGTCTGTGCCGCAGGCTTCTGGCTTATGAAGAGTCCGTATTTTCTTATATTCGGTATTGCACTTGGTATACTTGACGCTATTCCCCTTATAGGTACAGGTACGATTCTCTATCCAGCCGCTCTTATTTTTCTTATAAAAGGAGAGCCGGGGATTGCAGCAGGGTGTGTGATTCTTGATCTTATCACAAGTTTTTTAAGAGAGGTACTGGAAGCAAGGCTTCTTGGCGGAAGACTTGGGGTTTCGCCGCTTGTGATTCTGGGCTGTGTCTATATTGGGGTTCTGGTTTTCGGAGGTGCAGGAGTCATTCTGGGACCCCTTGCGTTTTCTACAGCATATGAGCTGGGAAAAGAGTGGGATGTGTGGGATTAGGTTTTTGAAGGCTGCTTTAAATAGAACAAATATAGGCAATTTGCCGGAAATTGTGAAAAAAGTATTAAAACTATAGACGGCAGAAGGAAAAAGTGTATAATGAAAAAAATAACAAAAGAAACTGTTAAATCTATGTAAAGCAGAAGAGGAGAATGAAGATGAAGAAGGCGGCGGTTGCTTCCATAATTACTTTGGCGGCAGTAGCAGTTGTGGGGATTATTCCCGGAAAAACCAACAGAATCGCAGCATCTCCCAAAGAGAATACAGGAGAAGAGGCAGCGGAAGAGAAAGTAGAAGACCCCCTGCTTCCGGAAATTGATACTTCCGTGAAGGTTGAGGCGGGAACCAGAATTGCTGTTGTAAGCAAAAATACAGAAGGACAGTTCTGGGACAAAGTGCAGGCAGGTATGCAAGGCGCGGTAAAAGCAGTAAATGAAGCCTATGGTTTTTCAAAAGAAGATGCAGTAACTATGACATTTGAAGGACCTGATGATGAGCGAGAGGTAGAAACACAGATTAATACACTGGATGCGGTAATTGCTGAGAATCCTTCTGTGCTTTGTCTTTCTGCCGGAGATATGGAATCCTGTCAGGCACAGCTTGAGACAGCCGCAGAAAACGGAATCCCGGTGGTGGTGTTCGATTCCAATGTGGCAGATACAGAGCTTGTAGGCGCATTTCGAAGCACAGACAATGAAAAAGCAGGAGAGATGGCAGCGGAAAAACTGGCAGAAGCCTTAAATGGCAGCGGTAAGATCGCCGTGTTTTCCGCCCAGGAAAAAACAGCCAGCATTCAGGACAGGATCAGAGGTTTCCAGAGGAAAATCGCAGAGTCTGAAGGAATTGAAGTGGCAGAGCTTATATATCAGGACGGTGTAGAAGATATGGAAGCAGCCATGAAAGAAGCGCTTGAAAAACATCCGGATCTGGCTGGTGTTTACTGTACAAATGCTGATATATCAGAGATGTATCTGGGACTGAAGAAACCGGAAGATTCCAATATTGTAATGATAGGAACAGATGCTACAGATAAACAGCAGAAAGCAGTAAAAGACGGAGCAGAGCTTGGAATCGTTTCTCAGGATCCTTATGCAATGGGATATATTACCATTCTTACAGCTCTTGACCTGACAAAAGAAGGTGTAAATGTGGAAAAAAACAGCCTTCTTGAGCCTCAGTGGATTGACAGTACAAATATGGAAAATCCTGTATACAGTAATTACATATATTGACAGATACATACTGACAGGCAGAGGGAGTACGAAAGAAAAGACCGGGCAGCAGTCCGGTCTTTTGATTACATATAGTGTTCTGTAATTTCAGCTCGCTGTTGCGAACAGAGTAAGCAGTAACAATTTTGGATGTAAAAATGAGTGATATGTTGTAATTATCCGGGCAATATGTTAGAATTTGACTATATAAAAAGCCTGTTGTGAGAAAGAGGAGGGGAAGATGAAACGGGGAGCAGAAATCTGGAAAAATATAGCTATGCTGAGTCAGTTTGGACTTTCGTTTATTACCCCTCTGCTTCTTTGTATTGCAGGCTGCTGGTGGCTGACTGCAAAAGCCGGAGCTGGAAGCTGGGTGTATATTCCGGGCTTTTTCTTTGGAATGGGCGGCTCTGCAACAGTGGCGTACAAGTTTTATTTAAGCACTGTAAAGCACCAAAAAAAAGAAGAAAAAAAGAAAAAACAGAAAGTATCCTTTAACCGGCATATATAAATCCGGAAAAGGACAGAAAGGAAGTATTATGAGCAGTATGTTCCATGATATTCAGCCGGCTGTAAAGAAAGAGACAAAAAGAGTGGTAAGGATTACAGCAGCAGGTACGCTGGCGATGTGGATTGTGTTTTTTGCACTCCATATGGGAATGCCGGAAAAGGTTCCTTTTGATTATACGGTAATCCTTGGGGGAATCTGTGGAAGCCTTGTGGCAGTGTTGAATTTTTTTCTCATGGGTCTTACCGTACAGAAGGTTGCTGCATCAGAGGACGAGGCGGCTGCCAGAATGCGTATGAAGGCAAGCTACTCCCAGAGAATGCTGATTCAGATGCTCTGGGTGGTTATCGCTATTGTTGCCCCCTGCTTTCAGTTTGTGGCAGGTATTCTTCCCCTTTTATTCCCTGGAACAGGCATCAAGATTATGGGAATCGTTGGAAGAAAAAAATAGTGTATTCCAGGAAATATGAGAAAAAATAAATCAAAGATGGGAGGTGGAAACATATGGAACTAGATGTTACCGGTGCGAAAATACTCTGGGAGCTGCCTCTTGAACTTCCTGTTCTTGGAAAGCTCCGCATCAGTGAAACAATGGTGGTGAGCTGGATCGTTATGATTCTGATAACAGGTCTCTGTATCTGGCTGACTCACGATCTGAAGGAAGAGAATATTTCCAAACGGCAGGCTCTGGCAGAATTTATTGTGGAGAAAGCCAATAACTTTGTTGTGGGAAATATGGGAGAGAAATTCAGTTATCTCATTCCTTTTATCGCGGCTCTTTTTGCTACCAGTGTTGTGTCGAACCTGATAAGTCTTATCGGTCTTCGAAGTCCGACGGCAGACCTTTCAACGGAAGCTGCCTGGGCAGTTGTAGTCTTTATTATGATTACAGCACAGAAGATTCAGACAAACGGATTTGGTGGTTATCTGAAAGGTTTTACCACACCAATCGCCATTATGACGCCGTTTAATATTCTGTCTGAGCTGGCAACGCCTGTAAGTATGGCGTGTCGTCATTTTGGAAATATTTTATCGGGCGTAGTTATCAATGGGCTAATTTATGGTGCTCTGGCAGTAGCAAGCTCGGCAGTCCTTGGAATTCTTCCGGGAGTCCTGGGAGACGTTTTATCAAAAATCCCCATTCTTGATGTGGGTATACCGGCGATCCTGTCCGTTTATTTTGACTGGTTTTCCGGTGTAATGCAGGCGTTTATCTTCTGTATGCTTACTGTTATGTACATTGCAAATGCAGCGGAGGAATAAACGGAGTTTTAAACAGAGATTCAATAAAACAAATACATTTTACAGGAGGATTTTATTATGGATTTTCAGTTACTTGCAAAAGGTATCGCGTTGGCAGGATGTGCAATCGGTGCGGGCTGTGCCCTGATTTCCGGTATCGGACCTGGTATTGGTGAAGGTAATGCTGTTGCAAAGGCTCTGGAAGCAATCGGACGCCAGCCGGAATGCAAAGGTGAAGTTACTTCTACTATGCTTCTTGGCTGTGCAATCGCAGAGACAACAGGTATTTACGGTTTTGTAACCGGTCTTCTTCTTATTTTTGTTGCTCCTGGTATGTTCATGAAATTCCTGAGCTGATAAATTGTTCCAAGGGAGCAGAAGGACCGGCAGGAACAGGAGGTTACAGGAATGCAGGTACAGGATTTAGTAACGATTGTGCCGTGGAATTTTATCGCAACGATTTTAAACCTTTTTATCCAGGTATATTTGATCAAACGTTTTCTTTTCAAGCCTATTAACGAGATGCTGGAAAAGCGCAGAGCAAAGGCAGACGCGCAGATTCAGGACGCTGTAAAGGCGAAAGATGAGGCTCTTGCAATGAAGGAAGAGTATGAGAAAAATATGCAGGATGCAAAGAATAAGGCAAACGAGATTCTTACAACTGCCCAGAAAACGGCGGCTGTTCAAAGTGAAGAGATGTTAAAAGACGCAGCTCTTCAGGCTGCAGCAATGAAAGAAAAGGCAGAGGCTGACATTGCCCAGGAAAAGAGAAAAGCTGTCAACGAAATTAAAGGCGAAATCGGCGGCATGGCAATGGAAATTGCAGGTAAGGTAATCGAGAGAGAAATCAGCGAGGAAGACCACGCGAAACTGATTGATGAGTTTATAACGAATGTAGGTGAGGCATCATGACCCGGACTGCCAGATTATACGGCGGCAGTCTGTACGACCTTGCCGCAGAGGAGAAGCTCTCCGACGTGATTCTGGAAGAGATGGAGGAAGTTCGTAAGATATTCAGGGAAACACCGGAATATCTGCATCTTCTTGGAGAGCCGTCCATTCCTAAAAAAGAAAGGACGGAGCTGATTGAAAAGGCTTTCGGCACACAGGCAGAGCGCTATCTGGTGAATTTTTTAAAACTGCTGTGTGATAAGAATCTTATCCACGAATTTGCAGGCTGCTGTGAGGAATTTACCCGGCGGTATTATGCAGACAATAATATTGCGGAGGCTTCTGTTACAAGTGCAGTGCCTCTTACAGACAGGCAGATGGAGCTTTTAACAGCGAAACTGGAAAAGATGAGCGGAAAAAAAGTAAAGCTGGTGCAGAAGACAGATGCTTCTGTGTTGGCAGGTCTGCGTGTGGAATTAGAAGGAAAACAGCTTGACGGAACGGTGCAGAGCCGTCTGGACGGCATTTCCAGGAAACTGAATGAAATAATTGTTTAAAGGATGGAATGGAAACATGCAATTAAAACCTGAAGAAATATCCAAAGTCATCCGCAGCCAGATCAAATATTACGACAATGCAATCCGACAGAATGAGACAGGAACGATTTTAATGGTTGGTGATGGAATTGCCAGAGCCAGCGGTCTCGTAAACTGTATGGCAGGAGAGCTTCTGGAATTTGAGGACGGAAGCTTCGGAATGGCGCAGAACCTGGAAGAAAACAGTGTTTCTATCGTATTGTTCGGCTCTGATGAAAACATCGGAGAAGGTCAGACTGTAAAACGAACCGGAAAGGTTGTTTCTGTTCCGGTTGGCGATGCAATGATCGGGCGCGTGGTGAATGCACTTGGACAGCCCATTGACGGAGCTGGACCAATTTTAACAGAGGAATACAGACCGATCGAGAGCCCGGCTCCGGGAATCTGTGAGAGACAGTCTGTTTCCGAGCCTCTCCAGACGGGAATCAAGGCGATCGACTCTATGGTACCTATTGGAAGAGGACAGAGAGAGCTGATTATCGGAGACCGTCAGACAGGAAAGACCACTCTGGCAACTGATACTATTATCAACCAGAAGGGAAAAGATGTAATCTGTATTTATGTTGCGATTGGACAGAAGCGTTCTACCGTTGCAACACTTGTGGAAACGCTGACAAAGAACGGAGCGATGGATTACACTATGGTAGTTGCGGCTACCGCTTCTGAAGCAAGCCCGTTACAGTATATTGCGCCGTATTCCGGCTGTGCAATGGGTGAATATTTTATGAATAAGGGCAAACACGTTCTTATTATTTATGATGATTTAAGTAAACATGCGGTTGCATACCGTGCACTTTCTCTTCTGATACGCCGCCCGCCGGGACGTGAGGCGTATCCGGGAGATGTTTTCTATCTTCACTCCAGACTTCTGGAGCGTGCGGCAAAGCTGGACGAGGAACACGGAGGCGGTTCTTTAACTGCCCTTCCGATTATTGAGACACAGGCAGGAGACGTTTCTGCCTATATTCCAACCAACGTAATTTCCATTACCGACGGTCAGATTTTCCTGGAGACAGAGCTTTTTCACTCCGGTGTCATGCCGGCTGTAAACCCGGGTATTTCCGTGTCACGAGTAGGTGGAAACGCGCAGATCAAGGCGATGAAAAAGGTTGCCGGAACATTGAAGCTTATTTATTCTCAGTACAGAGAACTGCAGAGCTTTGCACAGTTTGGATCTGACCTGGATGCGGATACAAAAGCGCGTCTGGAACAGGGAGCCAGAATTGTGGAAGTTTTAAAACAGAACCAGAATGCACCGGTTGCTGTTGAGAAGCAGGTGGCAATTCTTTATGCGGTCACGAAGGGAATTCTTTCCAGAGTGGAAACTGAGGACGTAAGAAGCTACGAATCCGGTCTTTATACCTTCCTTGATACAGATGCAGAAGGAGCTTCCGTAATGCAGGAAATCCGTTCTACAGGAAAACTGGAAGCAGAGACAGAAGAGAGATTGAAAAAAGTTCTGGGCGAATATACAGATAATTTTCTGGATACAAAGCCTGAGAAATAAAGTGATTAGGAGGACAGGTCATGGCTGCAAATAACATGAAAGCGGTAAAGCTGCGTATAAAAAGTGTACAGAGTACCATGCAGATTACCAAGGCGATGGAACTTGTGGCATCCTCCAAGCTGCGTAAGGCAAAAGAGCGGGCAGATGTCTGCCGGCCTTATTTCCGGGAGCTTCATCAGACGCTTCAGGATATTGCAAATGGAAATATGGATTTTTCCTCGGTATATGCCAGAGAATCTGAAAATAAAAAAAGCTGTTATGTAGTCATTGCAGGTGACAGGGGACTTGCAGGCGGATATAATGCCAATCTTTTTAAATGTCTGGAAGCAGACGCAGAGGGAAAAGATTACGTGGTTCTTCCTGTAGGAAAAAAATCTGTGGAATATTTCCGCCGGAAAGGTGTGGAATGTATCACAGAGGCATTTGGAGAAATTGCAGAGATTTCTGTTGCAGACTGTTTCGAGATGGCAAATCTTCTCTGCAGGGAATTTCGGGCAGGAAAGTACGGTCATATTGAACTGTGCTACACAAACTTTGTCTCCATGCTTTCTCAGGTTCCGTCTGTGATGTCCATTCTTCCTCTTGCAGATCTTACAGCGCAGGAGAAAACAGGAAAAATCGAAAATCTGATTCTATATGAACCAAATGCAGTGGACGTATTTGATGCTATTGTGCCGGAGTATCTGGCAGGACTGATTTACGGAGGCGTCTGCGACAGTGTGGCAAGTGAACTGGCTGCAAGACGTACTGCAATGGAAGCTGCTACGGGAAATGCAGAGGAAATGATCGATAAGCTGAATCTGTATTATAACCGTGCGCGTCAGGCAAGCATAACGCAGGAAATCACAGAGATTGTTGGAGGTGCGGAAGGCATCTAAGGAGACATGGCTGCTTATGCAGACATCATCATAAGGAGATTCAACAAAATGAGCGAAAAACACATTGGCGAGGTAGTGCAGGTCATCGGTCCTGTTCTGGATATCCGGTTTGCACACGATGAGCTGCCTGCTCTTTTAAATGCCATAGAAATTGATAATCAGGGCGAAAAGCTGATCGCTGAGGTTGCCCAGCAGACCGGGGACAACACAGTGCGCTGTATCGCCATGAATTCCACAGACGGACTTGTGCGCGGTGTAAAAGCGGTTGATACAGGCGGTCCGATTACCGTTCCTGTAGGCGAGGAATGTCTGGGAAGAGTATTTAATCTTCTGGGCGACCCGGTAGATAATAAACCGGCGCCTGCAACAGAGGAGAGATGGGCGATCCACCGTCCGGCTCCTTCCTATGAGGAACAGACTCCTGCAACAGAGATTCTGGAAACAGGAATCAAGGTAGTAGACCTTATCTGCCCTTATGCAAAAGGTGGAAAAATCGGTCTGTTCGGAGGCGCTGGTGTAGGAAAAACCGTTCTCATTATGGAGCTTATCCATAATGTGGCAACTGCACACGGAGGACTTTCTGTTTTCACAGGTGTAGGAGAGCGTACACGAGAAGGAAACGACCTTTATAACGAGATGCAGGAAAGCGGTGTTATTGATAAAACTGCCCTTGTTTATGGACAGATGAATGAGCCGCCGGGAGCACGTATGCGTGTAGGACTTTCCGGTCTTACTATGGCGGAATATTTCCGTGATGTGAAAAATCAGGACGTGCTTTTATTTATTGATAATATTTTCCGTTTTACACAGGCAGGTTCCGAAGTTTCGGCTCTTTTAGGACGTATGCCGTCCGCAGTAGGATACCAGCCGACTCTTGCTACAGAGATGGGAGCTCTCCAGGAGCGTATTACTTCTACAAGAAAAGGTTCTATCACATCAGTTCAGGCAGTTTATGTGCCTGCAGATGACCTGACAGACCCGGCTCCTGCAACTACGTTTACTCATCTGGATGCCACCACGGTACTTTCCCGTGAGATTTCCAGTCAGGGTATTTATCCGGCAGTAGACCCGCTGGATTCTTCCAGCCGTATTCTTGCTCCGGAGGTTGTTGGAAAAGAGCATTATGAAGTGGCACGTTCTGTTCAGAGAGTGCTGCAGAGATATAAAGAGCTTCAGGACATTATTGCCATTATGGGTATGGACGAGCTGTCTGAGGAGGATAAGCTTACTGTAAACCGCGCCCGTAAGGTGCAGCGTTTCCTGTCACAGAGCTTTTCTGTTGCAGAGCAGTTTACAGGTATGCCGGGACAGTACGTTCCGTTAAAAGAGACGATTCGCGGTTTCAAGATGATTCTTGACGGAGAATGTGACGACCTTCCGGAGAGCTGCTTCCTGTTTTCAGGAACCATTGATGAAGTGTTTGAAAAAGCGAAGAAGCAGTAAAGGAGGCTGTCTATGAAGACATTTCCGTTACGGATCGGAACACCGGACGGGCTTCTTTTTGAAGGAAACGTGGAGCGCGTGATGTGCCGCGCAATGACAGGAGATCTGGCAATCCTTGCAGGGCACTGCAATTTTTGTACTGCTCTCGGTATGGGAGAAGCTCATGTGATTTTGGAAGACGGCAGCAGAAAAGAGGCAGCCTGTATCGGCGGAATGCTCTCTGTTATGAATGGAACCTGCCGTGTCCTTGCAACCACCTGGGAGTGGAAAGAGGACATTGACAGAGAGAGAGCAGAAGCAGCAAAGAAAAACGCAGAGAGTCTTCTTTCAAAAGGCGGACTGACAGATCGTGAGTATAAAATTGCGGAGGCGAAGCTACAGAGAGCGCTTGTCCGTTTAGGTGTAAAACAGTAAAAGATAATAAATATACAGGCTGTGCATGATTGATTTCGTGTACAGCCTGTTTGTTTGCGTATACGATTTTGAGAAGACCTGATTTAAAATAAAGTATGATGAAAAAACAGGATAAGGTGGAGATTTTTTTGTGGGTCTGTTAGAATGTAGATAGAAAACAGGGAAATGGAGGAAGCCATATAAATGCAAGAAAAACAGCATAAGAGACGGGTGCGTTATTCTGGTACACACCCAAGAAATTATAAAGAAAAATATAAAGAGCTGCAGCCGGAGAAATACGCAGATACTATTTCAAAGGTAATCAGCAAAGGAAGTACGCCTGCAGGAATGCACATCTCTATCTGTGTGAAGGAAATTCTTGATTTTCTTCAGATCCAGCCAGGACAGAGGGGACTTGACGCAACCCTTGGGTACGGCGGTCATACAAAGGAAATGCTGAAATGTTTGAACGGGCAGGGACATCTTTATGCTCTCGATGTAGATCCGATTGAATCAGAAAAAACGAAGGAGCGTCTTTTAAAGCAGGGCTTCGGACCGGAAATTCTGACGGTGAAACTTATGAATTTTAAAGATATTGATAAGGTGGCAGAAGAAGCAGGTAAATTTGATTTTATTCTGGCTGATTTAGGGGTATCTTCCATGCAGATTGATAATCCGGACAGAGGTTTTTCTTATAAAATAGAAGGCCCTCTTGACCTTCGCATGAATCCCACAAAAGGAACAAGTGCAGCACAGCGTTTAAAAGAGGTAGATTTTGAAGAGCTTACAGGAATGCTCATAGAAAATGCAGACGAGCCTTACGCGGAAAAAATCGCAGGAAAGATTATCACAACGCTGAAAAAGGGAGGAGAAATCGAGACGACGACTCAGCTTCAGAAGGTGATTGAAGAGGCTCTTTCTTTTATTCCAAAAGAGGAGAGAAAAGAAGCAGTGAAAAAATCATGCCAGAGGACATTCCAGGCGCTGCGCATAGATGTAAACAGTGAATTTGAGGTTCTTTACGAATTTCTGGAAAAACTTCCTGCTGTTCTTGCACCGGGCGGAAGAGTGGCAATCCTTACTTTCCACTCAGGAGAGGACAGACTGGTAAAAAAATCTTTTAAGAATTTTTATAAAGAAGGGGAATACAGCGAAATCTGTAAAGACGTGATTCGTCCGTCAGCAGAAGAGTGTGCGAGAAACAGCCGTGCCCGCTCTACGAAAATGCGGTGGGCGGTGAAAGCGTGAAAATGTACTGAAAAAAATACAAAACTATATTTTCATAGTCCAGAATTGTATTAAATTCAAAACAGCCGGAAAATGGATTGTCTTTTATTTAACGTGATGTTATACTTGGCTCGTGAACAGAAAAAACGAAATTAAGATAAATTTAAAGGAGGACCAATCATGGCAAACCGTGAACAGTGGGCAGGATTTAAAGGCAGAAATTGGCAGGAATCCGTTGATGTGCGCGATTTCATTCAGTGCAATTATACACCTTATGAGGGAGACGCATCTTTCCTTGAGGGACCGACAGAGGCAACTGATAAACTGTGGGGAAAACTTCAGGAGCTGCAGAAGGAAGAGCGTGCAAAAGGCGGCGTTCTTGACATGGAAACAGAAGTTGTTTCCGGGCTTACCGCATATGGTCCAGGATACATTGACGAAGACATGAAGGATCTGGAGGCAGTTGTAGGACTTCAGACAGATAAACCTCTGAAACGTGCATTCATGCCTTACGGCGGAATCAACATGGCAGAGAAGGCTTGTACAACATACGGATACCAGCCAAGTGAAAAGCTTCATGAGATTTTTACAAAATATCACAAAACTCACAACCAGGGAGTATTTGATATTTATACACCGGAAATGATGAAAGCGCGTCACAACAAAATCATCACAGGACTTCCGGATACATACGGACGTGGACGTATCGTAGGCGACTACCGCCGTGTGGCTCTTTACGGAATTGACTTCCTGATCGAGAAAAAACAGTATGATTTTGAGCGTTATGCAAGACATGGCATGAAAGGTACAGATTTCCGTCTTCGTGAGGAAATCGCAGACCAGATTCGTGCATTAAAGGAAATGAAAGAAATGGCAGCCGTTTACGGATTTGATATTTCCAAACCTGCAAAAGATGCAAGAGAGGCAGCTCAGTGGCTGTACTTTGGCTACCTGGCAGCAATCAAGACACAGAACGGCGCAGCAATGAGTGTTGGACGTATTTCTACTTTCCTTGATATTTACATGGAAAGAGATCTCAAGAACGGCACACTGACTGAAAAAGAGGCACAGGAGCTTGTAGACCACATGGTTATGAAGTTCCGTATGGTAAAATTTGCCCGTGTTCCTTCTTACAATGAACTGTTCTCCGGTGACCCGGTATGGGCAACACTTGAGGTTGCAGGTCTTGGACAGGACGGACGTTCTATGGTAACAAAGAACGATTACCGTTTCCTTCATACACTGGAAAACATGGGACCGTCTCCAGAGCCGAACTTAACTGTTCTTTACTCTTCCAGACTGCCGGAAAACTTCAAAAAATATGCAGCTCTCATCTCTGTAACAACAAGCTCTGTTCAGTATGAGAACGATGATGTTATGCGTCCTGTATGGGGAGATGACTACAGCATTTGCTGCTGTGTTTCCGCTACACAGACAGGTAAAGAGATTCAGTTCTTCGGCGCACGTGCAAACCTGGCAAAATGCCTTCTTTACGCAATCAACGGTGGTATTGATGAGAAGACAAAAGTACAGGTAGGACCGGCATACCGTCCGATCACTTCCGAATACCTTGACTTTGATGAGGTAATGGAACGTTATGATGATATGATGGACTGGCTTGCAAAACTGTATGTAGATACATTAAACATGATTCACTACATGCACGACAAATATAACTACGAAGCTGCAGAGATGGCTCTTATTGATACAGATGTAAGACGTACTTTTGCAACAGGTATCGCAGGCTTCTCTCATGTAGTAGATTCTTTAAGCGCAATTAAATATGCAAAAGTAAAAGTAATCCGTGATGAAGACGGAGTTGCAGTAGACTTTGATACACAGGGAGAATTCCCAAGATACGGAAATGATGATGACCGTGCAGATGATCTTGCAATCTGGCTGCTGAAGAAATTTATGCACAAATTAAGCAAATGCCACACATACAGAGATTCTGAACCGACTACTTCCATTCTTACTATTACATCAAATGTTGTTTATGGTAAGGCAACAGGAAGTCTTCCAGATGGAAGAAAGCTTGGAGAGCCGCTTGCACCAGGTGCAAACCCATCTTACGGAGCAGAGAAAAGTGGTCTTCTTGCATCCTTAAACTCTGTTGCAAAACTTCCATATGAGCTGGCGCTTGACGGTATTTCCAATACACAGACAATCAGCCCGGGAGCTCTTGGACATGACGATGAGGAACGCACAAACAACCTTGTAAATGTAATGGACGGTTACTTTGATCAGGGCGCACATCATCTGAACGTGAATGTATTCGGAACAGAAAAACTGATCGATGCAATGAATCATCCGGAAAAACCGGAGTACGCAAACTTTACAATCCGTGTATCCGGTTATGCAGTAAAATTCATCGACCTGACACGTGAGCAGCAGATGGACGTTATCGCCAGAACCTGCCATGAGTCCATGTAAGGAGATAAAAAGTGACAGCAGGATATGTACATTCGCTGGAAAGCTTTGGTTCTGTTGACGGACCGGGAGTGAGATTTGTGATTTTTCTTGCAGGCTGCAGCATGCGCTGCCAGTTCTGTCACAATCCGGATACCTGGAAAATGTCAGCAGGGACAAAGCATACACCGGAAGAGCTGCTGAAAAAAGCGGTGCGTTACCGCGCATACTGGGGAAATGAGGGGGGAATCACCGTAACTGGTGGGGAACCCCTTCTCCAGATTGATTTTTTACTGGAACTCTTCCGACAGGCAAAAGAGCAGGGAATTCATACAACCATTGATACAAGCGGAAGTCCTTTTACAAGAGAAGAACCGTTTTTTGGAAAGCTTCAGGAACTTATGAAGTACACAGATCTTGTAATGCTGGATATTAAGCATATCAACGGGGAAAAACATAAGGCTCTTACAGGGCAGGTAAATGACAATATTCTGGATTTTGCCAGGTATCTGGACGAGATTAAAAAACCTGTATGGATCCGTCACGTTCTTGTGCCTGAGCGTACAGATGATGATGAATATTTAAGAGAGCTTTCAGAGTTTATTCATTCTCTTCACAATGTAGAAAAAACAGAAGTTCTTCCATACCATACCCTTGGCGCATATAAGTGGAAGGAACTTGGAATTGCCTATCCTCTGGAGGGCATTGAGCCTCCTACAAAGGAGCGCATTGAAAATGCAGAGAGGATTCTTGGAATTCATAAATAAAAAAAATTGCCAGCCGATTATCGGCTGGCAAATTTTTTTATGGGCTTAAAGAGGAAGCGCTCCCAGGATAAGATATACAACTGTTCCTACAATACCGGAGCCAAGAATGATTTTTACAGCGCTCATTTTTTCCTGATATTTGCGAAGGAGGAAGAGACACACTGCAAAGATGATAAATTCTACAGGTCGAAAATCAGGGAGAGCAATGTTTTTCAGGCTTGTGTCAAAAAGCGCCAGTGTCAGAATGGAAATGCCGGCAGAGCCAATCAGAGCAACAACGGCAGGGCGAAGGGCTGAAAGAACCTTCTGTACCCCTGAAAAGGAGCGGTACTTATAGTAAAAGTGAGCCAGCGTCAGGCAGATAATAAAAGAAGGAATGATGCAGCCAAGTGTACAGAGAACAGCTCCTCCCACTCCGGCGAGCCTTGTTCCCACAAAAGTAGAGGAATTGATGGAAATAGGTCCCGGCGTCATTTCCGCTATGGTAATCAAATCAGAAAACTCGTCCATAGTCATAAGTCCGTGAATATTTACAATCTGATCCTGAATGAGAGGAATAGCTGCGTATCCTCCTCCTACAGAGAAGAGCCCTACCTGCATAAAGGAAAAGAATAATTTCATCAAAAGTGTCATTTGTTCCAGTCTCCTTTCTTTTTCATCGCTTCATATACTGCATCTGCCACTCCAATCGCAAGGCAGGTAAGAATAATGTACATTGCTCCGATTCCCATAAAACATGTCGCAAGAAAAGAGACTGCCATGAGAAGAATATGAAATACAGAGCGGCTGTTCCATACATGTTTCGCAAGATTCCAGGTAACATCGAGGATAACAGCGGCAACCCCGGCTCTCATAACCTGCAGTGCAATGGAAATGTAGCGGTTTTCCCGGAACTGTGTGTAAAATACACAAATGAGAGAAATGATTACCATAGGGGGAAGAATCGTTCCGAGAACAGCTACAACAGAACCCAGGATACCGCTCATGCGGTAGCCGATGATTACCGATGCGTTTACAGGAAGGGGACCGGGAGAGGACTGGGTAATAGCTGTAATGTCCAGCATTTCGTCTTCTTCCAGCCATTGAAGCTCTTCCACAAATTTCTTTTTCATAAGAGAGACAATGACAAAGCCTCCGCCAAAGGTGCAGGCGCTTAATACGAACATGGACTTGAAAAGTGTCCACAAGGTTTTGGGGGTAAGGTCTTTTTTCAAAATGAGATCCTCCTCTTTCAGTAGTGTGTATTGATGTTTCTTATCTTTGACTCTATCATACCCTGATTCTTCCATAATGTAAAATAATCAATTTTAATTTAATAATAAGATAAATTTATGATTTGGAATTGCTGTCTTGCCTTTTTCTGTTATCTTTGATAGGATAAAAACGTTTACTATCAGGAGGAAATCAATATGAAGGAAAACTGTTTGAAACAATACGGAAAATACACGTTTTTGAATGTGCTGGGCATGATTGGTCTGTCATGTTACATTCTGGCGGATACATATTTTGTGGCGAAGGGGCTTGGGAGCAGCGGCCTTGCTGCTTTAAATCTCGCTATTCCCGTATACAGCCTGATACACGGGACAGGTATGATGCTTGGAATGGGTGGGGCAACAAGATATTCTATAGCAAAAAGTCAGGGACAGACGGAAAAAGGAAACCGGATTTTTTCCAATGTGATTTTTATGGCAGGCGGCTTTGCAGTCCTGTTTATTTTACTTGGAATTTTTGCTTCATCAGGAATTGCGCGGCTTCTTGGAGGAACAGAGGAGACCTTTACAATGTGCCGCACGTATCTTCGTGTGCTTCTTGTCTGTTCACCTGTATTTATGCTGAATAACATTATTCTGTGTTTTGTGAGAAATGATGGAGAACCGCAAAGGTCTATGGCGGCAATGCTTACAGGAAGTTTTTCAAATATCATTTTGGATTACATTTTTATTTTCCCATTTCATATGGGGATTTTCGGGGCAGTTGTGGCGACCAGCCTTGCGCCGGTAATCAGCCTTTGTGTGCTTGCGCCTTTCTTCATAAAGAAGAAAAACAGTTTTCATTTTGTAAAAAACAGTTTTGGGAACGGTTTTCCAGGTAAAATTCTCGCAAGTGGAGTTCCATCTTTTGTAGGGGAGCTGTCATCAGGAATAGTCATTGTTGTATTTAATCTTATTATGTTAAAACTTAGAGGAAACATTGGAGTGGCAGCCTATGGAGTGGTAGCTAATATTTCCTGTGTTGTTATATCTGTTTTTAACGGAATTGCTCAGGGAATCCAGCCTCTTATCAGCCAGTATTACGGAATGGAGAAAAGAAGAGAAATCCAGAAAATTTATCATTATGCTCTTTGTACTGTGGGAGTTCTTTCTATTATAATATATGCCGGGATTTTTATATGGGCGAACGGAATTGCGGCTGCGTTTAACAGCGAGGGAAATATGGAACTGCAGAAAATTGCAGTTTACGGAATGAAGCTTTATTTTACAGCATGTGCTTTTGCAGGATTTAATATTGTGACAATGGTATATTTTACTTCTACAGACGTACCGAAGCCTGCAAACATTATTTCTTTTATGAGAGGATTTCTTCTGATTATTCCAATGGCGTTTCTTCTTTCCGCGTTATTTGAGACAACCGGGTTATGGCTTGCATTTCCTGCAACAGAGTTTGTTGTGGCGTGTATCGGAGTGATTCTTTATGGAAGGAGAAAAAGAGCATGGAAAAAGAACTTATAACATTTCTGAAATTTGTATAAAACTAAAATATAGATTACAGGTAAAGAGAAAAATGTGTTATAATAAAACACATCAAGGAGATATTTCATAAAAAG
>JAUNAX010000186.1 GCA_030527365.1 Eubacteriales bacterium | reverse complement strand
AAAACAAAGTTCAGGGCTTTCTTATTTTTTTATTTCGGCATCAACAGCGAAAACTGCCGGATAATCCTCTCAAGTTCTCCCATTACTGCCTGTATACCTTCTTCTGTACTGTTCCAGTTTTCTCTTGTAATTCCATCCACATTAGATGCACATACAAAAAATTCTGTTTCCGGATATGCTCTCTGATAGTACATTTTGCACCTTCTCGCATGGCAGGCTTTACAACAAAGAATACCCTTTCTTACAACAATCCCGGCCGCATCTGTTACCTTTCTAGAATACAGGGCGTTCTCATACGTAAAAGTTGCATTTTCCTCACGAAGAATTGCCTGTTCCAAAACTCCATTTTCCAGAAGCACACTTCTTAAAAACTCCCATTCTGTTGAAAACATTCCCTTATATTTTTCTTTTTTTGCAAGCACTCCGGAAAAACGACCTTTTGTCACACTGTACTTTCCACTTGGCAGTACATACGGCGCATAATTTTCCTTATAAAGCTGTGCAGCTCTTTCTGCCATATGAGGATACCCGTTTCCCGGAATAAAAATCACATCTGACTTTTCCGGACTATCCTCCACAAAAATAAAATCCTCTATCTCTTTTAAAAATGCTCTGTATCTTTCCATATTTTACCTGCCTGTGCTTTTTCCTCTATTCTACCACAACACTTATTTTGTGACAATCACAGTACTGTATCCCGCGTCACGAAGACGCTGTTCCATACGAATTGCATTTCCAAGCTGCAAAAAAGCACCCACCTGCACTTTATAAAGACCATCTTCATATAGAAGAAACGCCGGAAACCCCTTATCTGTAAGCTGATACACCAGCCTGTCGGCATTTTCCCTGTTTCGGAAAGCACCCACCTGCACTCTGTAATACAAAGGAGACTCTACTGTTTCTTCATCAAGCGTTCCTGTAATTGCCTCCGCTATTGCTTCTGCAATCTCCTGAAACTTGTCATCGAAGAGCTGATTATCTGTGTCAGAATTGATAAATCCTGTCTCAACTAATAAAGCAGGCATTTTAGTTCTTCTAAGCACCACAAGCCCTGGTCTTTCCTTCACTCCGATTTCCCGAAAACCCAGTTCTCCAAGTGCGCCTACAATATTCTGCGCCATTTCGTACTTTACACCACTTTTATCGTAAACAAGCACCTCCACTCCATTGTACTGATTCGCCTGCGGACTGCTGTTTCTATGAAAAGAAATAAAATAATCGACTCCTGCCTGATTTGCAAGACGCGTCTTTTCAAACGGTGTCTGATATACATCGGTTGTTCTTGTGTACAAAACATCTATTCCATTATCTGCCAGAATTTTTCCAACAGCCATAGCAAGCTTCAAATTATCATCTTTTTCCTGACGCCCCTCATAAACTGCACCCGGATCAGCTCCTCCATGACCTGCATCCAGCATAATTGAATACGGCATACCTTTTCTTCCTTTCTTATCTTCTATATAATAAGATATGCCGTTTTTTTGTAAATGTCCTGCATTTTCCCTACAGACAGGTAAATTCTCCTGTTGTCTGACTATAACGATAGATGTGCGAAGATAAATAGTCCTCTTCTTCCGTAGCTTCCCGAATCGTCTCTGCCAGAACTTCTTTTAAGTCCTCCAGAGAAACCAGATCTGCATTATGAACCATTACCTCATGAATACTTGTAAATGCCAGATACAAATCCGCATCCAACAGCTGACTCAGGCGTTTCGCCACACCCGGCAAAAATACGGCAACCGCACCATTTGTCTTTTTTACCGTGCTGAGACAATTCCCCCTCACTGCATCTTTTCTGAGATTTATATCTTTTTCCATAAATTCCTCCCCTTCATATGCCGGATTACAGAGGAGTTTCTGCCATTCATAAATCCTTGGAGGAGACATTCGATATGTGTTGTATACCGCTTCCTTAAATACTTCCACCACATTCTTTCCCCATCCAGCCACAAATCTCCTCATAACTTTTGTGCTGTTTACCATTTCTCCATCTTCTGATATTTTCATATACAGCACAAGAGCAATTTCCCCTTCTGCCGCATAAACAGCTCCTTTCAAGCTTTCTTCATACTTTTTTAAATTCAGAGGACGTATAAAAAGATAATCTTTTGCTTTTTCATATGCGCTGAGCCTTTCTGCTATTTTTACAAATTCTTCTCCGGAAACCTTTTTAATTTGAATCATAATTATCTCCGCAATTTCTTCCATAGAAATATCATTGCGATACCGTTCGTATAAATCTTCCGTATAAAATCCACACACCTCCTTCGTCCCATCATGACCTGTAAGCTCTATAAATAATTTATCTCCTGCGGGCGTATACGGTCCGCCTTTTTCCTGAAAATAAATCTTTTCCTCCGAAATCCGCATTGTCTCTTTTAAAACAAGGCGTAGTTTCCCTACAAATTCTTCATACATCAATTCCATATGCAATTCCTTCTTTCTTTGTGAATAAAGGTCGGACAGAATGCCCGGATAAAATAGATTTCCTGTACACGCAATTTCCTAAACAAGGATTTTATGCACAAAATAAGGGAGCAGACACTCCCTTGAGCTACTGTACTTACAGTATAGATGATGTTTATTTGTTTGTAAAGAAAATTCGTTCGACAAAACATTAATTTCTTAATGAGACAGCATTCCATTTTCTTTCAGATATTTCAAAAATCCCTCACAACCTTCTACAATATCCCGGTATGTTACCCTAAAATCCCCAGTATACCAGGGATCCGCAATATCCCGCGGACGACTGCTGTAAGAAAGAAATAGTTTTACTTTATTTTCCGGATCATTTCCCAAAATACGCATCATATTGCGGATATTTCTTTCTTCCATACCCAGAATATAATCGTATTTCTCATAATCACTTTTCTTTAACTGAACTGCCCGTTTTCCGTCACAGCGAATACCATGCTTCGCCAATTCCTCTCTTGCCGACGGATATACGGGATTTCCGATTCCATTCCAGATTTCCTCTGTACTTGTTGCTGCTGATTCAATATAAAACTGTTCTTCCATGTTTCGTTTCGAAACCATATCTTTTAAAATAAATTCAGCCATTGGACTGCGGCAGATGTTGCCGTGGCA
>JAUNAX010000024.1 GCA_030527365.1 Eubacteriales bacterium | reverse complement strand
GACGACGCTGCAGAAGGTGTTCGGAACGGTGGTTTTGGAAGTACAACAAAATAAAGATAAAAATATCCCGGAAGATACTTAAATTCTTCCGGGATATTTTTATGAAAATTTATGAAAGGGCTCATTCCTCTTCCGGAGCACCTTCTGCTACTGTTTTGGCATTTTCTAAAATAGAGTCAAATGCTTCTGCGGCAGCCTGATATTCTGCATCATCTTCGATGTTGGCAAGCATTGGATCTCCGTTTTCTGTACGGGAGAAGGTGTAAAGATAAACCTCGCCGCTTTCACTCTGACCATTTTCGTCAAGAGGAAGGAGGGCAATGTATTCCTTCTGGTTTACCGGATATATGGTAAGAACCGCACATTCTACTTCTGTATCATCGTCCATAGTAAGGGTAATGGTGCGGTGCTCTTCAAAATCAGATCCGCAGGAGCTGCAGCCTGCCTGACAGGAAGCGCAGTCACTTGGGTCACAGCCGCCGTTGTTAAATAATTCGTCACTCATAAATTTATCCTCGCTTTCTTTTATAAGCACATTGTAACAGAAGCGTTCGGGGAAAGCAATACTAAGCGTGTTTTCTGTAAAGAAGCTTTAACACGATCGGTGTGACAATAGAAGAAACAAGGATCAGGAGAATAACTGCAGTAAAGTATTTTGATTCAATCATTCCCACAGAAAGCCCCTTTTGTGCAACAATAAGGGCAACCTCTCCTCGCGTCATCATTCCCACACCGATTTTCAGGGAATCTCCTGTAGAGAAACCGAGAATTTTTGACATGAGACCGCAACCTACAATCTTTGTAATAAGAGCTACAATTACAAACAGAATACAGAAAATAAGAAGGGAAGAACTCATATCTTCAATATCTGTTTTCAGACCGATACTTGCAAAAAACATAGGGGCAAACAGCATATAGGAACTTACGTCCACCTTTCTTGCAATATATTCGGAATCATCAATACTGCACAGGACAATACCTGCCACATAAGCGCCTGTAATATCTGCGATACCGAAGTATTTTTCGGCTATGTACGCCATAGCAAATGCCAGAACAAAACCAAAAATCGGAATTCTTCTTGTATGTGGATAATATTTGTTCAGTATGGCGAAGAGCTTGTAAATGATTACCCCAAAAAGAACCGCGCACAGGAAGAAAAGAACAGTGCTGATGATAACGGAGGACGGTTTTGAGGACGGATCCTTCATACCAATAACAAAAGTAAGAACAATGATGCCGATTACATCGTCAATGATGGCAGCGCTCATAATGGTAGTTCCTGTTTCTGATTTCAGGTATCCAAGCTCCTGAAGGGAGGCAACAGTAATGCTTACTGAAGTAGCTGTCATAATGACGCCGATAAAAACAGAAGCATAAAACTGGGAAGAGTCGCTTGGAGCAAAGCCGTAATAAGCACTGTGAAGGAGATAACCGCCTGCAAGGGGAACAAATACACCGGCACAGGCGATGAGAAGCGCTTTCCAGCCTGTCCGCATTAAATCACGGAGATTCGTCTGAAGACCTGCAAAGAACATAAGAAGCACAACGCCGATTTCTGCCATGCCGCTTATAAGCTCATTTTGCTGTACCAGTCCTAAAATACTGGGACCGATCAAAAGACCGGCGATGATCTCGCCCACAACCTGGGGAGCGTGGAGCTTACCCGCAAGAAGACCGCAAAGCTTTGCGGAAATCAGAATAATGGCAAGGTCTTTAAAGATTTCATAAGTTTCCATTTTCTTTCCTCTTTTCCTAAATAATTTTCTTAATTATATCACAAAAACATTTGTTGTGCGGAGAAAATATGATAGAATATTTATATGATGCCAGTGAAAGTGAGAAGAATGGAAGAATCCGTTGGGCATTATTTATGTACAACATCACTCATGTACGAAAACACGATATTTAAAATAAAGGAGACTAACATAGATGAAATTAATTTCCTGGAATGTAAACGGAATCCGCGCCTGCCTTACAAAAGGCTTTGAAGAGCGCTTTCAAGAACTGGACGCAGATATTTTCTGCCTTCAGGAAACAAAATGCCAGCAGGGACAGGTAAAGCTGGAATTACCCGGATATTATCAGTACTGGAATTATGCAAACAGAAAAGGATATTCGGGAACGGCTGTTTTTACAAAAAAAGAGCCACTCTCTGTTTTTTATGGAATGGGTATTGAGGAGCATGATAAAGAAGGACGAGTGATCACCCTGGAATTTGAGGACTTTTACATGGTTACGGTGTATACTCCAAATTCTCAGAGCGAGCTTCGCCGTCTGGAATACAGAATGCAGTGGGAAAAAGATTTTCTTTCTTACCTTTTAAAGCTTCAGGAAAAGAAGTCTGTGATTATTTGCGGTGATTTTAATGTGGCAGCGACGGAAAAGGATATTAAAAACCCGAAAACAAACAGAAACAATCCGGGCTTTACAGACGAAGAGCGAGCCTGTTTTTCTACAGTAATGGAAAGCGGTTTCATTGATACGTTCCGTTACTTTTATCCGGAGCTTGAGGGGGCATATTCCTGGTGGTCTTACCGGTTTAAAGCAAGAGAGAAAAATGCAGGATGGAGAATTGACTATTTTCTCGTTTCTCCTTCTCTTGCGCCAAGGCTTGACGATGCGAAGATACACAGCGAGATCATGGGTTCAGACCACTGTCCGGTAGAGCTTACAATAAATATGGAAAACAGCTGAGAGGAGAGGAAAGTATGTTGTTGACAGAGAAGGGAAATCCTTTTCTTCTGGGGGCAAACCGCACAGCAGAAGGATATAATTTTGCTCTTGATGTGCCGGAAGGAGAAACAGTGAAGCTTCTTCTTTATAAAAAGGGAGGAAAGGCTCCCAAATATATTCTTCCCTTTCCGGAAGAAGAGAAAATGGGAAGAATCTGCGCTATGGAAGTCAAGGGGATTTCCGGAGAGGCGTATGAATATAATTATGAAATCGACGGAAAAATATATCAGGATCCTTTTGCCTACTGTATCAGAGGAAAAAAGCATTTCGGAGAGAGGACAGAAGATGTGCACAAGGTGCGCTGCGGATTTCTTCCGGAAGAAAAATATTCCTGGGAAGGCGATAAGCCGCCGGGAATCTCCTATGAAAATATGGTACTTTATAAGCTTCATGTAAGAGGTTATACAAAACTTGTTCCAAATCTTGGAAGAAAAAAAGGCACGTTTGCCGGTCTTACAGAAATGATCTCTTACTGGAAGGAGCTTGGCGTCAACACTCTGGAGCTGATGCCGGCATATGAATTTCTTGAAGTTCCTCCAGTAAAGCAGGAGGGAGAAAAAGAATATATCACAGACAGAAAAGAAAACGGGAGGGTAAATTACTGGGGATATGCTCCCGGCTATTATCTTTCTCCCAAAAGAGCCTATTGTACAGAGGACAAGGTTCAAAACGAGGTAAGAGATTTTATAAAAGCCCTTCACAAAGCCGGTATGGAATGTATTATGGAATTCTATTTTCCGGGAGAAACAAATCCTTTTGCAGCTCTTCGAGCGCTGCAGTTCTGGAAAACGTATTATCATATAGATGGTTTTCATGTTCAGGGAGATGGCGTTCCGGCAGAGCTGATTTTAAGGGACGGGATCCTTTCGGATACAAAGATTATGATGGCAGGATACGATTTTTCGGGATTTTATGGCGGAAAAGAACCGAAAAAACGTGTTCTTGCAGAATACAACCGCTCTTTTCTTGAGGATATGCGAAGATTTTTAAAAAGTGATGAGGGAATGACAGAAGGGGCTCTCTGGCATGTACGAAAAAACAGCGGTTTTCATGGAGTGGTAAACTTTATTACATGTCAGGACGGTTTTACTCTTCACGATCTTGTAAGCTATAATTATAAACATAATGAGGAAAACGGAGAAAATAACGAAGACGGCAGCAGCTATAATTATTCCTGGAATTGTGGAATTGAGGGAAAGACAAGAAAGCTTGCAGTGCGCCAGATGCGTGAACGTCAGATACGAAACGCCTTCCTTATGATGATTTTAAGTCAGGGGGTCCCCATGATTTATGCAGGAGATGAGACAGGAAATTCTCAGGAGGGAAATAATAATGCCTGGTGTCAGGATAATCCGGTTGGCTGGACAGACTGGAAGGGATTAAAAAGAAACGACTCGCTTTTTCAGTTTGTAAAAAATGCCCTTTCTTTTCGCGCTTCTCATTCCATTCTTCATATGCCGAAGGAATTAAGGGGGACAGATTACCTTGCAAAGGGTTTTCCTGATATATCTTTCCACGGGGAGCGGGCATGGTATGTAAGCTATGAAAATACAAGCCGTCTTTTTGGGGTGATGTATTACAGCGCTTACGAAGAAGAGGGGAAAGACGAGTTTATTTATGTTGGTTATAACTTTCACTGGGAAGAAAGAAGCCTGGCTCTTCCCAATCTTCCGGAAGGTTATTCCTGGAAAAAGGTGGCAGATACCGGAGATTTAAAAGAGGGCGGAAAATTCCTTCCATCAGAGGAAGAATATAAAAAGACGGTAACGGCAGCACCACGCACGATCGTAGTTTTGACAGGAAGACAGGAGGAAAAGACAAAATGAAAGCCTGGGGGCATTTTAAAACAATTACAAAGCATAAACTGATGGTTATGAAATACTGTTTTCGAGTAGGACTTTACAAACAGGGACTTCTTCACGACCTGTCAAAGTATTCTCCCACAGAGTTTCTTGTAGGCTGTAAATATTATCAGGGAGACAGAAGCCCGAATAATGCGGAGAGAGAGGCAACAGGTGTTTCTACGTCCTGGCTTCATCATAAGGGAAGAAATCGCCATCATTTTGAACACTGGGTAGATTATTCTCTTGACGGAGAGCATGTGATCATGGGAGCGCAGATGCCAAGAAAATATGTGGCGGAAATGATCATGGACAGAATCAGCGCCTGCAGAACGTATATGGGGGATGCCTACACCCAGGAAAAGCCTTTGGAATATTACAGAAAGGGAAAGGATTCCCTCTGGTTTATCCACCCTCAGACAAAAAGAGAGCTGGAGGGGCTTCTGCGCATTTTAAATGATTACGGGGAAGATACGGTAATCTGGTATATAAAAAATGTGTATCTTCGAAAGGGCAGAAAACGAAGGAGAAAACTTCGGGGTATCATTTTCAGGTAAAATATGTTATGATAATACCAATTTGAAAATAAAGGAGAAGGTGCTGTTTCATGAAAAAATACGATTATTTAATTGTCGGCGCAGGTCTTTTTGGTGCAGTATTCGCCCATGAGGCAACCCGTTGCGGCAAAACCTGTCTCGTGATCGACAGAAGAGACCATATCGGAGGAAATATTTATACAGAAGAGGTGGAGGGCATTCAGGTACATCGTTATGGTGCGCATATTTTCCACACTTCAAGAAAGCACGTATGGGAGTATATTAATCAGTTTACGGAATTTAATCATTTTATTAATTCTCCGATTGCTATTTATAAGGACGAGCTTTACAATATGCCGTTTAATATGAATACCTTTCATCAGCTGTGGGGAGTAAAAACTCCGGCGGAAGCACAGGCAAAGGTACAGGAGCAGATTGCAAGAATGCATATTACACATCCGCGCAATCTGGAAGAGCAGGCGCTTGCCCTTGTAGGTCAGGACGTATATGAAAAGCTTGTGGAAGGATACACAAGAAAGCAGTGGGGAAGAGAATGTAAGGATCTTCCGGCGTTTATTATCAAACGTCTTCCTCTTCGCTACACATATGACAACAATTATTTTAAGGATCCGTATCAGGGTATTCCAAAGGGAGGATATACAAGAATTATCAAAAAGCTTCTGGAAGGAGTGCAGGTTTGCTTAAATACCGATTTCTTCGATAACAGGGAAGAGCTTTCCGCTCAGGCAGACAAGGTTCTTTTTACCGGTATGATCGATCAGTATTACGATTACTGCTACGGTGAGCTGGAATATCGTTCTCTTCGTTTTGAGACAGAAACACTTGATATGGAAAATTATCAGGGAAATGCAGTTGTCAATTATACAGATTACGAAGTTCCGTACACAAGAATCATTGAGCATAAGCATTTTGATTTCGGAACCCAGCCAAAGACAGTTATCACAAGAGAGTATCCTGCAAAATGGGAAAAAGGAGAGGAGCCTTACTATCCGGTGAACGACCCGAAAAATACAGATCTCTTTGCACAGTATGAGCGTCTTGCCATGAAGGAAAAGAACGTGATCTTTGGCGGACGTCTCGGTATGTACAGATATATGGATATGGATCAGGTGATCGAAGAGGCGCTTTCTCTTGCAGAGACTGAGCTTACTTACGAGAAACCGTGACAGGAGGACAGATGGATACACCAACAATCGAACAATACTACAGGGAGCATGACCCTCTGAAAAGAAAACAGCTTCTGGAAAACTCCATCGCACAGGGAGAAGAGCTGGAGAATAATGAAATCCGTAAAAAAATATGGGAGATCCGCTATAAAGATAAGGCAGAGACAGGCGGTGATGACAGAGCAGACGGTTTTCTGGCTCTGTGGATGATCATGGAATTTAACAGAAATGCGGGAAATAAATTTTTCGGTGCAAGAGGCGCGAGAAAAGATATAGAAAAACAGCTTAAAAAGCTTCAGTTCCAGGAATTTGCAAACGGAAGTGAGCAGGAGAGAGAGCTGTTATACAGAGAGTGCTGCCATCTTGTAAAAACATATATGGAGCTTTGTGAGTCCGATAAATCTTATACAAGTATGCTCTGCGGCATTATGACTATGAGTGATGATAAGGCGAAAGCAAAGCTTCAGAAGGATATGTATGAGACTGCTATTGTTCTTCCTGCTTCCCTTGGCATGGAAAAGGAACTGGAACTAATTGTTAAAGCTGCCAGGGAAATGTATGAGCTTCATTTTCCGGGAGAAGGCGGATTGAAATAAAAATGTGATATGGTATCAAACCGCCCTGCCGGAATTCCGGCAGGGCGTTCAAGAATGAAAGAAAAATAGAAATTACCAGGAGGCAACCATGAAAACAGAAAATCTTACAGCGTATGAAGTGGTAAAAGAAGAGAATCTTACAGATATTCATTCCAAAGGAACATTTCTTCGCCACAGAAAAACAGGGGCAAGGGTTCTTCTTATTGAAAATGATGATGAAAATAAAGTATTTAATATTGCATTTCGAACACCGCCTAAAGACAGTACGGGTGTGGCACACATTCTGGAGCACAGTGTTCTCTGCGGTTCCAGGGAATTTCCTTTAAAAGATCCTTTTGTGGAGCTGGTAAAAGGTTCTCTTAATACGTTTTTAAATGCCATGACATATCCGGATAAAACCTGTTATCCTGTGGCAAGCTGCAATGACCAGGATTTTCAGAATCTGATGCATGTATATCTGGATGCTGTTTTTTATCCGAACATTTATAAAAAAGAGGAGATTTTCCGTCAGGAAGGCTGGAGCTATCAGCTGGAAAAACCGGAAGGACCTTTGAAATATAACGGTGTGGTATATAATGAGATGAAAGGTGCGTTTTCCTCACCGGACGAGGTGCTGGAAAGAGAAATTATGAACTCTCTTTTTCCGGATACGCCATATGGCTGCGAGTCTGGCGGCAATCCGGAGAATGTCCCGGAACTGACATATGAAGGATTTCTTGATTTCCACAGAAAATATTACCACCCGTCAAACAGCTTCATTTATCTTTATGGAAATATGGATATGGAGGAAAAACTGGATTTTATCGACAAAAAATATCTTTCCTCCTTTGATGCGCTCTCTGTAGATTCCACGATTCCGGAACAGGAAGCATTTTCTGCATATAAAGATATTACCGTTCCTTATCCTGTATCTGAACAGGAGGGAGAAGAAGATAACACATATCTTTCTTATAATATGGTAGCGGGAACAGCTACAGACAATTTAAAATGTATGGCGTTTGAAGTTCTGGACTACGCACTTTTAAGCGCTCCGGGCGCACCCCTTAAAAAAGCTCTTCTTGATGCGAAAATCGGAAAAGATATTTATGGTTCTTTTGACGATGGGATTTTACAGCCTTATTTTACTGTGGTTGCAAAAGGTGCAAATGCAGATAAAAAAGAAGAATTTGTTTCCGTAATCCGAAACGTACTTGCGGATATTGTGAAAAACGGAATTGACAAAAAGGCAGTGGAAGCTGGAATCAACTATATGGAATTCCGTTATAGAGAAGCAGATTTTTCTTCCTATCCAAAGGGATTAATGTACAGCCTTGATATTCTTGGAGACTGGCTCTATGACGATGAAAAGCCGTTTGCCCAGGTGCAGCAGCTTTCTGTATTTGAGGCTCTGAAAAAAGCGGTCCATGAGGGATATTTTGAGGAATTGATCCAGAAATATCTTCTTGATAATCCACACGGCTCTGTTCTCACTCTTGTGCCGGAAAAAGGTCTTCAGGCAGAGAGAGAAAAAGCTCTGGCAGAAAAGCTGGAAGCCTACAGAAAGAGCCTTTCCCCTGAAGAGCTTCAGAACCTGGTGGAGAAAACAAAAGCATTGGAAGCGTACCAGGAAGAGGAGGAAGAGCCGGAGGCACTTTCCTGTATTCCTATGTTAAAAAGAGAGGACATCAAAAAAGAAGCGGCACATCTTACAAATGAGGAACTGAACTTGGACGGAAGCCTCTTCTTATATCACGATGTATGTACAAACGGGATAGGCTATCTTGATCTTCTTTTTGAGTTTGGAACGCTTACAAAAGAAGAAACTCATTATCTGGGACTTTTAAAATCGGTTCTCGGATATGTAGATACAGAACATTATACCTACGGAGAGCTGTTTAACGAAATCAATGCAAATACAGGCGGCATTTACAGTGGTGTGGAGGTTTTTGACAATGAAGATGCGAAGGACGGTTTCCGTGCCATGTTTTCTGTCCGCGGCAAGGCGCTGTACCCGAAGATGGATTTCCTTTTTGCTATGATCCGTGAAATTCTGGAAACCTCAAAGCTTGAGGATACTGGACGTCTTTATGAAATTGTGGCACAGGTAAAATTAAGGGCACAGGCAAATCTTGCAAGTGCAGGACATTCCACAGCTGTGCTCCGGGGCGCTTCGTATGCTTCGCCTATGGCGGCTTTCCAGGACGAGATGGCAGGTGTCGGCTATTATCATTTTATTGAAAAACTGGAAAAAGATTTTGAGGACAGAAAAGAAGAGGTTGTTTCTTCTCTTAAAAAGCTTATGAAACAGATTCTCCGTCCGGAATATTTTCATGTAAGCTACACAGGAGAAAGGGAGTCTCTGGAAAACGTAGAAACTCTCTGTAAAGATTTAAAGAAACACCTCTGTACAGAGCCAGCGGAAACTTTCGGAGAGGCAATTATCTGTGAGAAGAAAAACGAGGGATTAAAAACCTCCGGACAGGTACAGTATGTGGCACAGACAGGAAACTTCCACAAAAAAGGACTTTCCTACACAGGTGCTCTTGAGATTTTAAAAGTGGCGTTAAGCTATGATTATCTCTGGATGAATCTTCGCGTAAAAGGCGGTGCATACGGCTGTATGAGCGGATTTAAGAGAAACGGAGAGAGTTATTTTGTTTCTTATCGCGATCCGCATCTTGTACGAACCCTTGATGTGTTTAAAGGCATTCCAGATTATATCCGTACCTTCCAGGCTGATGAGAGAGAGATGACAAAATACATCATCGGAACCATCAGCGGAAAGGATGTTCCAAGAACCCCTCAGATGCAGGGAAATCTTTCTAAAACAGCGTATTTCTGCGATGTGACAGAAAAAATGCTCCAGAAAGAAAGAGATGAAATTTTAAATGCCACAGTGGAAGATATGCACAATCTGGCTCCTCTTGTTGAGGCGGTTCTCGAAGACGGACAGATTTGTGTTGTAGGAAGCGAGAGCAAAATAGAAGAATCAAAAGAAATGTTTAAAGAAGTGAAAAATTTAATTACCTGTTGAGAAAGCGGCTGTTTCTGTCAGCCGTAAATGAAAGGAAAATCAATGAACGAAAATTTTAAATCTGGTTTTGTGGCAATTATCGGACGACCCAATGTGGGAAAATCCACCTTAATGAATCATCTGATCGGACAGAAGATTGCTATTACCTCCAAAAAACCGCAGACAACAAGAAATAGAATCCAGACGGTATATACAGATAAGACGGGACAGATCGTGTTCCTTGATACACCGGGAATCCATAAGGCAAAAAATAAGCTTGGAGAGTATATGGTGCAGGTTGCAGAGCGAACCTTAAAAGAGGTGGACGCTATTATGTGGCTTGTAGAGCCAACTACTTTTATCGGCGCAGGCGAGCGTCATATTGCAGAGCAGCTTCAGGGAATCGGCGTTCCGGTCATTTTAATCATCAACAAAATTGATACGGTATCAAGAGAAGAAATTCTTCCTGCCATTGATACCTACCGGAAAATCTGTGATTTTGCGGAGATTATTCCCTGCTCTGCACTTCGTGGACAGAATACAGACGATATTATAAACTGCATTTTCAAATATCTTCCTTATGGACCGATGTTCTATGATGAGGATACGATCACAGATCAGCCGCAGAGACAGATTGTGGCGGAAATTATAAGAGAGAAGGCGCTTCATGCGTTGGATGCAGAAATTCCTCATGGAATCGCAGTGGCAGTAGACCGTATGAAGGAACGCCCTGGCAAAGGAAAGCTGATTGATATTGACGCGACCATTATCTGTGAAAAAGATTCCCATAAGGGAATTATTATTGGAAAACAGGGGGCAATGCTGAAAAAAATCGGCAGCAATGCAAGGTTCGAGCTGGAGCGTATGCTGGAATCCAAAGTCAACTTAAAACTCTGGGTTAAAGTAAAAAAAGACTGGCGTGACAGTGATTTTCTGATCAAGAATTTCGGGTATGACAAAAAGGAAATCTGAGTATGAGTGATCTGATTACCGTACAGGGAGTGGTATTATCTGCCATGCCTGTTGGGGATTACGATAAGCGTATTGTTCTTCTTACAAGAGAGAGAGGGAAAATTGCCGTATTTGCAAAAGGAGCGCGAAGACAAAACAGCCCTTTTATGGCGGCAGCCAATCCCTTTGTATTTGGAAATTTTACTCTTTTTGAGGGAAGGAGCAGCTTTAATTTAAATCAGGTAAGTGTGACTCACCATTTTGTGGAGCTTGCCGGAGAGCAGCCGGGAATTTATTACGGTTATTATTTCCTGGAGCTTGCAGATTACTTCGGGCATGAAGGTACAGATGAGAGGGAGATGATGAATCTTCTTTATGTGACGGTAAAAGCCCTTTTAAATAAAAGTATCACCAACCGTCTTGTGCGATGCGTGTATGAGCTTCGCACGATGGCGGTACAGGGATTGATGCCGGAGCTTTTAAACTGTGCAGTTTGCGGGAGAGAGCTTTCTGAAAAAGAAGAACTGTTTTTTTCCCAGGAAGCTCATGGTATCATCGGAAAAGAATGTCTGGGAAAGGTTTCCGATGCCAGGCGTCTTTCCCCGGCTGCCCGTTATGCTATGATTTATATAGTGAGCGCGCCTATGGGAAAACTTTACACCTTTGCTTTGACAGGGGAAGTACTGGAGGAGCTGGAACATCACATTCACCGGTATGTTTATCAGAATACAGACAAAAAATTTAAAAGTCTGGACATTTTGGAGATGATGCGCTGAAAAGCGGTATTGAAAAAGAAGAAAGATGCTAGTATAATATAGGCATTGAAAAAAAATTAGGAGAGATGACATGGAAAAAACAATGGACAAAATCGTAGCTCTGGCGAAAGCGAGAGGCTTTGTGTACCCGGGCTCTGAAATTTACGGAGGTCTGGCAAATACATGGGACTACGGAAATCTTGGTGTAGAACTGAAGAATAACGTAAAGCGCGCATGGTGGCAGAAATTTATTCAGGAATCCCCTTATAATGTAGGTGTGGACTGTGCTATTTTAATGAATCCCCAAACATGGGTGGCATCTGGACATCTGGGCGGATTTTCTGATCCACTTATGGACTGTCGCGAATGCCATGAGCGTTTCCGTGCAGACAAGCTGATTGAAGATTTCTGTGCAGAACATGATATTGCTATTGAGGGCAGCGTAGATTCCTGGTCTCAGGAGCAGATGGCAGATTTTATCAGAGAGCATGAAATTCCATGCCCTACCTGCGGCAAGCACAATTTTACAGACATTCGTCAGTTTAACCTGATGTTCAAAACATTCCAGGGTGTAACAGAAGATGCAAAGAACACAGTATATTTAAGACCGGAAACAGCACAGGGTATTTTTGTAAACTTTAAAAATGTACAGAGAACTTCCCGTAAGAAAATTCCGTTCGGAATCGGACAGATTGGAAAATCCTTCCGTAATGAGATCACACCTGGAAACTTTACGTTCCGTACACGTGAGTTTGAGCAGATGGAACTTGAATTTTTCTGTGAGCCAGGAACAGACCTTGACTGGTTTGCATACTGGAAACAGTTCTGTCTTGACTGGTTAAGCTCTCTCGGCTTAAAAGAAGGAGAAATCCGTTACCGTGATCATTCTCCGGAAGAGCTGTGTTTCTACAGCAAGGCAACTACAGACGTAGAGTTCTTATTCCCGTTTGGCTGGGGCGAACTCTGGGGAATTGCAGACAGAACTGACTATGACCTGACTCAGCATCAGAATGTTTCCGGACAGGACCTCACATATTTTGATGATGAGAAGAAAGAAAAATATGTTCCATATGTAATTGAGCCATCTCTTGGCGCAGACCGTATGGTGCTTGCTTTCCTTTGCAGCGCATATGATGAAGAAGTTCTTGACGCAGAGAAAAATGATGTGCGTACTGTACTTCGTTTCCATCCTGTACTGGCGCCTGTTAAGATTGGTGTGCTTCCTCTTTCAAAGAAGCTGAACGAGGGTGCTGAGAAGGTTTATCAGCAGCTTTCCAAGAAGTATAACTGCGAGTATGATGATCGCGGAAATATTGGAAAACGTTACAGAAGACAGGACGAGATCGGTACTCCTTTCTGTGTCACATACGACTTCGATTCCGAGACAGACGGAGCTGTTACTGTGCGTGACCGTGATACAATGGAGCAGGTAAGAGTGAAAATTGAAGAACTGGACGCATACTTTGCAGACAAGTTCACATTCTGATTTTCTGTTAAAATAAAAAAGAAACATGATATTCCGTCAGTCGATTTCGGCTGGCGGTTTTTAAATTTCTATCCATACTTTTAGTATGAAAATACTTGACGGGCAGCTGGAAACAGAATATAATAAATACATACTAAAAGAATGTAATTGGAGGAGGATATGGGACGAAATAAATACCCGGAAGTAACCGTTGAAAAAATACTGGACGTATGCCAAAGGCTTTTTCTGGAAAAAGGATATGACAATACAACGATTCAGGATATTGTAGATGAGCTGGGAGGACTTACAAAAGGCGCGGTGTACCATCATTTTAAATCAAAGGAAGAAATTATGGACGCCATTGGGGATAAAATGTTTTTTCAGAACAATCCATTTGAAAAAGTAAAGAAGAGGAGCGATTTAAATGGTCTTCAGAAAATAAAAGAGGTCATTCTGCTCCATCAGGCGGATGAACAGAGTGTAGAGCTTACAAAGCAGGCAATTCCGCTTTTAAAAAATCCGCATATTTTAGCAAAAATGATAGAGACAAACCGCCGTATTCTCTGCCCCTACTGGCAGGAATTGATTGAAGAGGGACAAAGAGACGGCTCTATTACAACAGAAAATGCGAAAGAGATGTCAGAACTTCTTGTTCTGATGGACATATGGCTGATACCTTCCATTTTTCCGGGAGATGAGGAAGAAATGAAAAGAAGGTATCTGTTTATATCTCAGATGTTTGAAAAAATGGGGCTTCCTGTTTATGATGGAAAAATCGGGGAGATGCTGGAAAAGCTTCCTTATTTTAAAGAAGAAAAATAATGCTAAAGTCAAAAAATGCGCTTCACTGAAACATATGAAAATTTCCGATATGTAAGAGGCACATTTTTTTATACACAAATACATTCTTTTGGTATGTAAACAAAAAATAAGGAGGACGTTTATGAACAATAAAGAATCTGCCATTCAGGTATCCTGTCTGAAAAAAAGCTATCAGACTCATGAAGTTTTAAAAAATGTTACGTTTTCTGTTCCGGGAGGAAGTATTTATGCTCTTTTGGGTTCAAATGGAGCAGGCAAAACAACGACAGTTCGAATTTTAACAACGCAGCTTCCAGCAGACGGGGGAAGCATCAAAATAAAAGGCTGGGAGGCAGGAAGAGAGACAAAAGAAATACGGAAAATCATAAGCCTTACCGGGCAGTTTTCTGCTCTGGACGAAACGCTTACAGGCAGAGAAAATCTTGTAATTATGGGACGAATGCGCCATATCCGGGAGCCGGAGCAGAAGGCAGCAGAGCTTCTGGAATATTTTTCTCTTTCCTCTGCTAAAAATCAGAGAGCAGCTTTTTATTCCGGGGGAATGAAGCGTAAACTGGATATTGCTATGAGTCTTGTGGGAAATCCTGAGGTGCTTTTTCTTGATGAGCCTACAACGGGACTTGACCCACAAAGCAGAAGAAGTATGTGGGAGATGATTAAAAAGCTGAAAGACGCCGGGACTACTGTTTTTCTTACAACACAGTATCTGGAGGAGGCGGAAGAACTTGCAGACAGAATTGGTATACTGGACAAGGGACGTATCATTGCGGAAGGAACTTCAAAGGAGTTAAAATCTCTCCTTCCTCATGGGTGTGTGGAGTTTTGTTTTGAAGAAGAAGGCTATATGAAGGGGAAGATGTTGCTTACAAAGTTTAAAACAGAAGACTTAAAAGAAAGATATGCAGTCAGGGTTTACACCGACGGAAAAGCAGATACTATAGGGAAAATGTTTCACGATTTTCAGGAAAGAAAGATTAAAGTGAGAGAATTTCAAATATTTACCCCAAATTTGGAGGATGTGTTTTTAGCGCTGGTAGAAGAAGGAGAAAATGTATGGAAACAAGGGTGAGAAGATATTGGGATACAGTTACAATGGCGAGGAGGTGTCTTCTTATTTCCTCAAGAAATCCGGATACTTTTTTAACAAGTGTAATCATGCCAATTATGATGATGGTTCTTTTTGTTGCCTTATTTGGGAAATTAATCCATGTGGAAAATATGTCTTATGTAGATTATATTGTGCCGGGTGTTCTTATGCAGTGCTTTGGACAGTGTTCTTCTGTGACTGCTATCACTGTGAATCGAGACGTAACAGGCGGTATGGCAAAACGCTTTTCTGTTCTTCCTGTAAAGACATCTTCCATATTATGGGGATATGTGGCAGAAGCTTTTTTCAGAAATACGATAACTGCTCTGGTAGTATTGACGGTTTCTCTGTTTTTGGGTTTTTCTCCAAAAATATTACCAACAGGCTGGTTCGTGATTTTATTACTGCTTTCAGGAGTTATTTTTGCATTTTCCTGGATTGCCGTTTTTGTGGGAATCAAAGCGGGAAGTCCGGAAGGTGCGAGTAGCTTTCTTACGCTTGTCATAGTGCTTCCTTATTTAAGCTCCGGGTTTGTACCTGTAGAAGCGATGCCAAAGGCACTGGCGTTTTTTGCGGAGCATCAGCCTATGACTCCTGTGATCAATACTATTCGGGGTGTGTTTCTTGGAACTGCATGGGAGATAAAAGATTTTGTGACTGCCATTCTTTGGTGTGTTGGATTTTGCCTGGTGTTTTATGGAATGTCTGTGAGGGAATTAAAAAAGAAAAATCAACTGCCGGATTGAGAGAATAAAGTAAATAGCATTTTGTTTTTGCGGTGAAATAAAATGGTATTTCAGTTGAAAGAGCTATGAGAAGGTTCTATAATAAACAGGAAGTACAGATAAAGGAGGAATTAAAAAATGAGTACATATTCTGTTTATTTCAGTCCTACCGGGGGTACAAAAAAAGTAACAAATTTTCTTGCGGAAGAAATGGGAGAGTTTGAGGAAATTGATTTATGTCGTCCTGTATCAGAAAAGAGAAGTTTTTCAAAGGAAGACGTATGTTTTGTAGGCGTTCCTTCTTACGGTGGAAGAGCGCCGGAAATTGCTGTTGAGCGGATGGTAAACTTTGAGGGGAACGGGGCGAAAGCAATTCCTGTAATTGTGTATGGAAACAGAGCGTATGAAGATACACTGGTAGAGCTGTTTGATGTTTTAAAGGAAAAAGGATTTTTCTGTACAGCAGCCGTATCTGCTGTTGCAGAACATTCTATTATGCGTCAGTTTGCTTCCGGAAGACCGGACAAAGAAGATTTGGAAGAACTTGTAGTCTTTCGAAAGAAAATCAGGGAGAGGCTGGAATGTTCCACAGACAAAGAAATCTCTGTGCCCGGAAACCGTCCTTATAAAGAATTAAAGGTTGCTCCAATGATACCGGAAACAACAGGAATTTGTAACGATTGTGGTCTTTGTGTGAAATCCTGTCCTGTATGCGCTATATCTTCTGGAAGACCGGGGGAGACAGATGTGGAATCCTGTATTTCCTGTATGCGCTGTATTCAAATCTGTCCAAATCATGCGAGAAGCCTGAATCCGGAAATACTTGTGGCTCTTTCAGAAAAAATGGCACCTCTTTTTAAAGAGAGAAAGAAAAACGAGATATTTCTCTAAATAGTATTTTAATAAAGCAAAATGCTGCAGCCCTTTTGAAAGTCTGCAGCATTTTGACATATATGTATGGAGAAGGACTTATTTTACTTCAATAAGTTCATATTTACTTGTTCCAATTCCCAATTTTTCCGCGTGTTCAATGCAGCTCCTCCAGTTGGTTGCAGGAGAGACAGCTCCGAAATGATCATGTCCTTCGTGATCGGCTTCACCGAGAAGTGAATTTTTGATAACAGGCTGTGCGTTTACGGCATCTGCGCATGCAGTATCAAGAGCCACCGGGTCAAAGGAAGCAAAGAATCCCACATCGGGAACAATAGCAGCATCGTTTTCAGCATGACAGTCGCAGTACGGGGAAACATCAATCACAAGACTGATATGGAAGTTAGGGCGTCCGTCAATAACAGCTTTTGTATATTCTGCGATTTTGCAGTTTAAGATGTCATTGGATTCATCGGAAGCAGCGAGAACAGCATCTTTGGGACAGACGCCGATACATCTTCCGCAGCCAACGCATTTGTTATGGTCGATAGCACCTTTTCCGTTTTCAAAATAAGGAGCGTCATGAGCGCAGATTTTTGCACATCGTTTGCAGCCGATACACAACTCCTGGTCAATATGCGGCTTGCCTGCGCTGTGCATTTCCATTTTTCCGGCGCGTGAGCCGCAGCCCATACCAATGTTTTTTAAAGCTCCGCCAAATCCGGTTGCCTCATGTCCTTTAAAATGAGAAAGAGAGATAAAAACATCGGCATCCATAATGGCTCTTCCGATTTTTGCATCTTTTACATACTCTCCGCCCTCTACAGGAACGTATTCCTCATCGGTTCCTTTTAAACCGTCTGCGATTAAAACGTGGCAGCCTGTTGTCAAAGGAGAAAAACCGTTTGTATACGCAGCATCCAGATGATCCAGAGCATTTTTTCTGCCGCCTACATAAAGTGTATTGCAGTCTGTAAGAAATGGTTTTCCACCAAGCTCTTTTACAATGTCAGCTACTGTTTTTGCATAATTTGGACGGAGAAAAGCAAGATTTCCAGGTTCTCCAAAATGGATTTTAATGGCAGTATATTTTCCCCTGAAATCAATATTTTCGATACCGGCAGCTTTAATAAGGCGTTTTAGTTTATCGAGAAGTCCATTGTTAAAACCGGTACGCAGATTTGTGTAATAAACTTTAGATTTTTCCATAAGTCAGACCTCCTAAATATTATGACATAATCATACTCTGTTTTGGTGGAATTGGCAAGAAACATATGGTAGAATAATGACGTTCAAAGCAATAAAAAATTACAGAAAAGGACCTGTAAAATGAATAAAAAAGATAGACTGAAAGCAAGAATAGAAGAACTGGCAAAAAAGGATATGTGCGTAGCATTTTCAGGTGGCGTGGATTCCGCGCTTCTTCTTAAAATGGCGTGTGAAGCTTCATGCCATACAGGAAAAAAGGTATATGCGGTTACTATGGACACAGTTCTTCATCCGCAGGCAGATATAGAGGCGGCTAAAGCAGTTGCAAAAGAGACAGGGGCAGAGCATGTAGTGATTCATATAAATGAGCTGACAGACGCCGGAATACGGAAGAATCCAAGAGAAAGATGCTATCTTTGCAAGAAAGCATTGTATACAAAAATAGAAGAATTTGCCAATGGGAAAAATATTTCTGTTTTGATAGATGGGACAAATGAAGACGATCTTCATGTATATCGCCCGGGACTGAAGGCAGTGCGGGAGCTAGGTGTGCACACGCCCCTTGCAGACTGTGGAATAACGAAAAAAGAGGTGCGGGAACTTGCAGAAGAGTACGGAATTTCTGTGGCAGAGCGACCTTCTTCTCCATGCCTTGCCACGCGTCTTCCCTACGGAGCAGAAATTGATCTTACGCTTCTGGAGAAAATCGACAGAGGAGAGGAGTATTTAAGGAGCTTGGGATTTAGGGACGTAAGGCTTCGCGTCCACGGAGCGATTCTTCGTCTGGAAATCAATCCGGAGGATCTTCCACATATATTAGAAAAAAGAGAGGAGATTCTTTTTAATTTAAAGAAAGTGGGCTGTCCATATATCGCTCTTGATATAGAAGGATTTCGAAGCGGAAGCATGGATATATAAAAACGATAAAAGAAAAATAATTGTCAAGAAAAAATACTTACTGTAAATATGCGGTTTCTGTGGATTTATAATGTGGTTTTGTGACAATCTTGTGACAATTTTAGAATTAAATGGTATTTTGGTGAATAGAGTTTTTGCACTGTGTAGGTGTAGAAACTCTATTTTTTTGAAATATATGTAATTTCGTCATTGTGCCAGTGCGTCCGGTGGAATATCCGCCGGACTGTCCAACGGACAGAAGAAAAAATAAACTGTAGAGTTGACAGGAAATAAAATGGAAGATTTACATAGAGCTAATCGTTATGTGAAAAATGCATAATTTTAGAGGGTTTTGCTAGTTTGACCTTGTGAAAAACATGTGTTATTTTCCTTCTATCAGCTGATTAGTGATGTTACTTAAAAAGAGATAAAAAGTGATTGGAGGAGATAAAATGAGAAAAACAACAAAAGGAAGAACGGGGCAGGTTATTGCTGTAGATACTACTGAACTCATGAATATGCTAAATGCTGGGAGGAAATCGGCTACTGATATAGGAATGGCAGCAGGTGCGAAGCTTCAGATTGGCCGTAGAGTTCTTTGGAATGTAAAAAAGGTTCAGCAGTACCTTGATGAGATCAGCGAATAGGAGGGGCGGCAATGAATGAAAGAGAGAGCAGAAGGAGGGTACGGAATTGTGTATCGTGAAATTATGAGAAATCCAAGTATACCGCCAGAATCTAAAGCAATTTACGCTTACTTGTGTAGCTTTGCGGGCAGTGGTGATACATGTTTACCGAAAGTAGAAACAATGCAAAAAGAACTTTGCATGGGAAAGCAGCGATTTAATAAATATATGTCTGTGCTTGTAAATTTGGGCGTTGTTGTTCGCAAACGTGAGAAGGTGGGAAATCTTGTAGGGCACAACGTGTATAAAATTACTCATAGGGTTGATTTTTCATAGTCTCGAAATTCAATAGGTTGAAATTCAATGTATTGAAAATCCGGCCCTAAATAATAACAGTATAAAAATTAACAGAATAAATAATAACAGAAATATGGAAAAGAGAGTGTGAGAGGAAAACCATTTCCAGAGGAGGGGAAAATAACGAGCGATTACGAGGAATTGAAAGCAAAATATAGAAGTATATCAGAAGCTATTGACAAGGCAATTAAAGAAAATGAACCATATGAGAAACTTATGTATTCACTTTTTCAATGCTCGAATGAAATTTTAGAAACACCAGAGGTAAAAGCTGAATTAGAGCGGATGTGGAAAAAATACGAAAAGATAATTCGGGAGATGGCTGAAATATAAAATCGTGAAAAATAAAAGCCGATTTTTGAAATGTCACTCCGTAAAAAGAGAGGAGCAAAAAACGTCCGGTGGAAAATCCGTGGACAATCCACCGGACAGTCCGTAGGAAAATCCGATGTAACCAGTACCAGCACCATAACCAGTACCATTATCAATAAAGATAAAAGAAAAGAGCCACCATTTCAGGTAGCTCCCTCAATCTGTCTGCAAAAGCTATTTTAGTGTGGGGCTGAAATAATGTCAATTTGAAGGTGGTGAGAAATATAAGTAACGAGAAATTAGTGGAGCTGATTCAGGAAGGCATAGACAGGGAAGGAAATCTGACTTTGTTGTGGGAAAGCAATCAAGGCTTGATCAATTCGATTGTGCATAAGCTCACGGGCTTGCAATCTTACGAAGAAGGTTTTGAGGATGCAAAGCAGCAGTCATATTTTGGACTTCTGGAAGCGGTAAATGGTTTTGATACTGCTGCCGGTGTGAAGTTCTTCAGTTATGCAAAGTTCCATATTCGGAAAGCGTTATACCGCTATCATGCGAATTGTGGTGGTCTGGTAAGAGTGCCGGAGCATTTGAAAAACAATTATGTGAAGCATACAGAATACAGGAAAAGCTATTTTTTAAAGTATGGGGAATATCCTGATGATGAAACGTGTAAGAATGCGCTGGGGCTTTCTCCTGCTGCCTACGGAATCCTGAAAAGCACTGAAAACGCCATGAATCAAATGAGTCTTGACAGCTATATGACGGATGGGGAGGGCAAACAACGGCGGTTTGCTGATTCTGTGCCGGATGGGAATTGCTTGGAGGAAGCTGTAATAGGAAGCGTATACCAGAGGGAACTACACGAAGCACTAAAACAGGCAATGGGGATTTTGGAGCCTGAGGAAAGGCAGATTGTACTCCTGCATCACTATCAAGGGAGGACGGTTTCAGCCATTGCCGGATTATTCAGGATCAGCAAGCAAGGGATATATAACCGCTTGCGAACCAGCTATCAGAAGATTTTACAGAGTGAACATAGGATAATACTGGAATCTTTTCTTGATGGACCATATAACCCGGAAAAACACAGGCGTATAACTTTGTATGAATGTGTAGTTGACAACTTGGACGAAAAAGAAAGGGGGATGTTGTTATGATGTTGGGAGAAAATGAAATTGCGAGGGTGATGGAAATAGCAGAGACAACTGCAAGGGGATTGCTTGAAAAGAAAACTGCGACAGCGAGAGAACGTGTTGAATGTGCTGCGTATTCCCGTAGACGGGAAATCTTGCTGGATATGTTGGAAGTGTACCGGGGTGATTTGAGCAATTCCGGGAGGAAGTTTATAGACTTTCTAATTGAGAGGCACGGAAGGGCATATGAATACCATAAGCAAGATGATTTTTACCGGGTGCGGCACAACCTTCTTGTACTGCGCTACCTGGTGTCGGAGCCGATGGAGAAGCGTGACATATGCGACAGGCTGAATATAAAAGGGCATGTGTATGACAGGAATTTAGAAAAGGGGATTGATGAATTGATGGTACATGCTTTCGGTGTGGACGGATTGCCACCTTGGTAATTATTTTAAATAGCTTTGATAGCTTTGTTTTGTGCCTGTATTTCGGTTTTTGATTATAAGGTAAATGTTTTATCGTATGACAAGCTAAAATCAAACCAGGGGGCAATCACAAGGTTATACAATATAATGAAAAATGGAAGGAGGTAACAAAATATGTTAGATATAATTGTTATTATATTCGGTGCTATTGTTG
>JAUNAX010000185.1 GCA_030527365.1 Eubacteriales bacterium | reverse complement strand
CTGATTCTTCCAATGCAGAAATATCTGGAAAATGCAGGCGTTGATTTCCGATTCAACACAGAAGTCACAAATGTTGTCTTCGAGTTCAAGGACGGCAAAAAAATTGCCTCTGCCATTGAGTGTAAAGTAAACGGAAAAGAAGAAGGCATTCTTCTTACTGAAAATGACCTTGTATTTGTCACAAACGGAAGCTGCACAGAGGGCACTATTTACGGCGACCAGAACCACGCTCCAAACGGAGATGCAGAGGTGCGTACAAGCGGCTGCTGGAATCTCTGGAAAAACATTGCAAAACAGGATTCTGCCTTTGGACGACCGGAAAAATTCTGCTCCGATATTTCAAAGACAAACTGGGAATCTGCAACAATTACAACCATGGACGAAAAAATCATTCCGTATATTACAAATATCTGTAAGCGCGACCCAAGAAGCGGCAATGTAGTAACAGGCGGTATTGTAAGCTGCCGCGACTCCAAATGGCTGTTAAGCTGGACCATTAACCGCCAGGGACAGTTCAAAGAACAGGATCCTGAAAAAGTCTGCGTATGGGTATACGGTCTTTTCACAGATGTTCCAGGCGATTATGTAAAGAAACCTATGAAAGACTGTACCGGAAAAGAAATTACAGAAGAATGGCTTTACCACATCGGTGTTCCTGTGGAACAGATTCCGGAACTTGCAGAAAACAGCGCAGTCTGCGTTCCTACCATGATGCCATATATTACCGCCTTCTTTATGCCCCGTACAAAAGGCGACCGTCCGGCTGTCATTCCTGACGGCTGCGTAAACTTTGCCTTCCTGGGACAGTTTGCCGACACACCGAGAGATACAGTATTTACAACGGAATATTCTGTAAGAACTGCTATGGAAGCCGTTTACGGACTTCTCGGCGTAGACAGAGGCGTTCCTGAGGTATGGGGAAGTGTCTACGATATACGTGAGCTCCTTGACAGCTCTGTAAAACTTATGGATGGAAAATCCCCTCTGGAAATCCAGCTTCCGGGACCATTAAATGCAATAAAAAAACCGCTCCTTCGTTTTATAAAAGGAACGGTAATTGAAAAAGTTCTCCGCGACCATGATGTTTTAAAAGATTCCATGCTTTAATTTCACAAATCCAGAGTATACATGGAAGACCATCTAATATGGTGGTCTTCCATACTTTTTTCTATGTTTTCTTCTTCCTCAGGAACTGTTTTCCATGCAAGCCCGCAGCCTGCACTGATTTCTCCGGGCAGAGGAATCAGCCTTCCGGGAATTTCACTTTTTTCACAGAAGCTTTCCATTGCCATTGCTTCCGCAGTTGTATCAAAAGTAATCACAAGAGCCGGCTTCCTCTGTCTCATACTGTGTCCCTCCCATATTCCCGCAAAGCCGCCACAGCAGCATCTATCTCCTGCTCTGTATTATAATGGGAAAAACTGAATCTGACAGCACCCTGACGGACGGTTCCCAAAGCTTTATGAAGAAGAGGCGCACAGTGGGCTCCGGGGCGGACTGCAATCTCATAATCCTCCCACAGCCAGTCGCTGACTTCGCCGGAATCAAGCTTTCCAACATTCAAAGAAGAGATTCCCACACGACTTTCCATATCTGGATTTCCATAAACAGTAATTCCCGAAATCTCCCTTACCTGCTCCTCAAATCTTTTCCACAGACGCATTTCTTTTTCACGTATGTTTTCCACAGTTTCCTCTTTAATATACTCAAGCGCTGCTTTAAGCCCTGCAATGCCATGTACGTTTAACGTCCCCGCCTCTAATGCTGTCGGCATTTTTTGCGGATGCTCTTCTGAAAAACTCTGAACACCACTTCCCCCTACTTTAAGAGGAGAAAGTTCAAGTCCTTCACGGACATAAATTCCTCCCGTACCCTGTGGTCCAAGAAGTCCCTTATGCCCTGTAAAACAAAGAACATCTATCCCCTGCTTTTCCACCTGAATGGGCAGCACGCCTGCTGCCTGAGACGCATCTACAACAAGAAGAATCCCTTTCCTTTTTGCAAAAGTGGAAACTCTCTCCAAATCTGTAATATTTCCTGTTACATTAGAAGCATTTGTAATTACAATAGCCTTCGTATTTTCTTTACAGGATTTTTCCAGAAAATCATAATCAATACGACCCTCATTCTTTGGAAATTTTTCATCGAAAGGCACGATTGTAAGCTCTACTCCTTCTTTCTCTTTTCTATAAAGAGGACGAAGCACAGAATTATGCTCGCAAACTGTAGTAATTACATGATCTCCTGGATGAAATAATCCGTTAATGGCAATATTTAAGCTCTCCGTTGCATTACAGGTAAACGCAATCCGCTCCGGACGAGAAAATCCAAAAAGCTCTGCCAGAAGCTCTCTTGTCCTGTACACAATTCTGGACGCCTGAAGAGTTGCCTCATGAGCCCCTCTTCCCGGATTGCCCATACCGGAAAGCGCTTTTACAACTGCTTCTGTTACCTCCTGCGGTTTTCGCATAGTTGTCGCCGCATTGTCTAAATAAATCATGGCTTTATAATCAGTCCTGCCTGTGTCATCTTTTCTGCGATCACATACATATTTGTCACTTCTCCAACCTGAATCTTATCAGAAAGCCCATAAAAATTCAGGCATGTCCCGCAGGTCAGAATTTCAACTCCCTGGGCTGCCAGAGATTTTAAATCTTCAAGAGCCGGGGAACCTTCACAGGTAAGAGCTGCTCCCCCATTATAAAACAGCATTGTTTTCGGTAATGACTCCTGCTGATTTAAGGCATAAATAAACCCTTTCATCAAAGTCTTTCCAAGCTCCTCACTGCCCTCTCCCATCTTATCGGAAGCGATTACAACCACTGTATTCTTTCTGCTGTCCGGCACACACGCCGCCACATCTGCCTCAAAGACAGGAGTTTCATGAACCGGTTTCTCCGTTCCGTCCCCCACTGTAAATGTAACCTTATATCTATTTTCTTTCAGCTTTTCTGATTTTACAGCACACCCCCTGTTATTGCCAAGTTTCGTTAAATTCTGTACGGCTATCTCATTATCTACCACAGTTTCTACTGTTCCGGAACCATTTAACTCATTTAAAGCCTTCTGAGTTTTCACTACCGGAATAGGACAAGCGTCTCCTACTGCATTCACTTTGATCATAAATTTCCCTCCTGACATTATAATAA
>JAUNAX010000184.1 GCA_030527365.1 Eubacteriales bacterium | reverse complement strand
ACAAAAATCGGAAAGGAATGGCTTCTTATCACAGCGGGAAATGAAGAAAAATGCAATACAATGACAGCAAGCTGGGGCGCAATGGGCGTTATGTGGGGAAAAAACACAGTGACAGTATATATCCGCCCACAGCGTTATACAAAAGAATTTGTAGACAGAGAAGAGCGATTTACGATTTCTGTTCTTGGTGAGAAATACAGACAGGAGCTTGGTTACTGCGGCCGCGTCAGCGGAAAAGGAATGGATAAGATCAAAGAAGCAGGACTGACTCCTTATTTTACAGATGGAACAGCAGGAATCGAAGAAGCCGATATGATTATGGTATGCAGAAAAATGTACCATGACGACATTAAGCCGCAGTGCTTTGATGAGAAAGAAAACGATGAGAAATGGTATCCGGAAAAAGATTACCATGTCATGTACATAGCAGAAGTGGAAAAGGTACTTGTAAGAGAAAAGTAAGGAGCAGTGAATTGAAATGAAAGAAAAGTTTATCCGGTTTATGCAGGGGCGCTATGGAGTGGACGATCTGTCAAAATTTACAATGGGAGCAGCCTTCGTGTGCGTCCTGCTTGCTATTTTTGCAGGGAGAAGTAATATGGGAGCCCTTCTTGATACGCTGGGGCTTGCCGCTATTATTTACACCTATTTCCGTATTTTTTCCAGAAATATCCAGAAGAGATACGGAGAAAATCAGCGATTCCTTGCAAGAACAGCAAAGCTTCGTCAGCGTTTTCAGAAGGAAAAGGGCCTGATGGCAGAACGTAAGACGAATCACATTTACACCTGTCCGGGCTGTGGACAGAAAATCAGGATTCCCAAAGGAAAGGGGAAAATAGAGATTGATTGTCCCAAATGTCATACAAAGTTTGTAAAGAGGAGCTAGAATGTTCGGATATGTAATTGTAAATAAGCCGGAGATGAAATTTAAGGATTTTGACGTATATCGTTCTTTTTACTGCGGCTTATGCCGTGAGCTGAAAAGAAAATACGGCGTTTCCGGACAGATTTCCATAAGCTACGATATGACTTTTGTAGTTATGCTGTTAAGCGGGCTGTATGAGCCTCCCACAAAACAGGGTACAACAAGATGTGCCGTTCATCCAGTGCATAAACAGCAGGTGAGAAAAAATGAAATGACGGAATACGGCGCAGATATGAACATTCTTCTTACCTATTATAAATGTATGGACGACTGGAATGATGAGAAGAAGGTATCACGCCGCATATATGCAGCCCTTCTTCAGAACAGGGAAAATCATCTGGAAGAAGTATATAAAGAGAAAATTCCGGTTATTATGGAGAATCTGGAGCGATTGTCTGCGTGGGAAAAAGAAGGGGAAAAGGACCTTGATAAAATGGCGGGGTGCTTTGGGAAAATCATGGAAGAGATTCTTGCTGTCAGGCATGATATGTGGGAAAAATCTCTTCGAAAAATCGGATTTTACCTTGGAAAATTTATCTACCTTCTTGATGCTTATGATGATGTGGAAAAAGATGCGGAAAATGGAAATTACAATCCGTTTTCTGAAAAGTGTATGCTGAAAGGGTTCGATGAGGAAGTTCGCAGCATCTTGATTATGATGCTTGCAGAAGTCTGTAAAGAATTTGAGAAACTTCCTGTTATAAAATACGGAGATATTCTCCGAAATATACTATATTCCGGCGTCTGGTGCAGATTTGAGGAGATTAGTAAAAGAAGAAGGGAAGAACGGGAGAAAAGAGAGAAATGTTAGATCCATATAGTGTGTTAGGTGTACCCCGAAGTGCAACAGATGATGAAGTAAAAAAAGCATACCGCCGTCTCAGCCGGAAATATCATCCGGATGCGAATATCAACAATCCCAACAAGGATCAGGCGGAAGAAAAATTTAAACAGGTTCAGCAGGCGTATGAACAGATTATGAAAGAGCGGGAGTACGGATACAGTTCAGCAGAAAACAGCTACGGAGGCTTTGGTGGTTACGGCGGCTACGGCAGCAGTCAGAGAAGCAGCGCTTACCAGGATGAGGAGGAGCTGAGAAGACAGGCTGCGGCAAATTATGTACAAAGCGGACATTATCAGGAGGCGTTAAATGTATTAAACTCTCTTTCTCAGAGAAATGGACAGTGGTATTATCTGTCTGCAATGGCAAATATGGGAATGGGAAATAACGTAAACGCCCTGAACCACATTCGGGAGGCAGTCCGCCTTGAGCCTGACAATATGCAGTACAGAATGGTTCTCCAGCGTATGGAGGGCGGCGGAACCTGGTATCAGGAACAGCAGAATCCCTTTGGAGGAATGCCGAGAGGAACAGGAAATATCTGTATGAACCTCTGTCTTGCCCAGGCTGCATGTAATTGCTGCTGTCCGGGAAGCTTTTTATGCTGGTAAAAAAATATTGACAATTTTAATCGAGCATATTACTATGTTAAAGTGTTAAAAGAAACGGACAGGAGGAATCAGATATGAGCATTCGTGTTGGAATTTTTGGATATGGAAATCTGGGACGGGGCGTAGAGTGCGCCATTAAACATAACCCGGATATGGAACTTGCAGGCGTATTTACGCGCCGGGATCCTGCTTCTGTAAAAATCCTTACAGAAGGCGGAAAAGTTTATTCCGCAGACCAGGCAGTTTCCATGAAAGATGAGATAGATGTAATGATCCTCTGCGGAGGAAGCGCAACAGATCTTCCGGAACAGACACCGGAGCTTGCAAAATGGTTTAATGTGGTAGACAGTTTTGATACACACGCCAGAATCCCGGAGCATTTTGCAAATGTAGATGAAAAAGCACAGGAGAGCGGTCATGTTGGAATTATTTCAGTAGGCTGGGATCCGGGAATGTTTTCCCTGAATCGTATGTATGCAAACGCAATTCTTACAAATGGAAAAGATTATACATTTTGGGGAAAAGGCGTAAGCCAGGGACATTCAGATGCGATCCGCCGTGTAGAAGGCGTGAAAGACGGCAAGCAGTACACGATTCCTGTGGAATCTGCCCTTGAGTCTGTGAGAAATGGAGAGAATCCGGAGCTTACTACAAGACAGAAACATACAAGAGAATGCTTTGTTGTGCCGGAGGAAGGGGCAGACCTTAAGAAAATCGAAGAAGAAATCAAAAATATGCCAAACTATTTTGCAGATTATGATACAACCGTTCATTTTAT
>JAUNAX010000023.1:13949-22091 GCA_030527365.1 Eubacteriales bacterium | reverse complement strand
AAAAAAAGAACATTTAGAGGAGTATTATTATGAAGAAATGGAATGAATTCTGGGATTATGTAAAAATGATAGTCATCGTGGTAGTGGTTGTGCTTGTAGTAAATAATGTAATATTGATCAATGCTAAAATACCTTCTCCGTCTATGGAAAATACGGTTATGACAGGAGACCGTCTGTTTGGTTTCCGTCTTGCGTATGGACTTAACATAGATTTATTTGGAAATAAAATTTCAAAGAAATTCAAAGAGCCGGAGCGTTATGATATTGTGATTTTCCATTATCCGGACGATGAAAATCAGCATTTTATTAAAAGACTGATCGGTCTTCCAGGAGATAAGGTGGAAATCCGTGATGGAAAGGTTTACTTAAATGATTCAAAAACTCCTATTAAAGAAGATTACCTTCCGGAAGTGCCAGTAGGCAGTTTCGGTCCTTACTATGTTCCGGAAGACTGTTATTTTATGCTGGGTGATAACCGGAATAATTCCAAAGATTCCAGGTTCTGGGAGAATACCTATGTACGTTTCGACCAGATCGTAGGAAAGGCGATTCTTCGTTATTATCCGTCCATTAAGCTGTTAAAATAGGGAGAATGATATGGCAACTTGGAACAGCAGAGGCCTCCGGGGTTCTACCCTGGAGGAGCTGGTAAACCGTACAAATGAAATGTACCGGGAAAAGAGTCTTGCCCTGATCCAGAAGATTCCCACACCAATCACTCCTGTACGCATGGATAAAGAGCACCGACATATTACGCTGGCATATTTTGAACAGCGAAGTACCGTGGACTATATAGGAGCTGTACAGGGGATTCCTGTGTGTTTTGATGCAAAGGAATGCGGCGCCGATTCTTTTCCTCTTGCCAATATCCACCCTCATCAGGTAGAATTTATGAAAGGGTTTGAGGAACAGGGCGGCGTGGCATTCTTTCTTATTTTTTACAGCCATGTCAATTTGTTTTATTACCTTCCTTTAAAAAAATTGCTTTTTTTCTGGCGGAGAATGGAGGAGGGAGGAAGAAAAAGTTTTCGAAGAGAGGAACTGGAAGACTGCTTTTATCTTCCGAAAAAAAGCGGTTTTCTTGTGCCGTATCTTGACGGACTTGCAAAAGATCTGGAAAGCAGAGACGCATAACATGGTTTACACAGGAGGATCACTATGAATAAACAGATGATACCCTGCCTTTATCTTCAGTACGAAAAGGCAGTGACAGGATTTGGTCAGAGAAATCTTTTTGGAGACGGAGATGTGGAGGCGTTTGGAAAATTTTACGGAAATAAGGGGGCAGACGAACTCCTCATTTTTGACTTTTCTTCTGAAGAACAGGAACATGACCGTGCAATCTCAAAAATCAGGGATATATGCAGAGCAGTAGAAATCCCTGTTATGACAGCCGGAAACATCAAGTGTATGGACGATGTAAAAAAACTGATCTATGCAGGCTGCGCAAAGGTGGTTCTGAATTTTTCCAAAGAAAGCAATATCCTTCTCCTTGAGGAAGCTTCCCGGCGCTTTGGAAAAGAGAAAATGGTGATCAGCATTTCTTCTTTTCATGAGTTTACGGACAATCAGGAATTGATTGAGAAGTATTCTGACGGCATACTTGCTCTCGATTCTCTGCAGGATGAAATTGCAGCAGTGTCATCGGTTTCTGTTATTGTACATACAGACGAAGGAAAAGAATCGGAGCTGCTTTCTATTTTAAAAGGAAAATATGTTTCCGGATTAAGCGGTGCGTATATCAGCAGTCTGACTACAGAAATCAGAGATTTTAAAGAGCGGTGCATAGAAGAAAAGATTCCTGTAGATCAGATGTCTGATAAGAGAAAAGAAAATGGTGTAGTTGTAAAAGCAAAAGAACTTCCTGAAAGCTCGCTTTCTGTTTTGCAGGAAGTGTATTATCTGATTCTTGCGAGGAAAGAAAAGCCTCAGGAGGGGTCCTATATCAATTATCTTTTCGACAAAAGAACTGATAAGATCCTGAAAAAAATCGGAGAAGAATGTATGGATCTTGTAATTGCAGCCAAAAACAATGATAAAGAGGAAGTTACATCTGAGATTTCAGATTTGATTTATCATATCATGGTGCTTATGACAGAGAAAGGCATTTACTGGGAAGATATAATAGAAGAACTGACAGGAAAATAAAAATTTTTATTGCACTTAAAAAACAAGAGTGCTATACTAAAGAAAACTGAATAAAAAACAACAGGTGCTGAAAAAAAGATTATTTTTGTTTCAGATAATAGGGAAACAGGTGTAAGTCCTGTACGATCTCGTCACTGTAATTAGGGAGCACAAACCTGAATAGCCACTGAGAAAATTGGGAAGGCGGTCTTGTGTGAAGAACTATAAGTCAGGAGACCTGCCTGGTGTTGGTACAGGAACATAAGTTTCGAAATCACGAGTAATTGGTTGTGCCGCTTTCATAAGTTGATGTTTTAAATCCTTTTGCCCGCCGCAGAAGGATTTTTTGCTTTGGAGACATATTTTGTTTTGTATGTTTCTGTACCTGGATTTGCTGATGAAAAAAATATATATATTGCATCAGAAAATGAATGCCCAATAAGGAGGAAGAGAAACATGAAAAACAAAATGGTAAAAGCGCTTGTACTGGGACTTACAATGTCTACGATTATGATGACAGGTTCTGTAGCAACTTTTGCAGAAGAAGCTGAAGCCACAGAAGAGACTGCGGAAACAGAAGAAGCTGAAGGTGAAACGGCAGATGCAGATAAAGAAGCTGCGGATAAGGTTGCCGCTTTAATCGATGGAATTTATGTACAGGAAAGAACAGAGACAACAGATGAAGACTGTAAAGCAGCAAAAGAAGCCTGGGACGCTCTTACAGATGAACAGAAGGCTCTTGTAGAAGGAGAAGAGGCAAGCCCGGATTACTTTGGCCTTGACACAGGAGACGCTTCCAAAGACGATCCGAGAAATGCAGACGAAATCGGAGAAAATGAACTTCTCGTTGTAAGTTTCGGTACTTCCTATAATGACAGCCGTGTGGCAGATATTAAAGGAATTGAAGACGCTCTTCAGGAAGCATATCCGGATTGGTCTGTAAGAAGAGCGTTTACTGCACAGATTATTATTAACCATGTACAGGCAAGAGACGGAGAAGTGATTGACAATATGCAGCAGGCACTTGATCGTGCAGTGGAAAACGGGGTAAAAAATCTTGTTGTGCAGCCAACTCATTTAATGCACGGAGCCGAGTACGATGAAATGATGGAAGTTCTGGACTCATACAATGATAAATTTGAGAGTGTTTCCGTTGCGGAGCCAATGCTTGGCGAGGTAGGAGACGATGCCACAGTTATTAATGAGGACAAGGCGGCTGTTGCAGAGGCAATCGCAAATGCGGCGGTAAAAGATGCAGGATATGAAACGATAGACGCAGCAGCAGAAGATGGAACAGCATTTGTATTTATGGGACATGGAACTTCTCATACTGCAAAAGTAACATACAGCCAGATGCAGACTCAGATGGGTGAGCTTGGATACAAAAACGTATTTATCGGTACAGTAGAGGGCGAGCCGGAAGAAACAGCATGTGAGGCAGTTATTGAAGCAGTAAAAGAAGCGGGATACAAAAAGGTAGTTCTTCGTCCGCTCATGGTAGTAGCAGGTGATCATGCAGAAAACGACATGGCAGGAGCAGAGGAAGATTCCTGGAAGAGTATGTTTGAGGCATCTGGCGCTTTCGAAAGTGTAGATACACAAATTACAGGTCTTGGAAGTCTTCCGGAGGTACAGCAGCTCTTCGTAGAACATACAAAAGCAGCAATGGAGAAATAAGACGATGAAAAAGAAACAACTGGCAATACTTGCTATGGCGGCACTGCTTGCAGCAGCGCCTGCCAGTGTTTCTGTTTTTGGAGCAGAAACAGAAGAGGCAAAAACAGAAAGTGCAGAAACAAATACTTTAGAAGACGGCGTTTACAGTGCAACATTTAACACAGACAGCGGAATGTTCCATGTAAATGAATCTCTGAACGGACGCGGTACTTTAACAGTAGAAGATGGAAAGATGACAATCCATGTTACACTTGCGTCAAAAGGAATCCTGAATCTGTTTCCGGGAAAAGCAGAAGATGCAAAGAAAGAAGGCGCAAAGCTTTTAGAGCCCACAACGGATAAGGTAACTTACAGCGACGGATATGAAGAAGAGGTTTACGGCTTTGATATTCCGGTTCCGGCTCTTGACGAAGAATTTGATGTTGCACTTATTGGAAAAAAAGGAAAATGGTATGACCATAAAGTAAGTGTGTCCGACCCGAAGAAGGAAGAAGAGAAGACTTCGGAAGAAGCGGGAAAAACAGCAAAAGATCTGGGACTTGAAGATGGAAATTATACCGTTTCTGTAGCCTTGGAAGGCGGATCCGGGCGTGCGACTGTAGAAGAAACAGCAAAGCTTGAGATCAAGGACGGCGCTTCCACAGCAACGATTGTATGGAGCAGCCCGAATTACGACTATATGCTGGTAGAAGATGAAAAATATACACCGGTAAATACAGAAGGAAATTCCACGTTTTCCATTCCTGTAAAATGCTTTGATGAAAAATTACCGGTAACGGCAGATACGGTAGCTATGGGAACCCCTCATGAGATAGAGTATACTCTGCAGTTTGATTCTAAAACTATTGAAAAGGCGAAATAATGAAAAAAACAGTAAAGTATCTTCTTCTGTTTTCAACGATGCTTCTTTTTGCCTGTACTTTTTCTGTACAGGCGAAGGAGGCTTCTTCTGTTTCCGGTCTGGAATACGAAAGAAGCATGGAGCTTTCTTATGCAGAAGAATTTTCGGTTGATTATTATAAAGGCGGATACGCTTTGATTACGATCGCAGACAACGATAAATTTCTGGTTGTTCCGGAGGGAAAAGAAGCGCCGGAAAATATGGAAGAGAATATTGCGGTTTTAAAACAGCCGTTAGAAAATATATATCTTGTGGCAACTTCTGCTATGGATTTTTTTGTATCTCTTGACGGGTTAGAAAGCATACGTCTCTCCGGTACAAATGAAAATGGCTGGTATATAGACGAAGCGAAAAAGGCTCTGAAAGACGGCAGCATTCTTTTTGCAGGAAAATACAATGCGCCGGACTATGAATTGATTCTTGGAGAAAACTGCAGCCTTGCAGTGGAATCCACTATGATTTACCATACACCGGAGGTAAAGGAAAAACTGGAGCAGTTTGAAATTCCTGTGCTTGTGGAGCGTTCCAGTTACGAATCTCACCCCCTTGGACGTACAGAATGGATTAAACTTTATGGTGTGCTTCTTGGAAAAGAAGAGGAGGCAGAACGGGTTTTTAAGGAACAGGAAAAACGAATGGAATCTGTTCTCTCAGAGAATAACACAGGAAAAACAGTGGCATTTTTCTATATTACTACAAATGGCCTGGCAAACGTACGAAAATCAAACGACTACGTTTCCAAAATGATCGAGCTGGCAGGGGGCAGATATATTTTTGAAAATCTCGGGGAAAATGACAATGCGCTTTCCACAGTCAATATGCAAATGGAAGAGTTTTATGCAAAAGCAAAAGATGCGGATTACATTATATATAACAGCGCCATTGACGGAGAGCTTCAGACGATAGACCAGCTTCTTGAAAAAAGCAGTCTTTTAAAAGATTTTAAGGCAGTAAAAAATGGAAATGTATGGTGCACGGGAAAAAATCTCTTTCAGGAATCCACAGGACTTGGCGTTATGATAGAAGACATTCATAAAATGCTGAGCGGTGAAGGCGATTCTCTTACAGAGCTCACTTATATGCACCGTCTGAAATAAAAGAGGAAAGGGAACAAAAAGGAAATGATACAGAAAACAGGGAAAAGCAGATATTGGATTTCTTTTATGGGATTATTTTTCTTTCTGGCAGTTTTTACTGTGTGGAATATAAATTCCGGGACAATAGAATTATCTCTGAAAGAAATTATCCGCATTATTTTTCAGAGGCAGGGAGAAGAGACTGCCTTTCATATTATATGGGAAATCCGTCTGCCCCGTATCATTGCCTGTATTGTTTTGGGAGGAGCCCTTTCTGTGTCCGGTTTTCTTCTGCAGACCTTTTTTGCAAATCCAATCGCAGGACCTTTTGAGCTTGGAATTTCCTCAGGAGCAAAACTTGTGGTGGCTCTTCTTATGATTTCTTTTCTTCAGAAGTCAAAAACAGTGGGAAGTGCAGCTATGATACTTGCAGCATTTGTGGGTTCCATGATTTCTATGGCGTTTGTTCTTTTGATTGCCAAAAAGGTGAAAAATATGTCTATGCTGATTGTGAGCGGAGTCATGATCGGATATATTTGTTCGGCAATTACTGATTTTCTTGTAACTTTTGCAGATGATTCCAATATTGTAAATCTTCATAACTGGTCTCTTGGAAGTTTTTCCGGGATTTCCTGGGAAAATGTACAGGTAATGACAGGTGTTGTAGTTGTTTCTATGATTCTGACTTTTTTCCTGTCAAAGCCGATCAGCGCTTATCAGCTTGGAGAAGGATACGCACAGAGCATGGGAGTAAATATAAAAGCGTTTCGAGTTACGCTTATTTTGCTTTCCAGTGTACTGTCTGCCTGCGTCACTGCTTTTGCCGGACCAATTTCTTTTCTGGGTGTTGCCGCGCCCCATCTTGTAAAAAGGCTTTTAAAAACATCAAAACCGATTCTTGTGATACCTGGCTGTTTTCTCGGAGGTGCAGCATTTTGTCTGTTCTGCGATTTGATCGCCCGTACGGTATTTGCTCCCTCCGAGCTCAGTATCAGTTCCGTAACTGCTATATTCGGAGCGCCGGTAGTGATATACATTATGATACAGAAAAAGCAGAAAGTTTAGAAGGACGTACAATTATGGAATCGTATTTTTTTCAGACGGAAAAGCTTTCCGTAGGATATGATGGAAAGCCTTTGATAAAAGAAATAGAGATAAAATTAAACAGAGGGCAGATTCTTACTCTGATCGGACCAAATGGTGCTGGAAAATCCACCATTTTAAAAAGTATTACGAGGCAGCTAAAAACAATCGGGGGAGCTGTTTATCTTGAGCAGAAAGAAATGCAGAAAATGTCAGATAAGGCTATTTCCAAAAAGCTTTCTATTGTTATGACAGAGCGGATGAATACAGAGCTTCTGACATGTGAAGATATAGTTTCTACAGGAAGATACCCTTATACCGGTACGCTTGGAATTTTATCAGAGGAAGACCGGAAAAAAGTAACAGAGGCAATGAATATGGTACATGCTCTAGAGCTTCGTGACAGAGAGTTTTCTGCCATCAGCGATGGACAGAGACAAAGGGTTCTTCTTGCAAGAGCCATCTGTCAGGAACCGGAGATGATCATTCTGGATGAGCCGACTTCTTTTCTTGATATTCGTCATAAACTGGAGCTGCTTACCATTTTAAAAGAAATGGTATCGAAAAAAAATGTGGCAGTGATCATGTCCCTTCATGAAATTGATCTTGCACAAAAGGTATCGGACATGGTTATGTGCGTTAGGGGAGAATATATTGAAAAATACGGAACTCCTGAGGAAATTTTTACTTCTTCCTATATACGCAGCCTTTATGGTATGACAAAAGGAAGCTATAATGCAGAGTTTGGCTGTCTGGAAATGGAAGCCCCGAAAGGAAAGCCGGAAATTTTTGTGATTGGTGGGAATGGAAGCGGTATTTCTGTTTACAGAAAGCTACAAAGACAGGGAATTCCTTTTGCTGTGGGTGTGCTGCACAGGAATGACAAAGATTATGAGGTTGCAAAATCACTTGCTTCAGAAATTATATGGGAAAAACCTTTTGAACCCATATCCGAGGAAACGCTTAATATGGCTCTTGATGTTATGAAACAGTGCAAAAGGGTAATCTGTCCTCTTTCTGATTTTGGGACTATGAATATAAAAAATAAGGTGTTACTGGAAACAGCAGAAAAAATGAAAATTCTTGAGAAAAGCAGTGTGTAAAAGCACTGTTTTTTTTATTTAGGGATTGACATTGTGCTCAAAAAGGATATAATGAAAATATGAACAAATGCTCATATATAAATATGAGTTCAGATAAGGAGGACACCAAATGGGAGAAGAAAAAAAGACGCACGACCATCATCACGAACATGGAGAAGGATGTTGCTGTGGTCAC
>JAUNAX010000023.1:0-13849 GCA_030527365.1 Eubacteriales bacterium | reverse complement strand
GAACATAACCACGAAGAACATGAACATCATGGTCATCACCATGAGCATGGAGAAGGATGTTGCTGCGGTCACGAACATAACCACGAAGAACATGAACATCATGGTCATCACCATGAGCATGGAGAAGACTGTTGCTGCGGCCATCATCACGAAGAACACGAGCACCATCACCGCCATGTTGCAGATCATATACCGCGAAAAGTTTATATCATAGAAAATATTGACTGTGCCAACTGCGCTGCAAAGATGGAAAAGAAAATAAATGAGCTTCCGGGAGTAGAGGACGCAACGATTACCTTTGCCACAAAGCAGCTTCGCCTTGCAGCAAAGGATCCGGACGCTCTCCTTCCGAAAATTCGGGAAATCTGTACTGCCATTGAAGCGCAGGTTGTAATAAAAGAGCAGAAGGAAAGAAAAAAAGAAACACATATAGAAGAAAATCATGGAAAACGTGATTTATTTATTATTGTTCTTGGCGCTGTCTTATTTGCGTCAGGGGAAATTATGGAGCATATGGGAATAGGAAACAGTTTTACTCTTCCTATTTATATAATCGCATATGTAATTCTTGGCGGCGAGATTGTTTTGACAGCTGGGAAAAATCTTTTAAAAGGTCATGTGTTTGATGAAAACTTTTTAATGAGTATTGCCACATTGGGAGCATTCGTGATTCACGAGTACCCCGAAGCAGTAGGTGTTATGCTGTTTTATCGGATTGGAGAATATTTCGAGCACCGGGCGGTGGAGAGAAGCAGAAGCCAGATTATGGGCGCCGTGGATATGCGTCCTGAGACAGTAAACCGAATCCAGGGGGAAAATATAGTGGAAATCCCTGCAGAGGAAGCACAAGAAGGAGACCTACTTCTTGTGCGCCCGGGAGACCGCATTCCTCTTGATGGCATAATCGTAGAGGGCGAAAGTCGCTTAGATACTTCTCCTGTTACCGGAGAACCGGTTCCTGTTTCCATAAAAAAAGGAAGTCATATTCTTTCTGGCTGTGTGAATCTTTCCGGACAGTTAAAGCTTCAGGTGGAAAAAACACTTTCCGAATCTATGGTTACAAGAATCCTTGATTCTGTGGAAAATGCAGCGGCAAGCAAACCGAAAATTGACCGTTTTATTACGCGATTTGCAAGAGTATATACGCCTTTCGTTGTGGCGGCAGCCCTTGCTACCGCGATTATTCCCTCTCTCTTTACGGGCAGCTGGGAGCACTGGATTTATACAGCCCTTACCTTCCTTGTAATCAGCTGTCCCTGTGCGCTTGTGTTAAGTGTTCCTCTTGCCTTCTTTTCCGGAATCGGCGCAGGCTCAAAAAAAGGAATCCTTTTTAAGGGAGGCGTTTCTCTGGAGCAGCTTGCCAGTATAAAGGCAGTTGTTATGGATAAAACAGGAACGGTTACAGAAGGAAATTTTGTGGTTCAAAATGTAATTCCTGCCGCTCAATGGAGTGAAAAGGAAATCCTTGAAATCGCTGCAGAATGTGAGCAGATTTCCGCACATCCGATTGCAGTGAGTATTGTTCAGGCAGCAAGAAAGAGACAACTTTCTCTTACAAAACCGCAAAGTCTGGAAGAAATTGCAGGTCACGGCATCAGGGCTGTGACAGAAAAGGGAACAATTCTTGTAGGAAACAGAAAATTGATGGAAAAGGAAGGGATTTCTCTTTCTTCCTACAAAAAACAGGGCTTTGGAAGCGAGGTACTTGTTTCCATAAACGGAATTTTCGCAGGGCATCTTTTGATTTCTGATACCGTAAAGAAAGATGCAAAAAGTTCGGTTGCGAAAATCACCCATTTTGGTGCTGTTTCTGTTATGCTGACAGGCGACTCTTTAGAAGAGGCGGAGGCAGTTGCAAAGGAAACAGGAATTCAGGAGGTACATGCTCGTCTTCTTCCGGAGGATAAGGTGAAGGAGCTTCAGAACGTACGGGAAAAATATGAATCCGTCATGTTTGTTGGAGATGGAATCAATGACGCACCGGTTCTTGCAGGCGCAGATGTGGGTGCGGCAATGGGAAGCGGAGCAGATGCTGCTATTGAAGCGGCAGATGTGGTATTTATGAATTCCAGTATGGAGTCTATTCCGGAGGCTATGGCAATCGCCAGAGCAACAAAGAAAATTGCATGGCAGAATGTAGTATTTGCCCTGATTATTAAGGCAATCGTTATGGTTCTTGGACTTGCAGGATTTGCTTCTATGTGGCTGGCAGTTTTTGCAGATTCTGGCGTTGCCATGTTGTGTGTATTGAATTCTATTCGAATTCTTTATAAAAAATAAAAAAATTAACCCCCAGGGGGGCTTGTATTCCTCTGTGGTTTTGTTAAAATGTTATCAATGACACAGGGAAGTGTGTCAGCCACTCATCGAATCACATCAGACCTCCACAATTATGATGTGTGTGTATGAAAATCCCATAAGAAAGTTACAAAAAAGCAGCAAGAATGGCAGTGATTGCTGCTTTTTTGTATGGAAATAAAAACAAAAATCCGAAAAAATATATCCCCCTATAGGGCTTGTAAGAAAAATCAGATACTATATAATGTGTAAAGACTACAGAGAGAGGATTTAATAAAATATGGAAAAAAGCGGAAAAAGAATCTTATTGCTGGGAGTTTACGGCATGGAAATGGTGGAGTGCGGCGGAGTCCTTTGCAAAAATGCAGAAGCAGGCGGAGTTTCCCATGCAAGTATTTTATTTGCAGGACCGCAAATGAGAGAAGGACTGGGAAAGGCTGCGGATGTTTTGAAATGTTCTATTGAATATCTGGATATGAATGCAGCGGAAATTTCTGCATCTCTGGAAGAGAAGTGTAAAGTAATCGAAGTAATCCGACGTTTCCGACCGGATATTATTATTACACAGGATACGGAACATTGTATCAGCGATCTTGACCCGGGCAGACGACCGGCTATGACTCTCATTTTAGAAGCAATGGCGCTTGCCGGAAGGGATTATACAAATGAAAAGATGGAAAATCTTGCGCCGCACAGGGCATTTTCTGTGTACTATATGACACCGGAACGGCCAAACTGTCTGGTGGATATTGCAGATGTATGGGAGGAAAAATGCAGAGCAATGAATGCTCTTGAATCACAGCTTTCTTTTATTGCAGAATTGTCAGAAGGAACAAGAGAAGAAAAACAGTATTGTAAATTAATCCCGGGATTTGAAAAAATGGAAAACCGTCTGGAGCGGGGAAAAGCCATAAAGGGATTAATGGATCAGGCATACCATTTATATCATGGCGCTACAGGACATAATCATGTTCTGCTATCTGAAAGCTACAGAAAAGAAGGTCTGTTTATATTAGATAATCTGTTTTAAAATGGGAGGAAAAAGAAAAATGAGAAAAAGAAAATGGATTGCATTATGTGTGTCTGCACTTATGACCATAACTGGTTTTGGGAGTATTTCTGTTCAGGCAGAGGAAAATGTGGTTGATTCTTTGAATATTGCAATTACGAAAGATGAAAATACCTTATCTCCTTTTACTTATGTTTCCGGTACCGGACTTACAGCAAACCGTCTGATTTATGATACGTTGCTTACAACAGATACAGAAGATGAAATTATTCCCTGGATGGTTGAGGAAGATTATGAAAATGTAGATTTTAAAGAATTTACTTTTACATTGAAAGACGGGCAGAAATTTCATAACGGAAACCCGGTGACCCCGGAGGATATTAAATTTTCTTATGAGTATCCTGCAACTCAAAATGTGGCAGGTCAGAGAAAAGTATGTGATAAGCTGGAATCCATAGAAGTCATTGATGATAAAACTATAAAATTTGTATTAAAAGAGCCAGATATTAATTATCTTAGAGATGGCTTCTGTACAATTCGTATTATTGATGATGCTGTATATGAAGATCAGAAAGATGGCGCGTCTGTAAAAGAATCGATAGGAAGCGGAATGTACAGACTGAAAGAATATAAAACAGGAGAATATTATAAACTGGAGGCAGTAGAAGATTATTTCCTCGGTTCTCCTAAAGTAAGTAACATTAATATGCCGATTATCAGTGACAGTACAGCAATCCAGCAGGGGCTTCTCTCAGGAGAATTTGCAGCAAGTACCGGAAATATCGGTCTGGAAATGTTAGATACATTTGAAGCGGCGGAAAATATGACTGTATATTCCAATCCTGGTTTTTCTCCTATGATTATTAACATAAACAATGGAACGGAACCTTTCAGTAAACCGGAATTCAGAGACGCACTGGCATACGGAATCGACGTAAATACGATTTGTCAGACTCTTTTTGGAGAACACGCGCTTCCTGGAACAAGAGGCGCTGTACGAAGCGATTTAAGTTATGCAGAAGAGAATCTGGAATATGTATACGATAAAGAAAAAGCTTCTGACATTTTGAATCAGCTTGGTTATACAGAAATGAATGAGGATGGGATTCGTTTAGACGACAAAGGAGAGCCGCTTTCTTTTGAAATTATTACATATGCCGGAAATGACAGCCGAAGCCGTGCCTGTGAAATGATTCAGACACAACTAAAAGAAATTGGAATAGATATTCAGATCCAATCGCTTGATATGGATACGGCTGATGCTTATATATGGCCGGACTTTGAAGTGGCAAATGGCAGAGATTATGAGCTTTCTACATGGGGCTGGTCATCTGCAAACTCTCTTACTTATCTGATTTCTTTATGCTCCAGTGATTTTTCTGTTGGAACATATAATGTATGTGGTTATGCCAGTGAAAATTTTGACCGACTGGTCGATGAAAAACTGGGAGCTGTGAAAACTACAGAAGATATGGAAAATCTTTTAAAAGAACTGCAGAAGGTAATTGCAAAAGAAGTTCCGTTAATTACTATTGCATATCCGGATAATCTTCAGGTTTGTAATACAGGCTTATATGACGGATGGGTTGCGGGAAAAGGAATGAATGTAGTAAATATTTTTTCTTTTCTTGGAAAATAAAAGTGGAGAGTAAAGGGGATGCTTTTGCGTCCCTTTTTTAAACGATTGAATCATGAAAAAACGAATAAAACATTATGGGATTTTGTTGGCAGTAATTGTTATAGTTAATTTTTTTCTGCCGCGAATGCTGCCCGGTTCCCCGCTGAAAACGCTGGTTGGAGAAAATCCGGGAGATTTAACTGCTGCTCAGAAAATGGGCATTATGGAAGCATATCACTTAAATGATCCTGTTTTAAAGCAATTTAGTTACTATCTGAAAGACCTTGTAACACTCAACTGGGGAGATTCTTATTCAAAAAGACAGCCTATAGCGGAACTGATTTTTTCCAGACTTGGCTGGACACTTTTACTTGCGGGAAGCAGTCTTATTTTATCTTCTCTCATTGGAACGATACTGGGAGCATGGTCTGCATTTCGAAGAAAAAAACAAAAAGATCTTCCCATACTTTTATTTACGTCAGTTCTCAGTTCGATACCGGCATTTTGGATAGCTGTAATCCTGCTGGCTGTATTTGGAGTAAAGCTGGGTTGGTTTCCCATATATGGAGCTTACTCCATGTGGGAAAATCATACTGGTATCCGGCAGATTTTAGATGTGCTGCATCATCTTGCACTTCCACTTTTTACGATGGTCATTACATCGCTGATGGGATTTTTTACAACTTCCAGATACAGTGTATTAAAGCTTTTTGAGGCAGATTATGTAAAATTTGGAAAAATGAGAGGGATTTCTCAAAAACGTATCCATATATGGTATATTATGAGGAATACTCTTGTTCCTGTTTTTACTTTATTTATGATGGATATTGGATATTTGTTAAGCGGTTCAGTTTTAATCGAAACAGTTTTCGCATATCCGGGACTCGGAACACTGATGCAGGAAGCAGTAAAAGCAAGAGATTATCCGTTGATACAATATACGTTTCTTCTGGCTTCTTTTATGACGATACTGGCATTATTCCTTTCGGATATTTTGTACAGCCGAGTTGACCCGAGACTGGAGGCAGAATCAGATGAGATATAAAAAAATTGTAAAAATAGGATGGATTCTTCTGGGCTTGATGATTTTAACTGCCGTATTTGCACCTGTTATTTCTCCATATAATCCTTATACAGATATGGATACTCCGTTTTTAAAACCCTGCTCAGAACATCTTTTGGGAACGAATGATATAGGTCAGGATATTTTGAGTGAAATCTTGTATGGGACAAGAACTTCGCTGATAGTGGGATTTTTATCAGCCGCTATCTCTATTTTTATCGGAAGTATAATTGGAATGATTTCCGGCTGGTATGGAGGAGGCATAGACCGGATATTTATGAAAATCACGGCTTTTTTTATGACCATTCCATTTCTGCCTTCGGTTATTATCTTAAGTGCATTTACAAAGTCAACACCCGTTACCACATCACTTATTTTAGGCGTTATGTCCTGGTCAGGAACTGCCCGGGTTGTCCGTTCACAGCTTATGGAAATACGCAACAGGGAATATATACAGACAATCAAAGGAATGGGAGCAGGCAGCGCTTACATATTAATAAATCATGTTTTAAAAGAATTGCTTCCTTTCTTATTATATCGTTTTTCTGCTCGGGTTCGTGCCGGAATTTTATCGGAGTCCTCATTAAGTTTTCTTGGGCTTGGCAGTACAGTTGTAAAAAGCTGGGGAACGATTATTTATTATGCACAGGCAAAAAATGCACTTTTGACAGATGCCTGGCTGTGGTGGATTCTTCCTCCTGGATTGTGTATTGTGGTGGTTTCCTGTGCGCTGACTATGATCACTTATGGAGCAGAAGAAAATGCAGACAGCAGATTGGAGAAACAAATTGGCTGATAAAGTTTTGGAAGTAAAAAATCTTACCATTCAATATGACAATGGAAAAGCCCCGGTTGTCCGTGATTTTAATTTCTTTCTAGAGGAAAATGAAATTTTATGTATCAATGGAAAATCTGGTTCAGGAAAAAGCACTATTGTATGGGCATTGATGGAAATGTTGGAAGATTATCATGCAAAAGCCTGGGGAGAAATCTGTTGTTGCAGTAAAAAAATTATATATGATGGTACTCCTCATAAAAAAAGGATTTTAAATTGGAGGGAAATTGCTCTTGTGCCACAGGCATCTATGACATCTTTTCATCCTCTTTATTCCATTGGAAAAACATTTATGGAAATGTTGGATACTTATGAAGGGAAAGGAAGAAAAGAATGGAAAAAGCAGAAAATCTGTGAGCTTTTGGAGAGGGTAAAACTGGATTCTTCTGTATATCATATGTATCCTCACGAATTAAGTGGTGGAATGAAACAGAGAGCTGCCATTGCTTTGGGGCTTCTTTTCAATCCTGAAATTTTGATTCTCGATGAAGCGACTACAGGGTTGGATCTTCTCGTAGAAGCCCAGGTGCTTGGAACCATTTTAGAATTAAAAAAAAGACAGAAAATGAGTATCCTGTTTATTAGTCATGACAGAAATCTGGCGGAGAAATTTTCCACACGACAGATTTTAATTTCAGAAAGATAGAGGAAAAGAATGGAAAAAAGTATTTGTCTTTCTCATATAAAAAAAACATATGTTATGGGAAGCGGGAAAAGAAAAAAACAGAAAAAAGCGGTAGATGATGTCTCTCTTTTCCTTAAAAAAGGCGATTCTCTTGGATTGATTGGCAGCAGCGGCTGTGGGAAAACAACCTTATTAAAAATCATTATGGGGCTTTTAAAACCAGATTCCGGAGACGTGAATATTTGTGGAACTCTTGGCTTTGTAGCGCAGGATCCTTATGCGTCTCTCGCTCCTTATATGACGGTTTCTCAAATTGTAGGAGAACCACTTATTTTTACCCGACAAAAAAGAAAAATAAAGGACTGTATGCCGGAAATCCGGGAAGCACTGGAATATGTTCACTTAAGCCCGGATATATACGGTAAAAGATTTCCGGGACAGTTAAGTGGTGGAGAGCGTCAACGGGTCAGTATTGCCCGGGCTCTGATTTTAAAGCCAGACTTTCTTATTTTAGATGAACCTACTTCCATGTTGGACCAGGAAGTGAAACAAAGTATTGTTCAGCTTATTCAGGAAATTGCACAGACAGGATTATTTGGGTTTCTGATGGTAACACATGATATTGTCATGTCTGCTTCTGTATGTGAGAACATACTGGTAATGGAAAAGGGAAAAGTAGTAGAAAAAGGCAGGATAGATGAAATATTGAAATGCCCGAAAGAACTTATTACAAAGCAACTTGTCACAGCAGCTACAGATGTAAAAATGTGTTGGGATTCTCCTGAAAACCTTGCATAATATAAAAAAATATGGTATTATCTAAAAACCGTGAGGGAGTAATCGGCATAGAATTATGCGGCAATATCGACATAATGGTAAGAAATTACCCGGTATTACCTGAAATGATGAGACTCGTGGACAGTTTATTCTGTCTGCGTGTCTCTTTTTTTATGTTGAAAGAAATAAAAGGCTGCCTTTCGGAAAAGATATACCTACAAAGGAGAGAAAAAAATGGGACTTTTTGAACTGTTTCTTGTAGCAGTGGGACTTTCTATGGATGCTTTTGCAGTTTCCGTCTGTAAGGGGCTTTCTCTGGGAAAAATCAGCAAAAAGCATATGTGTATTGCCGGGCTGTGGTTTGGAGGATTTCAGGCAGGCATGCCTCTTTTGGGATACTTTCTGGGGCGTTTCTTTTCGGACGTAATCACAGAGTGGGATCACTGGATTGCCTGTATTCTTCTTGTACTTATAGGTGGAAATATGGTAAAAGAAGCTTTTGGAGAAGAGGAACATCTTGATTGCTCCATGTGTGCAAAAGCTATGTTTCCTCTTGCGATAGCAACAAGCATTGATGCGCTTGCGGTAGGCGTTACCTTTGCATTTCTGAAAGTACAAATCCTTCCGGCAGTTTCATTTATTGGAATTATTACCTTTGTCTGTTCTGCAGCAGGAATCAAAATTGGAAGTATTTTTGGAGAAAAATATAAATCAAAAGCAGAGTTTTGCGGCGGTATTATTCTTATTCTTATGGGGATTAAAATCCTTCTGGAAGGACTGGGGATTTTATAAAAATATTAAATTGTACAATTTTAATCTTGATTTATACCATATATAGTGCTATCATGTCATACATAAACTAAATGTAGATAGGAGAACAATATGACAGTACAAGAATGGCTGGGTGAAGAAAATCAGCTTGGAATAGATATATGGACAAAGAAATATGCTGCTGAAGGAGAAGACTTTGATTCCTGGATTGAAAGGATAAGTGGCGGGAATAAAGAAATTGCACAGTACATGAAAGAAAAAAAATTTTTATTCGGAGGCAGGATTTTATCAAACAGAGGGCTTAATAAGCTGGGACGAAAGGTTACGTATTCCAACTGTTATGTAATAGAACCGCCGGAAGATGAGATTGAAAGCATTTTTGACTGTGCAAAAAAACTTGCCAGAACCTATAGCTACGGAGGTGGCTGTGGTGTGGATATTTCCCGCCTGAGCCCCAGAGGAGCCAAAATTAACAATGCTGCAAAAGAGACAAGCGGAGCTGTATCTTTTATGGAGCTGTATTCTCTTGTAACGGCTCTCATCGGACAGAATGGAAGAAGAGGAGCGCTTATGATTTCAATGGACTGTTCTCATCCGGACATTCTGGAATTCATTGAGCTGAAAACAGATCTTGAAAAAGTTACAAAGGCGAATGTTTCGGTCCGTATTTATAAGGATTTTATGGAGGCTGTAAAAAAAGGAACGGATTACATTCTTTCTTATAAAAGAGAGGCTACAGGAGAATATATTGAAAAACGGATACCTGCAAGAGCGCTTTTTAAAAAAATTACAGATACAAGCTGGGATTATGCAGAGCCTGGCGTTCTTTTCTGGGATCGGATTTCCAGCTGGAATCTTTTAAGCAATACAGAAGAATTTTCTTATGCAGGGGTAAACCCCTGTGCCGAAGAGCCGCTTCCGGCAGGAGGAAGTTGTCTTCTTGGAAGTATCAATCTTTCTGAATTTGTTACAAATCCGTTTTCAGAAAATGCAGATTTTGATTTTAAGGAATTAAAAAAATGTGTGGCAGCTGCCGTATATGCACTGAATGAAGTATTGGAAGAAGGGTTGCCGCTTCATCCCCTTCCGGAGCAGAGGGAGAGCGTGGAAAAATGGAGACAGATTGGTCTTGGCATTATGGGACTGGCAGATGCGCTGATTAAACTGGGCGTTTCTTACGGTCAAAAGGAGGCCGTAGAAATCTGTGATAAAATCGGTTTTGTTATGGCAGACGCTGCCATAGCTGCTTCTGCTCTTCTTGCAAAAGAAAAGGGGAAATTTTCCGGCTGCAACACAGAAGAAGTCATGGAAACTCCGTACTTCCTTATGAATACAACAGAAGAGACAAGAACTCTTGTAAAAGAATATGGACTTCGAAATTCTCAGCTTCTTACGATTGCGCCAACAGGAACTTTATCCACTATGCTTGGAATTTCAGGCGGAATTGAACCGGTTTATGCCAATTATTATGAAAGAAAAACAGAATCTCTTCATGGAGAAGATGTATATTACAGGGTATATACAAAAATTGTAAAAGATTATATGGAGGCTCACGGAATAGAAGATGACAGAGAACTTCCGGAATTTTTTATAACGGCTATGAATCTGGACTATAAACAGAGAATTGATATGCAGGCAATCTGGCAGCTTCATGTGGACGCTTCCATCAGTTCTACCGTCAATCTTTCGCATGATTTTACGACAGAAGAAACAGAAAACCTTTATATGTATGCTTATGATATGGGACTGAAGGGTATTACGATTTACAGAGACGGCTGCAAGCGCATGGGGGTTTTAAGCACGAAAAAGAAAGAAGAGAAAAAATCTTCATCTGTCTCCGGAACCCTTCCCTGTCCGGAATGTGGGGGAGAGCTTGTTTCCACAGAGGGCTGTGACAGTTGCAAAAGCTGTGGCTGGAGTAAATGTCAGCTTTGATCTGAAAAAATCTTGACAGTCATCACAAAAAATGATAGTATATTTCCAAGCAAATGAAAGGGAGTAGCTAAACATCCGAAAGGATGGGTTTGAAACCGTCACCCGACGCCAAAAGGCGTCCGTATCAAATGAGATGGCAAGACTTTTATTGTGGCATATGTCATGATAAGAGTCTTTTTTTATAAATATACACTCTGAGGCAACACATGACAGATGGTCACAAAGCTTGCAGAAAGAGAGGTTGAAATGAGAGAAGAAATGAAAAATCAAAAAACAGTGGAACAGGAAATCAGAGAGGCGCAGTATGCCGGACAGAGGGCTCTTGCAAGCCTTCATATGGCGGAAGATAAGCTGGGAAGTGCCAGAAATTGGGGAATCTGGGATATGCTTGGAGGCGGATTTTTTACAGATATGATGAAGCACTCCAAAATATCAGAGGCCTCCTCTTACATTGAGCAGGCAAAAAAAGACATAGCTGCTTTTCAGAGAGAGCTTCGAGATGTAAATACTATGATAGAATTTCATATGGAAATTGGAAGTTTCCTTACATTTGCTGACTTTTTCTTTGATGGACTTGTGGCAGACTATTTTGTTCAGTCAAAAATTTCAGATGCAAGAGAAGAAGTACAGGAAGCAATCCGCAGAGTGGAAGAAATTCTGGCAGGGCTTTCTCATATAAACAGAAATTTAATTGGAGAGGAGAATTAATATGGGCTGTCTTGGAAATTTATTATGGTTTATTTTCGGTGGAGCAATCAGCGGTCTCAGCTGGTGTCTTGCAGGCGTGTTATGGTGTATTTCTATTGTGGGAATACCGGTAGGTTTACAGTGCTTTAAATTCGCCTCGTTAAGCTTTTTTCCATTTGGAAAAGAAGTGCGATACGGAGGAGGCGCCGGCTCTTTTCTTTTAAATATTTTATGGCTTATTTTATCCGGTCTTCCTCTTGCTCTTGAGCATGTGGTGATAGGAGCCGTACTTTGCATTACTATTATTGGCATTCCGTTCGGACTTCAGCAGTTTAAGCTTGCAAAACTTGCTCTGATGCCTTTTGGTTCGGAGGTGTATTAATTCATTGGTTGACACCGGGTATTGTTTATGCGATTATGTTATTATGAAGTTTATCAATATATTAGAAATGCAGGCGATTTATAATGACAAAGACAGAGATGATGATACTGGAAACTTTATGGGAAAGCGAAACTCCTTTATGCGCCGGAGATATTCTGGCGCGGAATCCTGAAGTAAAGGAAATCACGCTTCGTACCGCATTAAAAAACATGCTGAAAAAAGATTTGATTTCTGTAGATGGCATGATCCAAAGGACAAAAAATTACGCAAGAACTTTCAGAGCAAATGTAACATCAGAAGAAATTTTATATAACAATGCGAAGCAGATAACAAATCTTTCTCCGTTCAAGTTTACATGCTCATTATTGAAAAAAGATACTTTTTCAAAAGAAGAACTTGAGACATTAAAAAGCATTATAGAAGAAAGGATTCATCAATAATTGAACGGCTTAATGGCAGCTTTCTGCGGTTAAGCCGTTACTTTTTTCTTATTTTCAATAAATAGTGTTGTATAACATCTAAATCACCAAAAAATAAGACCACCTATTAAAATCATAGCAATATTCATCTACAATCCTCCGACTTATCTGTATCATACTCATAAAACACATTAGTTACATTTTTAATCGCTTCGCCTGATCGTTCCAGCCATTTTATTAAAAGCTGTGTATTTTCATAAAGGTGTGTTATACTTGCTATTCTTTTTCCATTTGCGTCATATAATCGAATAATATTTTCTGCACATTTAAAACGAATGTCCTTTTTATGAAACTCACAGCTTTTTCTACCTTTAAATACTCGAATGGTTTCCTTATCAATAATTTGAATTTTATTTCTAAAGGAAAACAACAGATATAAGTAATAACTATCCAAAACAATAAAGCAAATTATTAAAATCAAAATTTCCCAATCCACTTTTGAAATGGAAGACAGCAACAAACTTAATTCATATAAAAATCCCAAAAAGCTCATAGCACCGAACGGAAATAATAAAACATTGATAATTCCATAAAATATATAATTTTTTCTGGCGACTTTTATAAAATTAGAATCAGTCACAGTTCTTGAACCTTTCAGCCTTTTTCTCAAGCCACCAATTAGGCACATTCCTACTGGAAAACAAATTGCAAATATAATTGATTTTATTATAATGTCCATCTCTAAATAAATCTCCCTAAACATAAATTTTGAGCTTTTTCTGTCGTATAATGGTATTGTAAGCTAGAACTTATCTTTCTTGAATATATTCCATAAATCCTTTAAGATTGTCCTCTTGACTTTCTATGCCATATACTTTTTTAGAAACTCGCAAACAGGCATTTTCTCCCTCGTTAAATTCAATACAAATATTATATTGTTGAGAAAGTAAACATTTCTTTATCGTAACTTTCTTTAAATCCAACGGAATACGGGTAGTCCAATTAACCTTTTTTGAACTTCCTTGTAACAGAGCTATCAATAAATAATTTTCAGTTAATCCAAAATAACCAAAATAATTATTTTTCTTCTGTTTTAGTGTTCCATAAATCGGATAAAGTAGTTTTTCTCCGTCCTGCAATAAATCGGATAAAGATTTCATCATTAACGCATTGTAAGTCAAAATAACACCTCCGTAAATTTCTATTTACTTATTATATCATCCGTAAATTAAGTAGTCATTATTTTTCTGCTAACTGTCAGAATATTTTTATTCCATGCCTTATCAGATTTTTAATCTTTTTCATATAAATTTGTACAAAATCTCATGATACTCACTTGAAGTCCTTCGTTAAAAAGGATATAATATGTCAGATCCTATAGGAATGAAAATTTAATAAATCCTACAGATAAAGCAGCAATAACAATATAA
>JAUNAX010000183.1 GCA_030527365.1 Eubacteriales bacterium | reverse complement strand
TACGACCTGGAAGAGAAGCTTGATATGGAATATGCGCCGAGAAAAATCGCAATCCCAAAGGAATGTACGGACGGTCAGAGCTTTTCTGTTCAAAAACATCACCTTGATACAAACCATCATGTAAATAACTGTCAGTACATACAGATGGCAGAAGATTACCTTCCGGAAGGCTTCTGCGTGGGACAGATGCGGGCAGAGTATAAGCAGCAGGCGAAGCTCCATGACGTGATTTTCCCGGCAGTACACAGAGAAGAGGGGAAAATTCTGGTGCTTTTAAATGATGAAAGCGGTAAGCCGTATGCTGTTGTAGAGTTTACAGAGAAATAAAATACCGGAACATAAAGAATGAAAAAACATCTTGACGGAACAAATGTATGGTAATATAATAAAAAAGAACATAAGTACGAAATAAATTAACGTGTATGTTCTGATGTTAAATATGTTTGAACTACAGAGATGCAGAAAAAATGAGGAATTTAAGGCGGAAAGCCGGGAAAATGTTCTGCAGACGCAGGATATTTCCCGGCTTTTGTTATGCTATAGGAAATTACTCCGTAATGTTCCATAGCAGTGAAAACAGGAGGGATTTTTATGAATGGGGAAAAAAGTGAACTGATTTATATTGGAGAAACAATCTACAAGCTTCGAAAAAGCAGGAAAATGTCTCAGAAGGAACTGGCAGAAAAGGCGGATATTTCAGAGGTGAATCTTTCCAGGATAGAAAACGGGGTTGTGTGCATGAATATTCTGACTCTTGTGAAGATTGCAAAAGCCCTTTCTGTGACAGAAGGAGAGATTTTTGAATTTAAATAGAAAATAAATTTGAAATTTAACTTATATGTTATTCTAAAAAGAATAAATGTTTGCTATCATAATCGTGCAAGGAGCTACCGAAGAAAAAATAAAAAGGAGAATGCACGATATGAAGAGAAAAGAATTAAAAGAAAGACGAACAGCAAACACAAAAGTATTTGAAAACCAGGATCATTCTGTGACTGCTCAGATTTATTTTGAGCCGGTCCACTATGAGAAAGAAGACGGAGCCTGGGAGGACATGGATAACCGCCTTACAGAGGAAGAGGCAGAGTTTTCCAATGAAAAAGGAAAATTAAAGATTCGCTTTAAGAAGCAGGCGAAAGAGAAAGACACCATCTCTGTTACAAAAGACGGCTGCCGTCTTGACTGGGGACTGGAAGGGGCTTTTAAAGTAAAATCCCAGTTCCCGGACAGAGAAACAGTCCTTTACCCGGAAGTATGTAAGAATACGGATCTTCGATGCCGCGTGTTTGGGGAAAAGGTAAAGGATGACCTGATTTTAAAAACAAAAGAAGCTCCGGAGCAGTTTACCTTCCGTTACCGTATGAAAGGACTTGTTCCTTCCCTTGTGGGAAATACGGTACGTTTTTCCAATCCAGAGGGAGAAGAGGTATTTTGCTTATCTGCCCCATATATGAAAGATGGGGAAGGAAAGCGAAGTGAAAAGGTTGCCCTGTCTCTGGAAGAAGGGAAAAATAAAGAATGTCTTGTAACCCTTACGCCGGACAGAGAATGGCTGGAAGCGCCGGAGAGAGTATATCCGGTTGTGGTAGACCCGGTAATTACTACTTCCAAAAAGAGGGAGGAGATTGAAGACGCTCATGTGGATTCTGTCAATGAGACAGACCATTATCCAAATAGTGTGATTCTGAAAACCTGGGGTGGAGATAACATTCAGAGGAGCTTTGTAAAATTTAAGCTGCCGGAAATCAAAAGCGGGGATATGATAATCAACGCAAGGCTTGTTCTGGTATCCTTAAAAGAAGATAACCTGGAGCGTACCATTTCCGTACACCGGGTTCTGCAGAACTGGGCTTCTTCCACTATTAACTGGTACAATGCACCCATTTATGGAGATACGGTAGAGGACGTCTGCAAATTTACAGCAGATAAGCAGAAATATATTACCCTGGACATTACCCGTCTTGTAAAAGACTGGTATGAAAATGGAAAAAACTACGGTCTTATGTTTAAGGAATATCTGGAACTGAATCGTTATACGGAGTACCTTTCCGCCGACTGCGATAAGGATTATGAAGATATGCGTCCCCGTATTGATATTTCTTATGTAAACTATTCCGGACTTGAGGACTATTGGACTTACCACAGCCAGAGTGCAGGCAGGGCAGGCGTTGTCCATGTAAATGATTATAATGGAAACCTGATCCTTTCCCATGCAACAGCAGAAATGGGAGGAAGCCGTATGCCGGTGTCTCTTTCCCAGGTGTATAACACAAATGACTGCAATACAAACCTTGGTTATGGAAAAGGCTGGCGTTTAAGCTTCCATCAGACGATCAAAAAAGTAAATATTGCAGGAAGGGATTACTATCAGCATACAGAAGGAGATGGAACAGTCCATTATTTCTATCATAATACAGAAAAGAAAAAATGGATGGACGAGTCCACAGAAGACCTTACCCTGAAACTGAACCCGTCTTCCGATATGGGGTACATGATCGAGGATAAGGAAAATAACCAGATGATTTTTGATAAGACTGGTTTCCTTACAAAAATCCGTGATAAAAACGGCAATACCACACAGATTGAACACGCGGAAAACCGCATTACAAAAGTAACGGAATGTACAGGCAAACGTTCTTTTGTCTTTACTTATGACAGGAACAGCCAGGGAAAAATGACTCATTTGAAGAAGATTCAGACTCCGTCAGGAACGATTTCCCTTGATTATAAGGGAGAGGATATGACACGTATCACAGACATAGACGGGGCAAGGGCAGATTACGCTTATGACGGCAGCCACCGCCTTACAGAAGTGTGGAACAGGGTTGACGATTATAAGCTCCGTTACAGCTATTCCGGAACAGGGGCGCACCGCGTCAGAAAAATTGAAGAGCGCGCAGGAGAGACAGCAGGGGACAGTCTTTCCATCACTTATGGATATAACAGCACAAAATATGTAGACGGGAAAGAAAAAACAGAGATTTACCGCTTTAATAACAGTGGAAATCTTCTCCATGTGCATGATGGCTTCGGTCATGCTGCAAGCGCGAAATTTAATAAACAGGGAAATCAGGTAAACCGACTGGAAAACGAGACAAAGCTTCAGGATAATATTGTGCAGCTTCTTCGTGACCCGATTATGGAGGAAATAAAGGATTCCCCCTGGTATTCCAG
>JAUNAX010000182.1:1638-3189 GCA_030527365.1 Eubacteriales bacterium | reverse complement strand
GATTTTACCATAACCTCATCTACAGCATACGATCACAAGTGGATACGGGGCAGAAATATATTTGATACCATAGACAGGATTGTAGATGAGCTGTTTGAGAATTATCTTTCAAGACCAAATGTGCGTCAGCCTATTCTGACACAGTATTGTGATGGAAACAGAGTGAAATGCCGGGACAGAGGGTGGATGACCCAGTGGGGAAGTAAGGAACTTGGAGATAGAGGGTATTCTCCTATTGAGATTATTCGGAGTTTTTACGGAAATGATATGTACATCAATGTGGCGGAAGAAATTTCCGGAATTCCGTCCTCCTGGCCGGGATATGATCTGAATATTGGTTCTTCCGGGAATAAAGTTCGTCAGATCCAGGAGCAGTTAAATGTTATTGCAGAAGCATATCCTGCGCTTCCCTCTATCAATGCAGATGGAATTTACGGACCTGCAACAAAAGAGGCAGTTCGGGAATTTCAGGAGATTTTCGGGCTTCCGGAAACAGGGGTTACCGATTATCCCACCTGGTATAAAATTCAGGAAATTTATGTAGGAGTGAGCCGCATCGCGGAGCTTTAAAAACAGAGAAAAAATGAAAGAAAAAACCGGCAGGAGCCTGACTTAATTATGTCAGCGGCGCTGCCGGTTTTTTGATTTATTCTTGTGATACGTTTACAGGAATCATTGCGCTTCTTTCTTCAATTTTATTTTTGATTCTCTGGGCTTCCTCACCCTCAGCAGGAGTAGGCTGGTAATTATTATATCCATATTCAGAGGAGATGGAGCAGGGAATAATGTTTGTTACGTTATCTGCCTGTACGCCGTCTTCCGTGATTGTAAAGGTCTGCTGAAAAATCATGGAATCCATATCACCTGGCGCACTGTTTCCGCCAAAGCAGAAGTTTCCGAGACTGTACACAATATTTTTTCCTTTGTACGTTTCAATACCCTGAAGAACGTGAGGATGATGACCGCATACAAGGTCAGCGCCTTCGTCAATGGCAAGACGTCCGAGAGCCATCTGATTGCTGTCAGGTACTTCTTCTTTTTCATTTCCCCAGTGGAAGATAACAATGACAAGCTGAGCGCCTTCCGCTTTTACTTTGGCAATATTATCTTTCACTTGCTGGGCGCGTTCCATATGATCTTTCAGCTCGTAAATGCCGACAAGTCCTACTTTTACGCCTTTTATATCCATAAGGGCAGTTTCGTCATAGCCAAAATGTGTAATTCCTTCTGCATCCAGTGCATTTAATGTGTCTGTGAAACCCTGTTCGCCATAGTCATGGCTGTGATTGTTGGCAGTTGTGACTGCTTCCACATTTCCATCTGTAAGAATTTTGGCAAAAGAGGCAGGGGCCTTAAATGCAAAGGTTTTGTCTTCTCTTGCATCAGATTCTGTAAGCGTTCCCTCGAAGTTTGCAATGGTTAGATCATCGGCAGAGAAAATCGATTTTACATTTTGAAGGAAATAGGAGCTTCCATAACTGTCAAAGTAAGAGTTTAAGCTGGTGCTGTAATCAAAGGTTTCGTCTGTGCCAAGCGTGCAGTCGCCTACTA
>JAUNAX010000182.1:0-1538 GCA_030527365.1 Eubacteriales bacterium | reverse complement strand
GGTCGGGCATTTCTCTTTCGTGGGGAATCGTTCATAACAATCTCCTTTTACTAAAAGGGTTAGCTGAAGAATTTATCGTAGTAACCCATAACAAAAATAACAAGGACAATCAGCGGAAGCACAAAGGTAAGATAAGGTCTTGCCCATTTGGGGAATTTAAGTCCGTTTCCGGCATCTGCTTCTGCCACAAAGTTTTTCCAGCCCCAACCGTATCGTGTGGTACAGAAGAGGAGATATATAAGGCTTCCGATAGGAAGCAGATTGTTGGAAATGATAAAGTCCTCAAGATCCTGAATGGTACTTCCCGGACCAAAGGGCTGAAAGCCACTCCATACATTAAAACCAAGGATGCAGGGCATTGATAAAATAAGAATGGCAGCGCCGTTTATAAGAACTGCTTTTTTTCTGCTCCAGCCCCAGAGTTCCATAGCGAAATTTAAAATATTTTCGAATACGGCAATGATTGTGGAAAGCGCGGCAAAGCTCATAAAGATAAAGAAGAGAGCTCCCCAGAAGCGTCCTCCTGCCATCTGGTTAAATACGTTTGGAAGTGTGACAAAAACAAGCCCTACCCCCTGTGTCTGATCTACTCCGAATGAGAAGCAGGCAGGGAAGATAATGAGACCTGCCGTCAGTGCCACAAAGGTATCAAGAATGCCGATCTGGATTGCCTCTCCTGTAAGGCTTCGGTCTTTTCCTATGTAGCTTCCAAAAATGGCAAGTGCGCCAATTCCAAGGCTTAAGGTGAAGAAAGCCTGTCCCATAGCTGCGTAGATTCCCTGTGCAAGTCCGTTTTCTTTCAGACGCTCGAAATCAGGGAGAAGATAAAACTTCACACCTTCGGAAGCGTTTGGAAGAGTCAGGCTCTTAATACAGAGAAGGATCATAATTCCGAGAAGACATACCATCATGGCTTTTGTGATACGCTCCACACCTTTTTGAAATCCCATACTGCAGATGCCAAAACCAAGAATTGTAGTAATTACCATCCAGATGGTCATTTCCACTGGATTTGCCAGCATATCGTTAAATACCCCTTCCACAGCAGAAGGATTCAGTCCTGTAAAGGTTCCCTTTGCTGTTTTGACAAAGTATGCAAGCATCCAGCCGCCTACGGTTGTGTAAAACATCATAAGAAGATAATTGCCGAGCATGGCTCCATAACTGTAAAGATGCCATTTTGTTCCCTTAGGTTCCAGGATATGGAAGCTTCTGGCGGCAGAGTGCCGGCTGGCGCGGCCTACAGAAAATTCCATTACCATAATAGGAAGTCCGAGAATCAAAAGAAATATAAGATAAATCAGAACGAAGGCGGCTCCGCCATACTGTCCGGTAATATACGGAAATCGCCACACATTTCCAATTCCGATTGCACAGCCGGCAGAAATTAAAATAAAGCCAAGCCGTGAAGAAAACTTTTCGCGTTCTTTCATAATAGATTTATAACCTCCCTCTAAAATCTATTAAAATTATATGAATTTTTATACATTTCGTCAATAACTATCTCTTTTCATGTTAAACTATTTTTGATAAAATAA
>JAUNAX010000022.1 GCA_030527365.1 Eubacteriales bacterium | reverse complement strand
TAAGATGCCCTTTGGGAGTGAACAGCTTGAAGCGTATTTATATTGAAGGGGGAAGGAAGCTTAAGGGCTCTGTCCGGATTCAGGGGTCAAAAAATGCGGCACTGCCCATGATGGCAGCCTCTCTTTTACACAGAGGAATCAGCGTATTAAGAGGGTGTCCCAAAATTGCAGACGTTTTCTGCATGGAAGAAATCCTTAAAAAGCTGGGTGCAAAAACATGGTGGGAAGGACACGATCTCTATCTTGACTGCAGCCAGTGCCGGGGACAGGAAATTTCTTCTGAAGATACCAGCAAAATGCGTTCCTCCGTTATTCTTCTGGGAGCTGTCACTGCAAGAAATAAAAGGGGAAAAATCGGTTATCCGGGAGGCTGCGTCATTGGGAAGCGCCCGATAGATCTGCATCTGTATGCCCTTCGATGTCTTGGGGTGAAAATCCGGGAGGAAGAAAACTTTGTGGAGGCAGAGTGTGGAGAGCTTACGGGAGGGGAAATTTCTTTTTCCGCAAAAAGTGTGGGAGCAACCGAGCAGGGGATTTTATCAGCTGTGACGGCAAGGGGCAGAACGATAATGAAAAACTGTGCAAAAGAGCCGGAAATACTCTGGCTCTGTCGTTATTTAAGGAGAATGGGAGCAAGGATTTCCGGAGAGGGAGAAGGGGTGCTCATAATAGACGGCGTACCCTGCTTAAAGGGCGGGGATATGCAGGTTCCTCCTGACCGCATTGTAGCCGGGACTTATATCTGTGCCGCTGCTGTCACGAGAGGAAAAATTGAGATTTTGAATCCTCCCGATGGAGAGCTTAATGCTTTTCTTCAGGTATACAGGAAAATAGGTGGACAATACGAAGTGAACAGTGGTAAACTGATTGTGGATGCGGGAGGGGTAAATGCTCCTGCCGATTACGTGGAAACAGGCGTTTATCCCGGTTTTCCAACAGACTTGCAGTCTCCGCTTATGGCAGTTCTTCTTACAGTTCCCGGAAGAAGCTGTATCAGGGAAACGATATTTGAAGCGCGGTACAAGGCGGCGGAAGAAATGAAGCGCATGGGAGCGCAGATACAGATCAGAGAAAGAAATGCGTATATCGACGGGGGCTTTCCTCTTACAGGCTGTACAGTAAAGGCACAGGAGCTTCGGGGAGGAGCGGCGCTTGTTCTGGCAGCTCTTGCATGTAAAGGGACTTCCTGCATAGAGGGCTGTTCTTTTATTAAGCGGGGATACGAGCATATTTGTGAAGATTTAAACGCCTTGGGAGGGGCATTGACAGAAGATTGAGGAAACTTGTGGTATGAGGACATCGAATTACAGAAAAAAAAGAATAAATAAAAAAACATGGAAATATGCAGGCGCGGTTTTTGGAAGTCTCCTGGCAGCAGGAGTAATTTTCTTTTTTGCATATTTTAAGGTAGATGAAGTGGACGTAATGGGAAGCAGTCATTATTCAGAAGATGAGGTGAGAGAAATGGTGCTTCGCGGACCGCTGGCATCAAATTCCGTTATTGCACCGCTTCTCTATACAAAGAGAGAGACAGAGGGGATTCCTTTTGTGAAAGGATATGTGGTAAGCCAGGTAAACAGAAATACTATCTGCATCAGTGTAAAAGAAGAAAAGCCGGTTGGCTGTATTCCCTATCTGGACAGCTATATTTATTTTGACAGAAACGGTATTTTTATAGAAAGCTCTAAGGAGAGAGACGAGACAGTTCCGTATTTTGACGGCATTTCCGTAAAGCATGTGATCATGGACGAGGAACTTCCCATTAAAGGAAAAACAGTCCTGAATACAGCTGTTGCACTTGCTACGATTTTTCAGAAAAACGAGACGATACCGGATCATATTGAATTTGATAAAAATTACCAGATCAGCCTTTTATATGGAGATATAACGGTAATGCTGGGGAAAGATGAATTTCTGGAAGATAAAATGACGAGAGCGATTGCAATTCTGCCTTTAATTGAAGGAAGAAAAGGAATTCTTCATCTGGAAAGTGTGACAGATACTATAAAGACTATTACCTTTGAGGAAGAGGTAAAAGAGAAGACGCCGGAGGAGCTGGCAGCAGAATGGACCGGCGGATATGAGGAGAGCGGAGAATATACAGGAACAGGTGAGTTCGATGAAAATGGCACATATGTAGGACCAAAGCCAATGACAGAGCTTGAGAAGGCGCTTGCCGAGTGGACCGGAGGATATGACGAAGAGGGCGATTATACGGGAGCCGGGGAGTACGACGAATATGGAAATTATGTAGGACCCGCACCAACAGAGGAAAGCCTTGCTAAGGAGGGCGCAGACGGAGAGAATACAGGCGGAGAGGACGAAAACGGCGAAACAGTTCCAGAGGAAGAAGATTATACCGAATACGCGGAATAATTTTCAGCATTTTGTCATGTATGCTCGAAAGGAAGGGATTTTGTGGCTTTTTCATCGAAAAAACATGAAAAAAATATAAAAAAACAAAATTAGTAGTTGATTAATTTCCAAAAAAAATATATGATATATCTATATGTAACTTAACGAAGGTACATCAGGTAGAAATAAGTATACAGCTTGGTACAAATACGCTGAATCAGTTATCAGGTAAAAATAAAGGAGGAAGTACGTTGTTAGAGATTATGACAAATGAGGCTGAATCATCTGCCAAAATTATTGTAATTGGTGTAGGTGGAGCCGGAAATAACGCAGTAAACAGAATGGTGGAAGAAGCCATCGGCGGAGTAGAGTTTGTAGGTGTGAATACTGATAAGCAGGCTTTGACTCTGTGCAAAGCTCCAACTGTACTTCAGATTGGTGAGAAAATTACAAAAGGTCTTGGTGCCGGTGCACAGCCGGAAGTAGGACAGAAGGCAGCTGAAGAAAGCATTGAAGAAGTAAAACAGTTAATGGAAGGCGCAGACATGGTATTCGTTACCTGTGGTATGGGCGGCGGAACCGGAACCGGAGCTGCACCTGTAATCGCAGCAGCAGCGAAGGAAATGGGAATCCTGACAGTAGGTGTTGTTACAAAGCCATTCCGTTTTGAAGCAAAAACAAGAATGAACAATGCGCTCGCAGGTATTGAAAATCTGAAGAAAGCAGTAGACACTTTAATTGTGATTCCAAACGATAAATTACTGGAAATCGTAGACCGTCGTACAACAATGCCGGAGGCTCTTCGTAAAGCTGACGAGGTTCTTCAGCAGGCAGTTCAGGGTATTACAGACCTGATTAATCTGCCGGCTCTTATCAACCTGGACTTTGCAGATGTTGAGACAGTTATGACAGATAAGGGAATCGCACACATCGGTATCGGTGAGGCAAGAGGAGATGACAAGGCTATGGAGGCTGTACAGCAGGCTGTATCTTCTCCGCTTCTTGAGACAACCATTAAGGGTGCGACACATGTTATTATTAACATTTCCGGTGATATTTCTCTTATGGACGCAAATGATGCGGCAAGCTATGTACAGGAGCTTACAGGCGAAGATGCAAATATTATCTTTGGTGCAATGTATGATGACTCTGTAGCAGATTATGCAAGAATCACAGTCATTGCAACAGGATTGAACGACAGTGTACAGAGCAGCAGTCCGTTCGCTCAGAGAAATGCAGCTTCTCCGTTTGCAGCGAAAAGACAGGCATCTGCGCCGACAACTCAGCAGACAATGAATGTAAATATGCCGAGTTTCAGTCTTCCTACAATGAACGCAACTCCGTTTAGTACAAAGACTCCGTCAAGCACTGTACAGAAAAAAGACATTCAGATTCCGGATTTTCTGAAAAACAGATAAGTAATCATGGAAAAGAGACCTTCAATGAGAAGGTCTCTTTTTTATGATTAGTGTTCACACTGGAATGTGCCGCATTTTGTTTCCTGGCAGTCTTTTGCGTTCTCCCCGCCTACCTGAATGGAAGCTGCTGTACATTTGCAGTCATCATTGTAGGTGCAGTGATGTGCCTTACAGTCGATCTGAATGGTTTCACAGCCGCAGCCGGAAGTATAATTATTCTGTGGGGAAGAACTGCTTCGTTCCTGGAAGCTGCCGCAGCAGGTATCCTCGGATAAATGAGCATTTTCTCCCATCACATCGATGTTTCCTTTAGAGCAAAGCTGCTCTTTGTTGTAAACGCAGGTAGTGGCATAACATTTTAAAACAGTCATAATCTGGACCTCCTTTTTTCAATTCGTGAATATTATTCCCGCAAAATGAAAGATTATGTATTGTTCTTATAAAAAAATTAATGTATAATAGGACACATAATTTTTTTGACAAGGGGGAAAAAGGATGGAAGAACAGAAACAAAGAAGCGCGTTTACCAATAAACTGGGCTTTGTGCTCGCAGCAGCCGGTTCTGCTGTAGGACTTGGAAACTTATGGAGATTTCCGTATCTTGCCGCAAAATACGGCGGTGGAATTTTTCTTCTGGTGTATCTCATTCTGGCAGTTACCTTCGGTTTTGCTCTGATGATAACAGAGATCGCACTGGGACGAAAAACTCATTTGAGCGCAGTAGGTGCGTACAGGGCGCTTGATAAAAGATTTGGCTTTCTTGGAGGACTGGCATGTCTCGTTCCGTTTATTATTACACCATATTACTGTGTAATCGGAGGCTGGGTTTTAAAATACCTTACTGTGTTTGTGACAAATCAGGTTTCCAATGCAGCTACCGATGAATTTTTTGGAAATTATATCAGTCAGCCGGTGGCGCCGGTTGTGTTCTTTTTAATTTATGTAGTTCTGGGACTTGTAATCGTTATGCTTGGTGTAGAAGGCGGAATTGAAAAGGCAAGCCGTTTCATGATGCCGGTTCTTGTAGTCATGACAGTGATTATTGCAGCATTTGGTATTTCACAGCCGGGAGCGATGGAAGGGGTAAAATATTACCTGATGCCTGATTTCAGCCGCTTCAGTGCTACAACAGTACTCGCAGCTCTGGGACAGCTTTTCTATTCCATGTCTCTGGCAATGGGAATTATGATTACATATGGTTCTTATATGAAGAAAGAGGCGCATCTTGAAAAATCTGTGCGTCAGATTGAGATTTTTGACACAGGAATTGCCTTTATGGCAGGTCTCATGATTATTCCGGCAGTATTTGCATTTTCCGGAGGCAGCCAGGAAGCTCTCGGAAAAGGTCCAAGCCTTATGTTTGTTACACTCCCTAAAGTGTTTGAAAGTATGAAGTTTGGAACGGTGATCGGAGCGATTTTCTTCCTGCTTGTATTATTTGCAGCTCTTACCTCATCCATTTCTCTTACAGAGACCCTTGTTTCCATTCTCTGTGATAAGCTGAAATGGGGAAGAAAGAAAGCATGTGCAATCGTGCTTATATTTGTGCTTGCAGTGGGAATTCCGGTATCTCTGGGCTTTGGTCCGTTAAGCTTCCTGGCGCCCCTTGGAATGACGCTGCTTGACTTCTTTGATTTTATCAGCAACAGTGTCCTGATGCCAATCGTTGCTTTCCTTACCTGTATCTTTGTAGGATATGTGATTAAACCGAAAGCAATTATTGAAGAGGCTGAGTTAAACGGGAAATTCAAAATGAAAAAGTTCTATACTGTGATTATTAAATACATTGCACCGATTTGTCTTGTTGCAATCCTTGTATTCTCTGTTATGGAGGTTCTTGGAATAATTACAGTATAAGGGGTTGACATTCTGCTTTGAGTGTGGTATCTTATAACAGTACGTGAGAAAACAAAGCAGAGTTCACTCTCACCTTAGCACATAAATGTGACTTGGGTTTATATTGCACATTAGCTGTTGATATGTCAACAGGTGTAATAGATAGAAGTGTGGACATCTGTCCACACTTTTTTTTCGTACGATAACGAGGGTAACAGAGGTCATGGATTATCATTTATTCAGGTATGGAGGTGCACGACAATTAGCAATTTAATGATCAACGAACAAATCAGAGACAAAGAGGTACGTTTAATTGGCCCGGACGGAGCACAGCTCGGAATCATGTCCGCGAAGGAAGCCATGTTTAAAGCACAGGAGGCAGGACTTGATCTGGTAAAAATCGCCCCTCAGGCAAAACCGCCGGTATGCAAGATCATTGACTATGGAAAATACCGTTACGAGCTTGCGAGAAAAGAAAAAGAAGCCAAGAAAAAGCAGAAAACCATCGATGTCAAAGAAGTGCGTCTTTCCCCGAACATTGATACAAATGACTTGATGACAAAGGTAAATGCGGCTAGAAAGTTCCTCACAAAAGGAGACAGAGTGAAGGTAACTCTCCGTTTCCGCGGAAGAGAGATGGCACACATGGCAAGCAGCAAGCATGTTCTTGACGATTTTGCAGAGCATCTGTCTGATATTGCAACAGTTGAGAAGGCGCCCAAGGTGGAAGGCCGCAGCATGACAATGTTTTTAAGTGAAAAACGCTAACATAAATGTTACAGCCATGTCATACAGCTGTATGACTGGATATAGCATGAATAAAGAAGTACACAAATCAAGGAGGAAATAACAATGCCAAAAATTAAAACTTGTAGAGCAGCAGCAAAGCGCTTCAAAAAAACAGGTACAGGAAAATTAGTGAGAAATAAAGCTTATAAGAGCCATATCTTAACAAAAAAATCTCAGAAGAGAAAGAGAAATTTAAGAAAATCTGCTGTTGTTGATTCTACAAATGTTAAGAGCATGAAGAAAGCATTACCATATTTATAAGATATAGAAGAAGACGAACAGGAGGAAATTAGGAAATGGCAAGAATTAAAGGCGGATTAAACGCAAAGAAAAAACACAACCGTACATTAAAACTGGCAAAGGGCTACAGAGGAGCCCGTTCCAAACAGTATAGAATTGCAAAACAGTCTGTAATGAGAGCTCTTGCAAGCTCCTACGCAGGAAGAAAACAGAAAAAACGTCAGTTCAGACAGCTCTGGATCGCACGTATCAACGCTGCTGCAAGAATGAACGGATTATCCTACAGCAAAATGATGCACGGCCTTAAAGTTGCAAACATCGACATCAACAGAAAGATGCTTGCAGAGATGGCTGTAAATGATGCTGCTGGTTTCACAGCTCTTGCAGAAATTGCAAAGAAAGCAATCGCTTAATCTGATATAGAATTATGTGAAAATAGAGATGCTGCATTTATCATAGCTCCGGTACATATACTGGAAATGATGAATGTGGCATTTTTTGCTATGGGAGCGTTTTCTGATATGAAAAGAAGTGTGTGTATCTCAGGAATTTTGGTTCTGGGGATATGTTTCTGTTTTTTATGCCGATATTTTGGTGACAAAACGACGTGTTCTGTATCTTCTCAAAACACAGAAGAAGAGGAACCTCCAAAAGTGGCGCTTACCTTTGATGATGGACCAAACAGAGAATATACGCCGAAGCTTCTTGACGGATTAAAAGAAAGAAATATACAGGCTTCTTTTTTTCTTATGGGAAAAAACATAGAAGGGAATGAAAAGCTGGTTCAGAGGATACAGGAAGAAGGACATCTCATCGGAAATCATACCTACAATCATGTATGTCTGAATCAGATTTCTGATCGACAGGCAAAAGAGGAAATTGAAAAAACAAGCAACAAAATATATGAGATTACAGGGGAATATCCTGTTTTTATCAGACCTCCCTTTGGAGAGTGGAAAAAAGACCTGGAGCTTTCTGTGCCTATGTTTCCTGTTTTCTGGGATGTAGATACTCTTGACTGGAAGAGTAAAAATGTATCTCAGGTTTTGCGGATTGTGGACAGACAGGTACATGAAGATTCTATTATTCTTATGCACGACGGGTACGAGACGTCTGTGAAGGCTGCTTTTGAAATTATCGACAGACTGAGCGCGGAAGGGTATGAGTTTGTTACAGTTGACCGTCTTTTGATCCTGTAGTATAATGAGAACAGATGTACGAAAATGTGTAGCGTGAAATGGAGAAATACATATGGATTTATTTGAATATGCAAAATCAAAGACACTTGACAGAGAGTCTCCCCTCGCTTCCAGACTGCGCCCAAAGACGCTGGAGGAAGTGGTAGGACAGCAGCATATTGTGGGGAAGGATAAGCTTTTGTACCGCGCCATTAAGGCGGATAAGCTTACTTCTGTTATTTTTTACGGACCACCGGGAACAGGAAAGACAACGCTTGCCAAAGTCATTGCAAATACAACAAGCGCCAGCTTTACCCAGATTAATGCAACAGTAGCCGGGAAAAAAGATATGGAAGAGGTGGTGAAGCAGGCGAAAGAAACTCTTGGAATGTACGGCAGGAAAACCATACTTTTTATTGATGAGATCCACAGATTTAATAAGGGACAACAGGATTATCTCCTGCCCTTTGTGGAAGACGGAACTCTTATTTTAATCGGTGCGACAACAGAGAATCCGTATTTTGAGGTAAACGGAGCTCTTCTTTCCCGTTCTGTTATTTTTGAACTGAAATCTCTTGGAAAAGAAGAAATTAAGACATTGATCCTTCGTGCTGTAAATGACAAAGAAAAAGGAATGGGAAGCTACGAGGCTGCGATAGAGGAGGGGGCGCTTGATTTTCTTGCAGATATGGCAGGAGGAGATGCAAGATGTGCCTTAAATGCGGTGGAGCTTGCAGTTCTTACTACGCCGAGATCAGAGGACGGGAAAATCCATCTTACCCTTCCTGTTGCGGAAGAGTGTATTCAGAAGCGCGTTGTCCGATACGATAAAAACGGAGATAACCACTATGATATTATTTCTGCATTTATTAAAAGTATGCGCGGTTCTGATCCGGACGCAGCCGTTTATTATCTTGCAAAAATGCTGTATGCGGGAGAAGATGTAAAGTTTATTGCAAGAAGGATTATGATCCTTGCTTCAGAAGATATAGGAAATGCGGATCCGCAGGCGCTTCAGGTGGCAGTGGCAGCAGCTCAGGCTGTGGAGCGTGTGGGAATGCCGGAATCTCAGATCATTCTCTCGCAGGCAGTCACATATATGGCATGTGCGCCAAAAAGTAATTCTGCTGTAAATGCCATTTTTGCAGCCATGAATTCTGTGAAAAAAACAAAGACAACTGTGCCTGCACATCTTCAGGACGCACATTACGGCGGACACAATAAGCTGGGACATGGCGTAGGCTATCAGTATGCCCACGATTACCCCAATCATTATGTAAAACAGCAGTATCTTCCTTCTGAGATTCTGGGAGAACAGTTTTATGAGCCGGGGGATTTGGGATATGAAAGAGTAATAAAAGAGCATATGAAGAAAATAAAAGGGGAGGAGCTATAAAAGCTCCTCCATTATTTTTGCGTAGATTTCACGGGATTTATCCGGCCAGTTCTTACACATGGATTTTGCAGCTTCAAGATTCGGGGCGACCAGATTAATATCAAGAAGGCTTGCGTTCCGTTCGATGATCCTGCAGTTTACTGCGTAGCTTCCCTGGCTGTTTGTATAATAATCAGCAGGCGTTAAAATGCGCTGCTGCATTTCGCAGCCTGCTGATTTCAGATATTCCTTTACTTCTTTTCTGATGTCGGCAGAAAGCTCTTTTTCAAAATAGGAGAGTGTGTTTTTTCCATCTTCTGTGAGATAATAGTAAGAAGTATTGGAAATAGTATGTTTTTCAATTAATTCCGCCTCCACAAGCTCTGAAACAGCCTCCTGAAGATGAAAATAATTTGTGTATTCCCGTTCCAGAATAAATTCTGAAATCTGGGAATTTGTAAGAGAGGATTCTGCGTGTTTCAGCATATACAATACAATTAATTTGTAGGTGGTAAATGGTGTTGCCAATATTATATCCTCCTTAAAAAAATTCCTTTCCCTGAAAACTGCCGCGCTCCTTCATGCGGTGATGAAGAAGATTTAAAACTTCCCGTTTTCTTGACGCCCATAAAGGGGCAAGGAGAAGCTCTTTTGGACCGTCGCCTGTTACACGGTGAATGACAATATCGGGATTTAAGTGTTCCAGACAGTCGATGACAAGATCAAGGTATTCCTCCCGTTCCAGAACGGAAAAAAGTCCTTTTTCATAATCTGCCGCCAGGTCTGTTCCTTTTAGTACATGGAGAAGCTGAAGCTTGATGCCCTGAATATCCATTGTATTTAAGTAATCCATAGTGGCTAAAACTTTTTCGTGGTTTTCCCCTGGAAGTCCCAGGATTGTGTGGACAATAACCTCGATATTCTGCTTCCGAAGTGCATAAACAGCTTCTTCAAAAACGGAAAGCGGGTATCCTCTTCGTATATACAGAGCCGTATCATGGTGCATGGTCTGGAGACCAAGTTCCACCCAGACTGGTTTCTGTCTGTTTAAACGGGAGAGAAGAGCAACAATTTCATTTCCAAGGCAGTCTGGTCTTGTTCCGATGGAAAGTCCCAGAATATCCGGATGGGAAATTGCCTCTGTGAAAATTTTATCCAGATATTCTACAGGAGCGTAGGTGTTGGTATACGCCTGAAAATAGGCGATGTATTTTTGAATGGGGCGCTTTTCGGAAATCATGGCAATCTGGCTTTCAATCTGCTCTGTTATGGAAAGAGAAGAAGAGGCTGCGAAATCGCCGCTTCCCCCTGCGCTGCAGAAAATACAACCTCCGGTTCCCACTTTTCCATCGCGATTTGGACAGGACATACCGCCGTTTAAGGTAACTTTATAAACCTTTTCTCCAAAACGCTCTTTCAGCATATAGTCAAGAGAGTGATACGGCTTTCCGTTCCAGTTTCTTATCATAAAGAAGTGTCCTCTGTGTGAGGAAGCTCTTTTGAGATTTCCTCATTTTCCTGCTCGTTCTCTTGGGCTTCTTCTTCCATATGCCATTCGCTGTCTTCAATCTCCTCCTTTTCTTCTTCCGGAATATATTTGTCAAAGATTTTTACAAGGAAGCAGGAATTGATATATGCAATAGTTGCGGCTCCCATTAAGATGAAAAGCATAATCAGGAAAGATTGTACCCGAAAGCTTGGAATAAAGAGAATCGCAAAGGGTGCAAGGCTTATCACGATCATTAAAATGCTATATGGAAGATGACGGATAGACATCAGAAAAGCATTTATAAAAGTACGCCTGATGGTATTGTAGAACTTGGCAAGTACAGGGTAAATATATAAGTAAACCAGCATACTCAGGAACAGAAGAACCAGGAATATGTAGAAAAGTACCTTGTACATAGTGCCTTCCATAGCGCGCACAAGAGAAATATCAGCGGACAGAATGATAAAGGCTGCCAGCACAATGATATTGATGATAATGCCCTGTCTTAAGTTTTCTTTGAATGAATGGAAGAATCCTTTTACGATGTAGGCTTCTTCATTGCGTACCATTTTCATAGTCACATAAAACATGGCAGTAATGGCAGGTCCAATGGTTATAATTGGAATACAGCAGACAATACATAAGAGATTCAGGATAATAAGGTCTGCGATTCTTCCCATAAAGGTAAAGAACTTATTATCCATATTGAAAATGCGATTCATAAGTTATGACTCCTTTTGTGTGAAATTTCTTAACAGATTACTTTTAAGTATACCGAATATGGAAGAAAAAAGCAAACTGAAAATACAGGATTGAGAGGAATGGCAGAATAAGGTTCTGTAAAATTTCTGTACAATCACGGGGAAACATCGTATAATTATTTTGATAACGAAGGAATATTTTTCTGGAAAGGAAATGAAAAATTATGAGTTACGAATACGTTCTTGATTTACATACACACACGATTGCAAGTGGACACGCTTATAGTACATTAAGAGAAATGGCGAAAGCAGCATCAGAAAAAGGTCTTTCTGTTCTCGGAATTACAGAACATGCCCCAAAGATGCCGGGGACATGCCACAGCTTTTATTTCCACAATTTAAAAACAGTTCCAAGAGAGCTTTACGGTATCCGTCTTCTTCTGGGCTCTGAAGTCAATATTATGGATTTTGAAGGAAATATTGATCTGGAAGAGCGGGATTTAAAAGGTATGGACGTGATTATCGCAAGTCTCCATACACCGTGCATTAAGCCGGGAAGCATCAGGGAAAATACAATGGCATATTTAAACGTAATGGAGAATCCATATGTGAACATTATCGGACATCCGGATGACGGAAGGTATCCGGTAGATTACCGTGCGCTTGTGGAAGGCGCAAAGGAGAAGGGAAAGGTTCTGGAGCTTAATAACCATTCTCTGGATCCAAAATGTTTTCGGAGAGATGCAAGGGAAAACGATTTAAAAATGCTGGAGCTTTGTAAGGAGTATTCTGTTCCGGTTATCATGGGAAGCGATGCACATTTTGATACGCTTATCGGCGAGTTTTCTATGGCAGAGAAACTTCTGGAGGAGGTAAGTTTTCCGGAAGAGCTTGTTCTGAACAGAAGCGTGGAAGCTCTGAAGGGACATGTAAACGTGGAAATATAAAAAGTTCTGTAAATTCCTGTTCTTTTTTGAAAAACACTTGCTTATCATGTTTTAACGTGTTAAAATAATGATATATTAATTGGATATTATTTCAAAGGAGTATGAATATGAGTAAAAAAATCAGAACTGAAGCCGTAGACCATTTATTTGAAGCGATTCTGTGTCTGAAAAATAAAGAAGAATGCTATACTTTTTTCGAAGATGTTTGTACTATAAATGAGCTTCTCTCTTTATCACAGCGTTTCGAGGTTGCAAAGATGCTGATGGACAAATGCACATATCTTGATATTTCTGAAAAAACAGGAGCTTCCACAGCTACCATAAGCCGTGTGAACCGTTCTCTGAATTACGGAAACGATGGATATGAGATGGTATTTGAGAGAATGGCAGAGACTAAAGAAGGCGAAGAGAATAAATAAATACAAAAGAAGAAGGGACGATCTGGAATTTTGATTGTTCCTTCTTCTTTTTAATTTAGTTTATTTTTTATGTTTCTCTTTTTTATCCCCGTCTTCTCCAAGACCATCGATCAGCTGCTCGATCAGCATTTTCTTTACATACACATCAAAGCTTAAAAGGCAGATAAATGAGAATTTTTTCAGAAATTCTTTATCTTCGGAATCTGCGTCCTCAAAAGTTTCCTGAGCTACATTGTAGCGTTTCAGAAGATCTTTTTTCAGATATTCAATCTGGCCTTTTTCCATGCTGAATACTTCGTTGTAAATGTAAGTCAGATCCTTATCTGTGTCGGATTTGAAATATTTTTCTGTAATAGGGGACAGAAGCGCCTGAATATCGTTGATAGACAGGATATTTTTAAAATAGTAAATAAAAATCAGCATCAGCAGATGCTCTTTGGAATAACGCTTTTTCTCAGGGGAGGGAAGAAGCTTATTCTTGGCGTAATTATTGATCATAGTCTTGGTAAGGATTTTATCATCTGGATAACGTTTTGTGGAGGCGAGCTGTTCCTCCATAAAAGTTGTTACCTGATCCATATAAAGGTCAATATTTGGTAAATCTTCCGGTTTGACATAGTCTATCCGGGATATGCTTTCCAGAATGCTGTTGATCATGTTCTTTGTGTCAATCGTCATGTAATCACCTCTAATCCCTATTATATAGTTTTGAATACTACTTGTAAATATTTTTTTAAAGAATCTTCTTTTTTTGAGCAATCGTTTTGAGTTATGGAAGAAAAGCCTTTTTGACTTTCTGATTTTCCTCCGCTATACTGTAGACAAAAGCATTATTTTTCAGGAGGCGATTATGGAATTTCAGCATGAGCTTATTATCCCGAATGAAGGACTGCCCTTTAAGCTTTTCCTGTTTGAGGGCGGAAGCGGGAATTATGTAAGAGAAAAACACTGGCATACTTCTGTTGAGATTTTTGCAGTGATGGACGGAAAATTAAGTTTTTTTCTTAATGAGGAGGAATATCCTCTGAAAGCAGGGGAACTGATCATCATTAATTCCAATGAGATTCATTCGATCCATGCCCCTGAAAAAAATCAGACAGTTGTTCTGCAGATTCCTCTGAAGCAGTTTGAGGATTATTTTACAGCAGAGCGTTTTATTCGGTTTGCAAGTACTGGACACCCGAAAAATAAAGAGCTGGCAGGGCGTATCCGGGAGCTTTATGAAGTTAATAAAAAACAGGAAATCGGGTGTTCGTTTAAAATAAAGGCAGTTTATAATGAGATTATGTATCTTCTTGTGAGTGCCTACCGCATTACAGAGGTTGGGGAGCGGGAGGTGCGATATAGCAGAAGGCTTGATGCTTTGTCAAAAATTACCACATATATGAGAGAACATTACAAAGAGGATTTAAAGCTTTCGGAACTGGCGGCAATGTTTGGATATTCCGAGGCGTATCTTTCCAGAATGTTTCGTAAGTATGCAAAAGTAAATTTTAAGACGTATCTGCAGGATATTCGCATGGCGTATGCTTACAGAGATCTTATGAATACGGATCACACCATAAGCGCCATTGCCCTTGAGAACGGTTTTTGCAGCAGCAGGGGATTCGCAGGGGACTTTCGGAAGAGGTACGGTATTCTTCCAAGCGAGTTGATAAAAGAGCGGGAGAAAAAATAAAAGGTCAAAAAACAGCACTATAAGAGACAAGAAAAGCGGCGAAAAGTATACCACAATACGGTATACTTTTTTTATCTTAAACAGACTGAAGGGGAGAATATTACGTTATCATAAAAAGGAGAACTGAATCATGAACAATATGCCAAAAGTAAAAATCGGAATCGTAGCAGTAAGCCGTGACTGTTTCCCGGAAAGCCTTTCCGTAAACAGAAGAAAAGCGCTTGTGGAGGCTTACAAAAAGAAATATGACGCAGAGGAAATTTACGAATGTCCGATCTGTATCGTAGAAAGTGAAATCCATATGGTGCAGGCTCTTGAGGACATCAAAAAAGCAGGATGTAATGCACTTGCAGTTTATCTTGGTAATTTTGGTCCGGAAATTTCAGAGACACTTCTTGCAAAACATTTCGACGGACCGAAAATGTTCCTTGCAGCAGCAGAAGAATCAGGAGATAATCTTGTACAGGGGCGTGGAGACGCATACTGCGGTATGTTAAATGCAAGCTACAACTTAAAGCTTCGCGGCGTAAAAGCATATATTCCGGAATATCCTGTTGGAGATGCAGAGGAATGTGCAGATATGATTCACGAGTTTGTTCCGGTCGCAAAGGCAATCGAGGGATTAAACAACCTGAAAATCATAAGCTTTGGACCGCGCCCATTAAACTTTCTTGCATGTAACGCTCCGATTCAGCAGCTTTACAACATTGGTGTGGAAATTGAGGAAAACTCAGAGCTTGATCTTTTCGAGGCATTTAATAAACATACAGGAGATGAGAGAATCCCTGCAATCGTAAAAGAAATGGAAGAAGAACTTGGCGCAGGCAACAAAAAACCGGAAATCCTTTCCAAACTTGCTCAGTATGAGCTTACTTTAAAAGACTGGGTAGAGGAGCACAGAGGATACCGCAAATATGTGGCTATTGCCGGAAAATGCTGGCCTGCATTTCAGACACAGTTCGGATTTGTTCCATGTTATGTAAATAGCCGTCTTGCAGCGCAGGGAATCCCGGTATCCTGTGAGGTTGATATTTACGGCGCATTAAGTGAGTTTATCGGAACGGTAGTAAGCAATGATACTGTTACGCTTCTTGATATTAACAATTCCGTACCGAAGGATATGTACGAGAGCGATATTAAAGATAAATTTAATTATACACAGAAAGATACTTTCATGGGCTTCCATTGCGGAAACACAGCGTCAGGAAAACTTTCTTTCTGCGAGATGAAATACCAGATGATCATGGCAAGAACACTTCCGGAAGAAGTGACTCAGGGAACTCTGGAGGGAGATATTGTTCCGGGAGATATTACGTTCTACCGCCTGCAGAGTACAGCCGATAATAAGCTGCGCGCTTATATTGCCCAGGGGGAGGTTCTTCCTGTTGCAACACGTTCCTTTGGTTCCATTGGAATCTTTGCGATTCCGGAGATGGGACGTTTCTACCGTCATGTTCTGATTGAGAAAAATTATCCCCATCACGGCGCAGTTGCATTCGGTCATTTTGGAAAACAGCTTTTCGAGGTATTTAAATACATCGGCGTTCCAGTAGAGGAAATCGGATATAATCAGCCCGCAGGCGTTCGTTATCCGACAGAGAACCCGTGGGGATAAGGAGGCGAGTCTATGTATTATATAGGGATTGATTTAGGGACTTCAGCAGTAAAACTGCTTCTTATGGAGGAGTCCGGAAAAATTTGTAATATTGTATCAAAAGAATATCCGATTTTTTTTCCGAATCCGGGCTGGTCAGAACAGAATCCGGAAGATTGGTTTACACAGAGCATGGAGGGAATGAAAGAACTTACAAAGGATATTGATAAGGAAAAAATTGCAGGAATTGGTTTCGGCGGACAGATGCACGGACTTGTAACTCTGGACGAAAAGGATGAAGTCATTCGTCCTGCAATCCTCTGGAATGACGGACGTACAGGGGAAGAGACGGAATATCTGAATCAGGTAATCGGAAAAGATAAGCTTTCCGCTTATACTGCCAATATTGCCTTTGCCGGCTTTACAGCGCCGAAAATTCTGTGGATGGAAAAACACGAGCCGGAAAATTTTGCACGGATTCAGAAAATCATGCTTCCGAAGGATTATCTTGCATATCGGCTTTCCGGTTCCTTCTGCACAGATGTTTCCGATGCCTCTGGTATGCTTCTTCTTGATGTGAAAAATCGCTGCTGGTCAAAGGAAATGCTGGAAATCTGTCATGTGAGAGAAGAGCAGCTTCCGAAGCTTTATGAGAGCTGGCAGGTTGTAGGAACATTAAAGCCGGAAATTGCACAGGAACTTGGTTTCCCTGCTGAGGTAAAGGTGGTTGCAGGAGCGGGAGATAATGCGGCGGCAGCCGTAGGAACAGGAACGGTAGGAGACGGTCAGTGTAATATTTCCCTTGGGACATCGGGAACCATTTTTATTTCCAGTAAAGAATTTGGCGTAGATGAAAATAACGCTCTTCATTCTTTTGACCATGCAGATGGCAGTTATCATCTTATGGGCTGTATGTTAAGCGCTGCTTCCTGTAACAAATGGTGGGCAGAGGAAATTCTGGGAACAAAGGATTTTGCAAAGGAGCAGGCAGGAATTACAAGGCTTGGAGAAAATCATGTTTTTTTTCTTCCCTATCTTATGGGAGAGCGTTCTCCTCATAACAATCCGAATGCAAGAGGCGTGTTCTTTGGAATGTCTATGGATACTACAAGGTCAGATATGACCCAGGCAGTTTTGGAAGGCGTTGCTTTTGGACTTCGCGATTCCCTCGAGGTGGCGAGAAGCCTTGGAATTAAAATCGAGCGCACAAAAATCTGCGGCGGTGGTGCAAAGAGTCCTCTCTGGAAAAAAATCATTGCAAATGTGATGAATTTAAAGGTAGATGTTCTGGAAAACGAAGAAGGCCCTTCTATGGGGGGAGCAATGCTGGCAGCAGTAGGCTGCGGCGCTTATTCTGATGTGGAAACCATTGGAAAGAAATTTGCAAAAGTAGTGGATACCGTAGAGCCGGAACCGGAGCTTGTTGCAAAATACGAAGAAAAATATCAGAAATTCCGGAAGCTTTATCCTGGAATGAAAGAATTGTTTTAAAACAGAATGAGAGACAGAAAGAAAGTCCCCTGTTATGGCAGCTGGCAAAGCTATGATATGCTTCCTGTTGCTGTACAGGGGATTTTTTTGCTATATATGAATGTTTATTTTTTTCGTGTGGCTACGTCTTGGAAGCGGAAATAATCCGGGCGGTGGCGTGACTGGGTGTATTCAAACTGGATTCCGTCTGCATTATACGTCTGGCTTGTAATGACTGCCATACAGTTATAATCTTTTAATTCAAGATACCGTTCGTCCACCTGAGTTGTATGTTCCACTGTGAGGGTGCGTTTGCTGGTGGAAATATTCAGCCCCAGCACGGCTTCCAGATAGTCATAAACAGAACGCTCTGCAATTTCTGCCGTAAGACCGGGCGTAAGTTCTTTTAAAAAATAATTGTGGTCTAAAATCAGCGGTTTTCCGTCTAAAAAGCGAAGTCGTTGGAGATAATAAAGAGAACTTCCTTCCGGAAAGCCGGTGCGTCTTGAAATTTTCTCATCTGTTGTGATTTCCGCAAACTGCAGCACTTTTGTGGAAGGAATCTGGCGGTTTCTGGCAGCAGATTCCCGGAAAGATTCGATTCCTCCTACAGTAAAAGCTGTCTGAGGAGAGGGCTTAAAAATATTTCTTGTTCCTTTTCCGTGGATTGGCTGGATGTAGCCGTTTGCCGTCAGTTCAGAAAGTGCCCTCCTTACTGTATTACGGGAACACTGATATTTTTCAGCAAGTGTATTTTCAGAAGGCATAATTTCCTGATATGCGTAGACTTCTGTTTCAATTTTTTCTTTTAAATCATTATAAATGCAGTTATATTTTGCTTTTGGCATAATCCACCTCTTGTTTAAACATATCTTTATTATTATAAGATGGAAATATTGAAAAATCAAGGGAAATATATGAAATTTTGAGTATTGACATGTTTAAACAAGTATGATAATGTAAAGTTGTTCAAACAAGTATGGACGGGAATATAAAATGAAAGAGAGGAAGGAAATCATGGGCAAATATGAAAATGATGTGAAACGTCTTCTTACGCTTATTGGCGGTAAGGAAAATATCCAGGCAGTTTCTCATTGTATGACAAGAATGAGGTTTGTTCTTGTAAATCCCGAAAAAGCAGATGAGAAAGCAATTCAGGAGTTGAAAAGTGTAAAAGGAACCTTTACACAGGCGGGACAGTATCAGGTAATCATAGGAAATGATGTAGCTGTTTTTTATAATGAATTTACAGAATACGCCGGAATTGAAGGGGTAAGTAAGGAAAACGTAAAAGAAGCAGCAAAATCAAACCAGAATATGCTCCAGAAGATCATGGGAGTTCTGGGAGAAATTTTTGCCCCTCTGATTCCTGCTCTTGTCTGCGGCGGTCTGATTCTGGGATTTCGAAATATTATCGGAGAAATCAATTTCTTTAACAATGGAACCCAGAGTCTCTCTGATATTTCCACCTTTTGGGCTGGCGTTTATAATTTCCTGTGGCTGATCGGAGAAGCAGTATTCCATTTGCTGCCTGTAGGAATTGTATGGTCTATCACAAAGAAAATGGGCACAACACAGATTCTTGGTATTATCCTTGGACTTACGCTTGTGTCTCCTCAGCTTTTAAATGGATTCAGCGTATCTTCCACCCCTGCGGCAGAGATTCCTGTATGGGACTTTGGATTTACAACGGTGCAGATGATCGGGTATCAGGGACAGGTAATTGCAGCTATGATGGCAGGCTTTGTTCTTGTTTATCTTGAGAAATTTTTGAAAAAGCATTGTCCGGAAGTTATCAGTATGATTGTAGTGCCGTTCTGTGCTCTTGTTCCGTCTGTAATCATTGCTCATACGATTGTAGGACCAATCGGATGGAAGATTGGAGATGTGATCGGAAATGTAGTTTATGCAGGACTTACTTCAAAATTCCGTCTTGTTTTTGCAGCAGTATTTGGATTTTTCTATGCTCCCCTTGTAATGACCGGACTTCACCATATGACGAACGCCATAGATTCCCAGATGCTTGCGACACCTGCGAAATCAACGATTCTCTGGCCGATGATTGCGTTGTCAAACATTGCTCAGGGTTCCAGCGTACTTGCAATGTCGGTTTTGCAGAGAAAAAATGAAAGAGCACAGCAAATTAATGTACCTTCATGTATTTCCTGTTATCTGGGCGTCACAGAGCCGGCTCTTTTCGGTGTAAATGTAAAATATGGATTTCCTCTTATCTGCGGTATGATTGGTTCTTCCTGTGCTGCCATGATTTCTATTGGTTTTGGAATTGAGGCACTCAGTATTGGAGTGGGAGGGCTTCCTGGTATTTTATCTATTAAGCCGGAATACTATCTGTTGTTCCTTCTTGCAATGGCAGTAGCTGTGGCAGTTCCCTTTATGCTTACCCTGATTGTGGGGAAAATGCGGCTTTCCAAAGAAGAACTCTGTGGAAAAAATGGTGAAGAGAAAGAAGAAAAAGAATTAAAGGCAATTTTGGACGGAAGCGTGGTTCCTCTGGAGGAAGTTCCGGATGAAGTATTTTCCAGGAAAATCATGGGTGACGGCGTTGCCATAGAACCTTCCAGTGCTGTTGTCTGTGCTCCGGCAGATGGAGAAATCACAGTTGCAATGGAGGAGACGGGACATGCCTGTGGAATGAAGTTGAAAAACGGACTGGAAATTCTGATCCATGTAGGCATAGATACTGTGTCTATGGGTGGAGACGGATTCGAGCTTCTTGTAAAAGAAGGCGATATGGTAAAAAACGGAACACCTCTTATCAGATTCGACAAAGAAAAGATTAAAGCGGCAGGACATCCATGTACCACCATGCTGATTGTTACAGAAGAGGGCAGCGCGGTGGAAATTTCCATGCACACAGGCATGGAGGCAGAGGCTGGAAAAACAACAGTAGTTTCCTGGTCATAATGAGACAGAACAGAAAGGTGGCAGGGATATGAACAGGGATTTCAGAAAAAGCACAGTATATCAGATTTACCCAAAATCTTTTTGCGACACAAATGGAGATGGAATTGGGGATATAAAAGGCGTAATTTCCAAATTAGATTATATAAAAGAACTGGGGGCAGATTATATCTGGCTGACCCCGTTCTTTGTATCACCGCAGAATGACAACGGTTACGATGTAGCAGATTATTACAGCGTGGAACCGAAGTACGGAACAATGGAAGATGTGGAGACTCTGATTGCAGAGGCTTCAAAAAGAGAAATGAAGCTGATGTTTGATATGGTGTTTAATCATGTTTCCACAAAACATGAGTGGTTTCAGAAGGCAATGAGCGGAGATGCGTATTACAAAGACTTTTTCTTTTTCCGCAAGGGAAAGGAAGAAGGTGTACCCCCTACAAACTGGGAAAGCAAATTCGGCGGAAGCGCATGGGAATATGTAGAAAAATTCGACGAGTATTACCTTCATCTTTTTGATGTGACCCAGGCAGACCTTAACTGGGATAATGAAAATGTGCGGAAAGAAATTCAGAAGGTCGTAAAATTCTGGATGGAAAAAGGTGTTAAAGGATTCCGTTTTGATGTTGTGAATTTAATCAGTAAAGGTTCGTTTGAAGATGATGAAACAGGAGACGGAAGAAAATATTATACAGACGGACCTAAAATTCATCAATATTTAAAGGAACTTCATGACACTACATTTGGGACAGATGCAGAGATTGTAACAGTAGGGGAAATGTCCAGCACTTCAATCGAAAATTGCTGTCAGTATGCGGGAAGCAGCACAGGAGAGCTGAACATGGTCTTCAGTTTCCATCATCTGAAAGTTGACTTTATGGGAAATGAAAAATGGGTACTCGTTCCCTTTGATTTTAAAAAGTTGAAAGAGATTATTTTTGAGTGGCAGACGGAAATGGAAAAACACGATGCGTGGAATGCTGTTTTCTGGTGCAATCACGATCAGCCCCGTGTTGTTTCCAGATTTGGAAATGAGAAAGAATACTGGAAAGAATCTGCCAAAATGCTGGCAACAATCATTCACTGCCTTCGCGGAACGCCGTATGTATATCAGGGAGAGGAAATTGGAATGACAAATACGGATTTTACGGATATTTCACAGTTCCGGGATGTAGAAAGCCTGAATCACTATGAGATTCTTCAGGATAAAGGTCTTTCCGCCTCCGATGCCCTTCGTATTGTCCAGATTCATTCAAGAGACAATGGGCGCACGCCAATGCAGTGGAACACGGAAGATTACGCAGGTTTTACATCAGGCGAGAAACACGCTCCCTGGATTGGTGTAAACAGCAATTATAAAAAAATCAATGCAGAAGAGCAGCTGGGAAATTCAGATTCAGTTTTCTATTATTATAAAAAATTGATTGAATTGCGAAAGAAACTGGATGTGATTGCTTATGGCTCTGTAGAGCCTCTTGATATATCGGATCCTTCTGTATTTGCATATCGAAGAAAATATAAAAATGAAGAATTAATTGTAGCTGCAAATTTTTACGGGAAAAATTATGAATGGAAAAATGTGCCGAATCTGTCAGGATTTGAAAAAATACTGGGAAATTATGAAGGCGGAGAATTGAGAAAACTGCAGCCATATGAGGCGGCGGTGTGGTATAAATGTCAATAAAATGTTGATTATTCTGATGGATTTAAGTACAATATGTCTTCTTTCAGGTGGGGACAGGGATACGACAAAAGTATAAAAAGGTATCGGAGAATTATCTCCGATACCTTTTTTGGGGATTCAATTAGAACAGTCCTGTGATTTTTCCTGTCTCGTCTACATCAATCTTCTCAGCAGCCGGAACTTTTGGAAGACCTGGCATTGTCATAATCTCGC
>JAUNAX010000181.1 GCA_030527365.1 Eubacteriales bacterium | reverse complement strand
GTAGAGGATGTAACCTTTGTTCGATTTCTGAAATCGTCCAGTGACAGGAAGCTTCCTTCCTCTGCTGCTGCCACCACGGCATCAGCAGCTCGATCTCCCAGTCCCTCTATGGTATCTAAGGCAGGCATCAGCTTTCCATCAATAATCTGAAACGTATGGGCATTTGCCTTATAAATATCAATGGGAACAAAATCAAAACCTCTGGCATACATCTCCTGAACAATTCTCATATCCTTATAAGTATCTTGTTCTTTTTTACTCAAGGTATCTTTTCGCTTTTCATAATCATCCATAAAATATTCCAGTTTTTCTTTTCCCTGACACATAAGCTCATAAGAAAAAGCAGTTGCACGGATACTGAAATATGCTGCATAATACGCCAGCGGATGAAAGATTTTACAATAAGCAATTCGCCATCCCATCATAACGTACGCTGCCGCATGAGCTTTCGGGAACATGTATTTAATCTTTTTACAGGACTCAATATACCAGTCGGGAACATCATGTTTCTTCATTTCTTCAATCCATTCCGGTTTTAATCCCTTACCCTTTCGCACGCTCTCCATAATGGTAAATGCCTGCCCATGTTCTAAACCTTTGTTAATCAGGTAAATCATAATATCATCTCGCGTACAAATACAGGTGGTAATGGTCGCCGTTCCGGATTTAATCAAATCCTGCGCATTTCCCAACCACACGTCTGTTCCATGAGACAGACCGGAAATACGAACCAAGTCAGAAAAAGAAGTTGGATTGGCGTCAATTAACATCTGCATGGCAAAATCTGTACCAAACTCTGGAATACCAAGGCAACCCAGAGGACAGCCTCGAATATCATCTGGAGTAATTCCCAGTGCATCTGTATTTTTAAATAAGGACATAACTTCTTTTGAGTCCAGTGGAATTTCTCTGGCATTGATACCGGTAAGGTCTTCCAGCATACGGATCATGGTAGGATCATCGTGCCCCAGAATATCCAGCTTTAAAAGGTTGGAGTCAATGGAGTGATAATCAAAATGTGTGGTAATAATATCACTGTTCATATCATTTGCAGGATGCTGAACCGGAGTAAACTCCTCAATATCCCACCCGATAGGAAGTACAATAATTCCTCCCGGATGCTGTCCTGTGGTACGTCTTACCCCTGTACACCCCTGCACAATTCTGTTAATTTCACAATAACGTTTTCTCTGTCCACGTTCCTCGTAATAATTCTTAACATAGCCAAAAGCTGTTTTTTCTGCCAACGTACCGATTGTACCCGCCTTAAACGTCTGCCCTGCGCCAAAGATAACCTCTACATAGCGGTGCGCCTTTCCCTGATAATCGCCGGAAAAGTTCAAGTCGATATCAGGCTCTTTATCACCTTTAAACCCAAGGAATGTTTCAAATGGAATATCAAACCCCTCTTTTATCAGCGGTTCTCCGCATACGGGACACTTCTTATCCGGCATATCACATCCTGCCCTTCCCGAATACGCCCGTACCTCCTCCGAGTCAAAATCTGCATAGTGACATTTAGCACAATAATAGTGCGGGCTTAGAGGATTTACCTCTGTAATTCCCGACATGGTAGCTGCAAAGGAAGATCCAACAGAGCCACGGGAACCTACTAAATATCCGTCACTGTTACTTTTCCAAACCAGTTTCTGAGCAATCATATACATAACGGCATACCCATTGGAAATAATAGAATTCAGCTCTCTTTCCAAGCGTGCCTCTACCATTTCCGGCAGGTTTTCCCCATAAATTTCATGAGCTTTATTGTAACAGATTTCCCTTAACATGGCATCGGAGTTTTCAATCACAGGAGGGCATTTTCCCTTATGGATAGGCGATATTTTCTCTACCACATCTGCAATTTTATTTGGGTTGGTAATCACAATCTCCTCTGCTTTTTCCCTTCCCAAATAAGAAAACTCATCTAACATTTCCTCTGTCGTACGAAGATATAGAGGCGCTTGATCATCTGCATCATCAAAGCCCTTTCCTGCCATAATAATCCTTCGATATACTTCATCTTCGGGATCTAAAAAATGCACATCACAAGTTCCCACTACCGGCTTATTAAATGCCTCACCCAGCTTTACGATCTTCTTATTGATTTCCTGCAAATCTTCCCATGAGGTAATATCTGAACGGTCTTCATTCTTTAACATAAAGGCATTGTTCCCTAGAGGCTGTATTTCCAAATAATCATAAAAATTCACTAAACGGGCAATTTCCTGTTCCGGTCTTCCATTTAAGACAGCCTGATAAAGCTCGCCTGCTTCACAAGCCGAACCGATGAGAAGTCCTTCCTGATACTTCAAAAACAAGCTCTTTGGAATACGGGGTCGTCTGTGATAATAAATTAAATGGGAGTCCGAAATTAAATGATACAGATTTACCCTTCCCACATCATTTTTTGCCAGAATAATGGCATGATAAGTAGGCATTTTCTGTATGGAATGAACGGAAACCGTTCCCTTTTCATTTAATTCATCCAGATTGAAAATATCCCTTTCTGCACACATTTCAATAAATTTCACAAAAATATCGGCTGTACAGGAAGCATCATCGACTGCCCTGTGGTGATGCTCCAAAGAAACTCCCACTGCTTTTGCTACGGTATCCAACTTAAAACGGTTGAGCTGAGGCAAAAGAAATCTTGCCATTCCCACAGTATCAACTACCGTATCTTCTCTTTCAATACCTAAGTCCTCATAATTTTTCCGAATAAAGCTCATATCAAATTCCGCATTATGTGCTACCATAACACAACCTTCACAGAACTTTTCAAATTTGGGCAAAATGACATCAATAGTAGGCGCATCTGCCACCATATTATCGTTAATGCTGGTCAGTTCCTCAATACGAAAAGGTATGGGGATTTGAGGATTTACAAATTCTGAAAAACGCTCTGTAATTCTTCCGTTTTCCACCTTTACTGCGCCGATTTCAATAATCTTATCTTTCAACGCAGAAAATCCCGTTGTTTCTATATCAAATACAACATACGGTGCATGCAAGCTCTGCCCTTTGCTGTTCTGCACAATTCCTTTTAAGTCATCTACGAGATAGGCTTCTACACCATAAATCACTTTAAAATCTGCCTCAGGAGGGACAACGCCTCCCCAAGCGTCAAAGCAATGGTTCGCCTCCGGAAATGCCTGCACTACCCCGTGATCGGTAATGGCAATGGCTTTATGCCCCCATTCATAAGCACGTTTAAT
>JAUNAX010000021.1 GCA_030527365.1 Eubacteriales bacterium | reverse complement strand
TTAGAGATTTTTTAGAGAAAACCCTGTTAAGGTAGTGGCATAAACAAAAAGGAGGTTGCACATGAGCTGGTATCATAAACATAAAAAAATGATTGCTGCAGCAATGAGTGTCTGCGTGGCAGCGGGAAGTATCGTTGGTTTTACAGGCTGTGGAAAGGCGGCAGTTTCTTCTTCTAAATCTGATGAAGGTGAAAAAAAAGGTACAGAAGAGAAAGCAATGGGAAGATACCTTGAGGAGGATCTGACTGTTCCGGAAGGGTGTTCACAGATTATAGCAATGGAGCTGCTGGAAAATGAAACGCTGCGACTGGTGTATTTTGCAGCAGATGGTGTTCAGGTAAGTGATTCCAAAGACAAGGGAAAAACATGGGAGAGGCCTCAAAGTATACGGGAACTTGCAAAGGTGGATGACAGTTTGGAATTTGGCTCTTCTGCGGCGATTGCAAAGGACGGAGGAATTTTTACTACATTTCTGGAGATGCAGGACGAAGAAAACTATATTCTTCATTATTTTTATATTTCTCCATCGGGAGAAGTAAAAGAACTGGATTTAAACGAGGCAGTGGGCGGATATGTTTTCCGCTGTGTATTTTCGGAGAAGGGGAATCTTCTGTTATCTTCCAGTAATGGAGTGCAGGAGATAAATCCAAAGGACGGAAGCATCGTTCACAGTTATGATGAAGGAAGCTCGATTACCATATTTGATACAGTGGGAACCCGGCTGATTTCGATTGTGGATACAGAGATTCATTATTACGATATGGAAACAGGAAAACCTCTGGAGGAAGAGGAAATTTTGACAAAAGAAATCGCTTCCAATCCGGATAATATGCAGATGACGGGAATGGGAATTAATAATCTTCTTTTTCTTGAAGGAGATGAAAAGGATAGCCTTTTCTATGTAAGCCATGATGGAATTTACCGATATGCTTTCGGAGGAAGCCTTGTGGAGCAGGTGGCAGATGGAAAATTAAATTCCCTTAATTCTCCGGATATAGCGTTTACTGATATGGCGCGGGATAAGGAAGGTTCCTTTTATCTGGCAGTTTCCGATATGAGCCAGGGTGATCCTGTGGGAAGAATCTGCAAGTACGTGTACTCAAAAGACACACCAGCGGTTCCGGACACAGAACTTGCCGTATATTCTCTCACAGATGACGATTTCCTGCGTCAGGCGGCAGCTGCCTTTCAGAAAAAATATCCGGATATTTATCTGAATCTGGAAACTGGTATGACAGGAGAGGATGCAGTAACAGAAACGGACGCCTTAAAAGCTTTAAATACAGAAATTATGGCTGGAAAAGGACCGGATATTCTTCTTATGGACGGCATTGCCGCAGACACATATATTGAGAAGGGAATGCTTGAAGATTTAAACGGAATCTTAAAAGACGCGGATATTTTGGAAAATATTATAGAACCTTATAAAGACGGAGAGGGAAAGATATATCAGATGCCTGTAAAATTTGGTATTCCGTATATTCAGGGAAAGAAAGAATATGTGGATGCAATTTCTGATCTGACTTCTATGGCAGACACCATAGAATCACATAAAGAGGAATATACAAAGGATACGCTTCCGTTCTCAAGCTCTTATAGTCCGTATATGCTGTTAAAAAGTCTTGCGGCAGTAAATATGTCTGCATGGGTAAATGAAGATGGAACTTTAAATCAGGAGGCAGTACAGGAATTTTTAGAGCAGGCAAACAGGATTTATCAGAGTGGAAAAGCTCCGGCAGAGGAACAGCTTGCTGTATTTGGAGTAACAGCAGAAGAAATGGAAGAAGCCAATGAAGTCAGAAATCTTTATTCGGAATTTGGCGCAGTCTTCGCCCAGTTTGGAGTGGGAGGTCTGAATCTGATTTCAGGAAGTAACGTTATGGGAACAGGAGGCATCTATTCCCCTTCTGACTTACGTTCTATTTATTCTGTGGAACAGCAGGGTGGCGGTATTTTCGGAAAGCTCTGGAATGGTCAGACTAAAGATACCTTTATTCCTCAGAAGCTTGTGGGAATCAGCGCCAAATCCTCAGAAAAAGAGGCGGCAGAAAAATTCGTAAGCTATTTATTCAGCGATGAAGGGCAGAGAGTGAGTACAGCAAGTGGTCTTCCAGTAAGAAAATCTGTTTATGAAGATGTGTCTTACTGGATGGGCAATGCAAAAGAAGGCGATGTAACATCTGTTTCAGGCAGCTACAACAATCAGACAGGTGAAAGCATCGAGTTAAACATTGTGCAGCCGGGAGAAGCAGTGATCAGAGAAATACAGGAGCTTGGAAAGACACTGACAACACCGGTAAAAGAGAATCGTATGATTTTAAGTGCTGTTCTTGAAGCGGGAGAATCGTATCTGAAAGGCGAAATTTCTGTAGAAGAAGCAGTGGAAAAAGCAGCGTCACAGGTAAATCTGTATTTATCAGAATAAAAAAGCGGGTTCGTGTTCCATAAGATAGTGGAACGCGGACCCATTTTTATAATTATGGCTCAATAAAATACTTCCATACAGTATCCCACGCCACGTACTGTCTTTAAATTCAGGGTGCTGCCTACAGATTTCAGGCGGCGTCTTAAAAAGTGAATATAATTATCAAGATTTCCGTCCTCCACATCGCTGTCTATGCCCCATACGCGATTTAAAAGGACGGTTCGAGTAAGCGTTTGCCCGGGATTTCTTAAGAAAATTTCCATAAGACTTCCTTCCCGTTTGGAAAGGGTACATTCAGAGTTCTCTTTTGTTAAAAGATTGCTTTCCGGATCGAAGGAAACGTCTCCCAGACGAAGAATGGAGGAATCGTCCCATTTTCCGGGGCGTCGCATAAGGCAGCGGATTCTTGCAAGAAGCTCTTCAAAGGCAAAGGGCTTTACCATATAGTCGTCTGCTCCGCATTCCAGCCCGCAGATCTTATCGTTCAATTCCCCAAGAGCAGTAAGAAAAATAACAGGCGTAGAAACGTGGGAACGCCTTGCTTCTTTTAAAAGGGTCACGCCGTCCATATGAGGAAGCATTCTGTCCAAAATCACAAGGTCATGGCTTTTTTCCTGCATATAATAAAGACCTTCCTCTCCGTCATGACACAGTTCCACGGAAAAATCTTCTTTTTCAAGCTGAAATTGAATGGCTTTTGCAAGTTCTTTGTCGTCTTCGATTACTAAAATCTTCATATTCTGTTCCTGCTTTCTATGTATAGTTTTTTTATTATAACATGGAAATCTTAAAGTTATCTCTAAGAATATGAAAAGTCTTAGAGAAAACTTAGAGAGAAGTTTGCTATAGTATGGATAACAGAAAGAAAGGCGGCAGATATATGAGAAAAAAATCAGCAAAATGGAAGGGGATTTTCTTTCTTCTTCCCAGTTTTTTCGGAGTGTGCCTCTTTTGGCTCGTTCCTTACATAGATGTGATTCGGCGCTCTTTTTTCGGGGCGGTAAGTGGAAAATTTACCGGGTTTTCCAATTATATAACGATATTTCAAAATTCAGCATTCCAGCTTGCTGCAAAAAACACCCTTCGCTTTTTTGCAGTGTGTATTCCTCTTCTTGTCTGTCTGTCTCTGGGAGCAGCCATTTTTATATCAGAGCAGAAACGCTTCCGTCAGATGACAAAAAGTTTTTTTCTGCTTCCTATGGCGATTCCGGTTGCTTCGGTCGTCCTTTTATGGAAGCTTATGTTTCATGACCAGGGGCTTTTAAATCATCTTCTTTCCTTTTTCTCCATAGAAGGGCAGGACTGGATGAATACGGAAAGTTCTTTTTATGTACTGGTATTCAGCTACATATGGAGAAATCTTGGATACGACATTGTACTATGGCTTGCCGGGCTTTCTGCAATCAACACTTCCTTGTACGAATCGGCAAGGGTAGATGGAGCTGGAGAGTGGAAGTGTTTTACAAAAATCACCCTGCCCCTTTTGCTGCCATCACTTTTTACCATAGTGGTTCTTTCTCTTTTAAATGGTTTTAAAGTGTTTCGGGAGGCGTATCTTGTAGCGGGGGATTATCCCCAGGAAAATATGTATCTTCTGCAGCATCTTTTTAATAACTGGTACAGAGATTTATCTCTGGATAAAATGTCTGCCGCTGCAGTGGTAACAGGAGCCGTGATTCTGCTTCTGATTTTATTTCTTCAAAAAGCATGGGAAAAGGAGTGAAAATATGAAAAAAACAGGAATCTTTATTTGTGTTTGTTTTGCGCTTCTTGCAGCGTTTCCGGTTTTCTTTCTTGCGGCGGGTTCTCTTATGGGAACAGGAGAATTAAAAGAACTGTTGCAGCCAGTTCTCACAGGAGGAGAAGGCTTTGCTTCCTGGAAGCTGTTTCCAAGGTATCCCACCCTTCGGTCGTATGTGGAACTCCTTCTGGATTCCCCGGAATTTTTCGTGATGTTTTGGAATTCCGTAAAACTTACAGGAGGAATCCTAGTAGGACAGCTTCTTGTAGGTGTTCCCGCAGCCTGGGGATTTGCAAGATTTTCCTTTCCAGGGAAAAAGCTTCTTTTTATTATATATATTGCTCTGATGATGATGCCCTTTCAGGTTATGATGTTAAGCAATTACCTTGTTCTGGACAGTCTGGGGCTTTTGGACACTCTTACGGGAATTATTCTTCCAGCAGTATTTTCTACTTTCCCTGTCTTTATTATGTACCGGTTTTTTGAGGGGATTCCGGAAGCGCTTATGGAGGCGGCAAGACTTGACGGGGCAGGAGAACTTATGCTTTTTATCCGTGTGGGGCTTCCTCTTGGCTCGCCGGGAATCATATCCGCTATGGTTCTTGGATTTCTGGAATACTGGAATTTAATAGAACAGCCAATGGCATTTCTAAAGACAAAAAGCCTGTGGCCCTTATCTCTGTTTCTTCCGAATATAAATATGGAAAAGGCAGGACTTGCTTTTGCGGCGTCTGCCGTTGTCCTTCTTCCTGCAGTTCTTGTATTTCTGGCAGGGCAGGATTATCTGGAACAGGGGATTATTTCTACAGCAATTAAGGAGTAAGAGATGGATAAACAAAGAAAATTAGTGAAATGGATTGTGATATTTTTTGCGGCAATGCTTGTGTTTACTTTTTTATCAAGGGCAGCAGATTCTTTAAATGCAGCAAATGTAGATACAAAAAAAATGCAGAATCAGGTGATAGCCCATAATGTAAAAGGAACCGGAAGAGTGGAAGGAACAAAAGAGCAGGCAGTGTTTGTTCTTGCCGGTCAGAAGGTGGAACAGGTTTTTGTAAAAGAAGGGCAGAATGTAAAAAAAGGAGAAACACTTTTTGTACTGAATCAGGACGTCTTACAGGAGATGATCGAAAAAAAGCAGATGGAGATCGACGCTGCGGTAAGAAAAACAGAGGATTTAAAAAGTGCAGATTCTGTAAAGGGGCAGAAAAAAGAGACGGAAAAAGCCAGGGCACAGCAAAATTATAACGATGCCATCAAATACGGAGATATTAACATGGCTAATGCAAGAATGGAAGTAGATGCGGCAAAACAGAAGCTTCAGGATTTTTATAATGGAAGATCCCAGGCACAAAATACACCGCATCAGGGAGACGACAGTCTTTCTGATGGTACAGGGGATCATTTGGAATCCGGAGAGAGTCAGGAAAATATACAGGGAGGTAATGTAACAGACGCTTATACAAAGGAGCAGGAGACAGCCCTTCAAGAGGAAATACGGGCAAAAGAAGAGGCTCTTAATCAGGTAATCATTACAAGAAACAACGAGGTGCGTGAGGCGGAACGGGCAGTGCAGGATGCGGATATGGCAGAGGCAACAGACGGAAGTCTTGAAAATGCAGAAGCAGAGCTTTCGGCTTTACAGAAGGAGTTTGGAAAACTTCAGGAGCTTCTTGAGGCAAAGGGAAAAGTAAAAGCGCCTGCAGACGGTGTAGTAAAAAGCATGAGCATTTCCACAGGAAGTCAGACAACAGAGGAGGCTTCCGTGATTCTTTATGAAACAGGAGGGAATCTTCGCATGACAGGAATCATTTATAAAGACGATTTGAAATATGTGGAAATTGGAGGAAAGGCAGCTGTGAAGGGAAGCGGCGGAACAGAAATTCCGGAAGCCCGGATAGAATCCATATCTGAGGTGGAGGAAGACAAGGAGAGCCGCCGGATTTCCATTCTTCTTCCGGAAAATACCCTGTCTGTTGGAGAAGCAGCGGAATTTTTCATTACAAGAGAGGAAGGTCCTTTTACCGCCTGTATTCCTCTGTCTGCTCTTCGGGAAGAGAATGGAAGAAGCTTTGTGTATGTGACAGATACGGAAAACACTATTCTCGGGGAACAGCTTGTAGCAAGGAAAATAGAAGTAACGGTGCGTGATAAAAATAATTCCTATGCAGCGCTGGAAGAGGGAAGCCTTTCCAGTGAGCAGCAGATTATTATAAGCACAGACAGAGAAGTTACGGAGGGCAGTCCTGTGAGACTGCAGGAGTCATGAAAGGCAAAAAGACCTCCTTCCCGTTCAGAAAGGCAGTGGGGCTGTTTCTCTATTTGATGGGGCTGTTTTGCCTCTTTCAGGGATTTTGTCTTTGTGGGACACTTCAGGAGAATCCTGCTGCATCTGTCTTTTTATCCGGCGCATATCCTGATAAAGGACAGGTAACAGAAATCCTGGAAAAAGAGGGCGGAGTGGAACTTCCCACGGACGTATGTTTTTACTGGGACGGAGGAATTTCCGTTTTACAGTCTCAAAAATACGGAACGCAGAAAGAAGCAATGGTATGCGGACTTTTGGGAGATGCCTCTCTTTACGACAGAAGAGTGCAAGGGTTTTCAAAAGAGGACAGAGAGGGCTGTGTGATAGACGAAAGAACATCTTACGTGCTTTTTGGAAGCAGGGAGGCAGTGGGAAGCGAGATTCTTTTAAACGGAGAGACATATATAGTCCGGGATACCATTCCCTGGAAACAGCCTGCGATACTCATTCGTCCAACAGGCAGTAAAACCCTTTATACAAGAGCTTTTGTGCGACCGCAGCAGGGGGAGACAAAGAAAAAGGCAGGGGAGGCGTTTCTCTTAAGAAATGGACTGTCAGGGATTTCCACACAGAACATGGAGCTTTCAAAAGACTGGATTCCCGGAAAGTGGTCAGATTTTTCGTTCTGGTCTGAGAAGTGGAAAGAGCTTTCCGAAGGCTTTCAGATGTATCTTATACTTCCAAAGACACCAGAAGAGGCTGAGCAGATTGTGAAGGTATTTCAGACAGGTGCTGCTTTTCTTGGAACATTGTTGTTGTGCCTTCTTGGAAGAAGCGTTATAATGAAGAAAGCGAAAACAAATGAAGGAGGGCTTTCAAGTGGAGTACCTGGTAAAAAGAATTACAGAAAAAGAGGAAATTAAAAAGTGTGAGCGTTTTGAAGTAGCTAATTATCAGTGGGTGGACGGACCAAAGCCGGAAACCTGGGGATATATGGGATACCTGGAAGGGAAAGGTCTTTATGTAGAAATGTACTGCAAGGAATCTTCTCCCAGAACAGAAACAAATATGGAAAACGGAAAAAGCGGGAAAGTACCGGGATTCCGGGTATGTGATGACAGTACGGTGGAGGTTTTTCTGGGCTTTGCAGATGAGGACGGAGAAATTCGCGAAAACTCCATGTATGTAAATTTTGAGATGAATTCTGCTGGGGCGTTATATGCTGCATATGGAAAGGGAAGAAAAGGAAGAAGTCATTTTTCAGATGAGGTGTATGATTCTGTTCTCCCGGAAGTATATAAAGACGGGGAATGTTGGGGCATAAAGCTTCTCATTCCGGAAACTTTGATAAAAGAACTTGGAAAAGTGGACATAGAAAATGGTGATGTCTTTTACTGTAACTTTTACAAAATTTCCGAGACACCGGAGATTGAGCATTATGGAACCTTTGCGGAAATCAAAAATGAAAAGCCCAATTTCCATCTTCCGCAGTATTTTGCAAAAGCAAGAGTGGAGTAAGACAAAAAAAGCAGGTTTTTAAAAGCCTGCTTTTTCGCCGCATAAAACAACGGTGATCCGTCCCGGGATCCGGGAATATCTTGTAACCAGAATCTGGCAGCAGATGCAGTCAGGGCTTAAACAGTTGCCGCAGACACCTGTTTTCGCGCAGGGGGTATCTGCGCCGACACGTATGGCGTTTGGAGGACAGGCAAGTGTGCGCACGCGGTTGTAAGCGTCTTCTACGGAAGCACACATTTTGTCCATGCTGGCAAGGACAATGACATGAGCCGGACCGTGGGCAATGCAGGCAACCCGGTTGCTTGCTCCGTCAATGTTTACAAGCTCGCCGTCTGTAGTGAAGGCGTTTGTGCTGGTAAGAAAATAATCGGCACATACGACTTTTCCGTAAAGGGCTCTTGCTTCTTCCGGAGTTTTTGCTGCTTTTCTGTCAATAAATTCATAATTTCCTTTGCGGATTGCTTCTAAGACTCCCGCTTCTTCCATAGATTCTGTGCCGCCCCAGGTAACAGAAGAGCCTTTTGGGATCATGGAAAGAATGTGATCTTTTGCTTCTTCTTTTGTGGCACAGTAAAAAGCGTCCATGTTTCTTCTGGCAAATTTTTTCTTCAGAGTTTCTCCTGCCAGTGCATAGCTGTCTTGCGTAAATGACATAGAACACGCCTCCCATCTCTTATTTTGTCATATTTTATCATGTAAGGGGGATTTTTTCAATTTCTAATTGAGAAGAAGAATAAAATATGTTACACTAAACACAGTATGTATATTTTCTAGCAAAGGAGAATGAAAATGGGAAAGATTGCCATTGTGACAGACAGTAACAGCGGCATAACGCAGGAACAGGCGAAAGAAATGGGAGTGCACGTAATTCCCATGCCTTTTTATATTAATGAAACCATGTATCTTGAGGGAGTGACACTGACTCAGGAAGAATTTTATGAAAAACTGAAAAATGATGAGCCGATTTCTACCTCTCAGCCAAGCCCGGCAGAAGTCTGCGGTCTCTGGGATATGCTCTTAAAGGAAAACGATGAAATCGTACATATTCCCATGTCAAGCGGACTGAGCAATTCCTGTGAAACAGCGATGGGACTTGCAAGAGATTATGATGGAAGGGTACAGGTAGTAGATAATCAGAGAATTTCTGTTACTCAGTATCAGTCAGTTGCAGATGCTTTGTCTCTTCGAGAGGCAGGAAAAAGCGCAGCGGAGATTAAAGAAGTGCTGGAGGCGGAAAAGCTGGAATCCAGTATTTATATTACTCTGGAAACTCTAAAATATCTGAAAAGAGGCGGAAGGATTACACCTGCTGCTGCTGCGATTGGAACAGTTCTTAATTTAAAGCCGGTACTTCAGATTCAGGGAGAAAAGCTGGACGCTTACGCCAAAGTAAGGGGTAAAAAGCAGGCAAAGAGAGTGATGTTAAAAGCAGCTCTCCAGGATATGCAGGAACGCTTTGCAGCATATGAAGAAGAGGGGCTTATGTGTATTGAAAGCGCATATACTGGAAATTTGGAGGAAGCAGAAGAATTTAAGAAAGAAATCGAAGCGGCATTTCCAGGACATGAAGTTCGTATGGCGCCTCTGGCTCTTAGTATTGCCTGTCATATCGGACACGGAGCCCTTGCAATCGGCTGTACAAAAAAAGTAAAAATTTGAAGAATTTAAAACAGAAAATACAAGGAGTACGAAACAAATATGAAAAAACTGATGGAACAGATGGCGGAAGAGCTTTCCGCAGCATTTGAAAAAGCAGGATACGATTCGTCTTACGGAAAGGTAACCGTATCGAACAGACCGGACTTATGTGAATTTCAGTGTAATGGGGCAATGGCAGGAGCAAAGGCATATAAAAAGGCGCCATTCATGATCGCAGATGAGGTTGTGGCAAACCTGGGAGAAAGCTCTGTGTTTTCAATGGCAGAGGTAGTAAAGCCGGGATTTATCAATCTTCGCGTAAAAGAAGAATTTCTGGCAGAATATCTTGAAAAAATGGCACAGGATGAAAAGCTTTCCGTTACAGTAGCAGAAAATCCCAAAACCATTATCATTGACTACGGCGGACCGAATGTGGCAAAACCTCTTCATGTAGGACATCTTCGTTCTGCAATTATTGGAGAGAGTATTAAGAGAATCGGACGTTTTGTGGGACATAAAGTAATCGGAGATGTGCATCTTGGAGACTGGGGTCTTCAGATGGGACTGATTATTACGGAATTAAAACACAGAAAGCCGGAGCTTGTATATTTTGACGACAATTTCCAGGGAGAATATCCAAAGGAAGCGCCGTTTACAATCAGCGAGCTTGAGGAAATTTATCCTTGCGCAAGCGGAAAATCAAAAGAGGACGAAGCTTACAGAAATGAAGCCCTTGAGGCAACACATCTTCTTCAGCAGGGCAAACCGGGATATATGGCTCTCTGGAACCATATTATGGAAGTGTCTGTGACAGACTTGAAACGCAACTATAACAACCTGAACGTATCCTTTGATTTATGGAAAAAAGAGTCTGACGCACAGCCGTACATTCCGGATATGGTGCAGGATATGAAGGACAGAGGCTTTGCATACGAGGATCAGGGCGCTCTTGTTGTTGATGTAAAAGAAGAGACAGATACAAAGGAGATTCCTCCGTGTATGCTCTTAAAATCAGACGGAGCATCTCTTTATACAACAACAGACCTTGCTACTATTGTGGAGCGTATGAAGCTGTTTGAACCGGACGAGATCCTGTATGTAGTAGACAAGCGTCAGGAGCTTCACTTTATTCAGGTATTCCGTTGTGCAAGAAAGACAGGCCTTGTAAAAGAAGATACAAAGCTTTCCTTCCTGGGCTTCGGTACTATGAACGGAAAAGACGGAAAGCCGTTTAAAACAAGAGACGGTGGTGTTATGCGTCTTGAAAACCTGATTGCAGACATCAACGAAGAAATGTATACAAAAATCGTAGACAATAGAAGTGTTCGTGACAAAGATGCAAGAGACACTGCAAAAATTGTAGGACTTTCTGCAATCAAGTACGGCGATCTTTCCAATCAGGCAACAAAGGACTACATTTTTGATGTAGACCGCTTTACTTCCTTTGAGGGAAATACAGGTCCGTACATTCTTTATACCATCGTGCGAATCAAGTCTATCCTGAACCGTTATGTAGAAGAGGGCGGCGATCTGACAGGTGGAAAAATTCTCGACGCAGTAAACACAAGCCAGAAGAATCTTATGCTGCAGCTTACTGCTTTCGGTGCAACAGTAGAAAATGCTTTTGAAGAAAAAGCGCCTCATAAAATCTGCGCTTATATTTATGAAGTATCAAACGCATTTAACAGTTTCTATCATGAAACAAAGATTTTAAGTGAAGAAAATCAGAAGCAGAAGGAATCCTTTATCCAGCTTTTAAACCTTACCAAAAAGGTTCTGGAAACATGTATTGATCTTCTTGGATTCGAAGCGCCTGAGAGAATGTAAATCTATAAAAATCCCTTGCCCTTATATATCCCCTGTGATATGATAAGGACAGGGATTTTTTATTTCTTTTTTACAGCGTTCTGCTGTGAAGTTTTCCAATTATGTTTATGTATTCAAATATAAAAATTTCATAGGAGGTGGTACCCATTTCTCTTACTGGACGGATTTTAAAGGGGAGATACTGCATTCTGGAAAAGATAGCAGGAGGGGGAGAAGGAGATATTTACCTTGCGAGAGATATGGAGCTTGGAGCTTTGTGGGCAGTGAAGGAGCTTCCGTTGGAAAAAAAGAGAGAGGCAAAGCTTTTAAGGCTTCTTAACCATCAGGGTCTTCCCAGAATGATGGATTATCTGGAAAAAGAAGAACACTGCTATCTTGTGATGGAGTATATACAGGGGAAAAATCTGGACGAATGGATAAAAGAAGGAAAAAATTTTTCTCCTGAGGAAATTTTAAGAATCGGAATAGAAACAACAGAGATTTTAAAATATCTGCATCACTGTGCGCCTCCGGTTTTTTATGGAGATTTAAAGCCGGGAAACCTGATGCTGACAGAATCCGGGCAACTGTATCTGATCGATTTTGGAAGCGCGGTGTTTGGGTATGGACAGAAGCAGAATGTATGTCTTGGAACAAAGGGATATGCTGCGCCGGAACAGTACAGAGGAAGGATTACAGCTTCCAGCGATATTTACGCTCTTGGAAAAACCCTGGACAGCCTGATGGGGAAAAGAAAAATTTCTTATTTTATGAAATGTCCGGAGTTGTTTCTTGTAATAAAAAAATGTTGTATGCAAAAAGAAGGTTTTCGGTTTCAAAGTGCGGAGGAGGCAGAAAAAAGGCTTTCTCACATTTTAAAAGATTTAAGAACGGGAAAAACAAAAGGTTTGTATGCTTTTGTGGGAGCGTTCACAGTGTTATGCCTTTGCTCTGCTCTTATCCTTCCCCTGCTTTCTTCTGAAAAAGAATCGGATTTTTCTGCGGCTCTTTCCGAGGTAACGGAAATTTATTATAAAAAGGAATTTATAGAGGGAACCAGAAAAGAGCAAAGAGAAATTTGTGAAAAGACAGAGAAAAAGCTTCAGAAACTTCTGCAATCTTATAAAAAAGAAGAGGAACAGAGAAGACTTTTGCTTCTTCTTGCAGTAAATGAAGAGTACCAGAAGGATATGGAGCGGGCAGAGGATTATTACAGGCAGCTTCTTCTTTATGAACCGGAATACAGAGAAGGTTATACAGAGTATGGAATGTTCCTGTGGAAAAAAGGAGACAGAGAAAGAAGCAGAAAGCTTTTGAAAGAATTTGAGGAAAAAGAAGAGAAGGGAATGCTGGACGGCGTTTTCACAGAAAATGAGAAGGTATGGAAGGAGAGGATTTATGAAGAAAAAGAATAAGGTAAAATGGATTGGCAGCGGGATTTTCACAGGAATCTGTCTTTGCTTTACACAGGCAAAAAGTATGGAATTGGGAGGATTTGATGTGGAGATGGGAACAGGAGAGGGACAGGAGTACCCTTCTGACTGGTGGGAGGAGCCGGAAACAAACGGGAAAGAAGAAACAGAACCGAATCAGGAAGATTGGGAGGAGACACCGCAAGAGAATAAGGTAGAGGATATTCTGACAGGGGAGGGAGGATCGGGAGAAATTCCTGTGGAGAACCCACCTGCAGATACGGAGGAAAATTACCAGTCTGTACCGGAACAGGTTCCTCCAGTACAGCCTTCTTTGGAGGAAGGTTCTATTATGGAAAGCCCAGTACCAACAATGACTCCGGTTGTTACAGAAACTTCAACACCATCGGTTGCCCCTTCTCCTTCTCCGGTTCAAACACCAGATTTTCCTTTGCCTTTTATAGAGGAAGTTTCTGTACCATTTCCAATCTTTCAGGATTTTTCTGTGTTTTTTAATCATCTTCCTGTTCCGCAAAATCAAAGAAAGCCTTATGTGGAAATCCAGTCAGAAGGGCAGGTAGGGGTTATTTCTGTGCGCCATAATCATCAGGAATGCTACTGGTGGCGTGAAGGGGATCGCCTTTTCCTGGAGATAGAGCCCGCAGAAGGGGAAAATAAAATAGAGATTCTTGTGATTACAGAAGACTGCCGTTTAGTGCAGATGAAGCCGTGGATTTATTCCGGGGAGGTGTAAAAGAACACAGAAATTTCATGGACGATGCAGAAAAACAATGATATAATAGGCTGATATAAAGATGATAGCATCATTTGACCTTATATCATACAACGGGAGGATTTTTATTTATGTATAAAGCAATCTTGTTTGATTTAGATGGAACTCTTACAGAATCCGGCGAGGGAATCACAAAATCTGTACAGTATGCATTGGAAAAACTGGGAAAACCGGCGCCTTCTCTGGAAGAACTCCGAGTGTTTGTAGGACCGCCTCTTATGGAGCAGTTTATGAAATTTGCAAATCTTGATGAGGAGACTGCCCGGCTTGCAGTTTCTTATTACAGAGAGCGCTATTCTACTATTGGAATTTTTGAGAACCGCGTATATCCGGGAATTGAGGAAATGCTTGGAACACTGAGAAAAAAAGGATACCTTCTTGCAGTTGCGTCCTCAAAACCGGAGAAGTTTGTACTTCAGATATTGGAGCATTTTCATCTTCTGGGATATTTCCATGAAGTGGTGGGAAGCGAGATGAACGGCAACCGTACCAATAAGGCGGCAGTAGTAGAAGAGGCTTTAAAGCGTCTCGGACTTTCTGATAAAAGAGACGCCGTTTTAATGGTGGGAGATAAAGAACATGATGTTTTAGGGGCAAGAGCCTGTGGACTGGAGTGCATTGCTGTTTCTTATGGATACGGAACTATGGAAGAGCTTCAGGCAGCAGAGCCTCTTAAAATTGCGGCGTCTGCCGGGGAAATTCTTGATTTTTTCGCCTGAGCCCTCTGCGCCGTCAGAGCTTACCGGGAAGGGTGTGGAGGGGATTAAGTCCTCTGGTTTTATTCCTCTGCATTTATCAGATCCTGGGAAGTGCAGTCCTTGTTTTACTCGCACAAATAACAGGATATGGCAATGAGGGATTTCAGCGTTTTTCTATTCTGATCACAGGTATTACGGGAATGATCACCATAATTCCTGCTGTATATCTTTATAGAAAGGACAGGGACAGGAGAGTCTTTGGAAGACTGGTATCTAATCCTCCGGGAGAAAAATTAAATGTGGGAGAATGCGGACTTTTGCTTCTTCTTGGCGCAGGTCTTGCCTTTTATGTGAATCTTTTTGTGGGGATTCTTCAGATATTTGTCCAGGATAGCACATACCAGAATATGATGGAAAGTATTACGACAGGATACAGTCTTCCGGAGATGATTCTGTGGATGGGAATTGTAGCTCCATTGGCAGAGGAGACGATTTTTCGGTGGCTTATGTATTTAAGACTTCGTGATTATATGAAAATTCCGGCAGCGGCAATTCTTTCTGGTCTGATTTTCGGTGTGTTCCACGGAAATTTTGTGCAGATTATCTATGCGGGAATCCTTGGTGTTGTTATGGCGTACATTCTGGAGATGAGCGGAAATCTGTGGAGCAGTGCCCTTCTCCATATCGGAGCAAATGTGTTTTCCCTTCTTCTTACGGAGGCAGCGCCAAAGCTTCTGGCACTTGAGGGAACGCCGTATGCTGCAATGGCAAATACAGCAGTTCTTACCTTATATGGAATTCTTCTGGCAGCTGTGATTTTTGGAATTTCCTATTTTGTAAAAAAAGGAAAAAAACGGGGATACCGGGCAATTTAAAGGAGCAATAAAAAGGAGTAAGAGAACTTCCTCTGGGAAAAAGTTTTACTTGTAAAACTCTTGACAGAGGAGTTTTTTTAATGTACATTTATACTATACCCCGGAGGGGTGTTTAAGGAGGGCGAGATGAAAGCAGATAAGAAGAAAATGACAAGACTTTTAAAAACAGCAAGAGGACAGATGGACGGGATTCTTCGAATGATGGAGGAGGATCGTTACTGTATTGAAATTTCTCAGCAGCTTATGGCAACAGAAGCGATTTTAAATAAAATCAATAAAGAGATTTTGACGGCGCATTTGAAATCCTGTGTTGCAAATGCGGAAACAGAGGAGGAAAAGGAAGCCAAAATAGACGAATTTGTTTCCATGCTGGGAAAAATCCTGAAATAATGGGAGGGAACAAAATTGAAAAAAGAAAAGTTTGATGTGACAGGCATGACCTGCTCTGCCTGCTCTTCCAGAGTGGAGAAATGTGTTTCAAAGCTTTCGGGAGCAGAGAAGGTGAGCGTTAATCTTCTCACAAACAGTATGCAGGTAGAGTACGATGAAAATGTTCTCCGGGAAGGACAGATTATAGATGCAGTAGTAAAGGCAGGATACGGCGCCAGTGTACAGGGAGCGGGAACTGCAAAAAGAGAGGCGGCAAAAGGAAGTGTGGGAGGAAACCGTTCTCCTGTAGAGGAACAGATCCGGAATATGAAAATGCGTCTGGTTGTATCGTTTGCATTTTTAATTCCGCTTATGTATGTTTCAATGGGACATATGGTGGGACTTCCCCTTCCGGCGTTTCTGGAAGGCGCAGAAAATGGAGTGAGCTTTGCCTTTACCCAGTTTCTTTTTTGTCTGCCGGTTATTTATGTAAACAGAAAGTACTTTATAAAAGGGTATCAGACCTTATTCCATCTTGCTCCAAATATGGACAGTCTGATTGCAATCGGTTCTACAGCTTCCCTTATATATGGGATTTTTGCCATTTACCGAATGAGTTACGGACTGGCAAACGGAGATATGGAACTGGTACAAAGATATTATCACGACCTGTATTTTGAGTCAGCTGCTATGATTCTGGCGCTGATTACAGTAGGAAAATATCTGGAAACAAAATCAAAGGGAAAGACAAGCGAGGCGATCACGAAACTTCTTGATCTCGCCCCAAAGACTGCCACGGTAGAACGGGACGGAACAGAGATGGAAATTCCGGCAGAGCAGGTACAGGCAGGAGATGTTGTCATTGTCCGTCCGGGTGGAAGCATTCCGGTGGATGGTTTTATCATAGAAGGAAGTACAAGTGTGGACGAGGCTGCCATTACAGGGGAGAGCATTCCTGTTCATAAGCAGGTAAATGACACGGTTATTGCAGCCACTGTAAATAAAACAGGATTTATCCGTTTTAAGGCAACAAGAGTGGGGGAGGATACTACCTTTTCTCAGATTATCCGTCTTGTGGAGGAGGCAAGTTCCAGTAAGGCGCCTATTGCCAAAACAGCGGATAAGATTGCGGGGATTTTTGTGCCAACTGTTATGGGAATTTCCCTTGTGACAGCCATTGCCTGGCTCATTGCAGGAGCTACGTTTGAATTTGCGCTTTCCTGCGCCATCTGCGTACTTGTCATTTCCTGCCCCTGTGCTCTTGGGCTTGCTACTCCTGTTGCCATTATGGTTGGAACAGGAAAAGGAGCAGAAAACGGAATCCTTATTAAATCCGGCGAAGCTCTTGAGACGGCACATAATATTAAAAGTGTGGTTCTCGATAAAACAGGAACTATTACCCAGGGAAAGCCCGTTGTGACAGATGTGGAGACAGAGCTTTCTGAAAGCGTCTTTTTAAAGATTGCAGCAGGGCTTGAAAGGGGAAGCGAGCATCCTCTTGCAGAGGCAATTTTAGAATATGCCAAAATAAAGGGCATTGAGGGAGAAAAGACAGAGGAATTTCTTTCTGTTCCAGGCCAGGGCGTAAAAGGAAAAATAAACGGGCGCTGGTATTTTGCAGGAAACAGCCGTATGATGAAGGCGCAGGGAATTGCTCTCGGTGCATATGAAAAGCGGCTGGAAACGCTTGCAGATGAAGGAAAAACTCCTATGATCTTTGCAGAAGAAAGTAAAATTATCGGACTTCTTTCTGTGGCGGATGTGGTAAAACCCACAAGCCGTCAGGCAGTGCAGCAGATGAAGGAGCTTGGCATCGAAGTTGTCATGCTCACAGGTGACAACAGAAGGACTGCTGAGGCAATCCGTAAAAAACTGGACATTGATACCGTTATTGCAGAGGTTATGCCGCAGGATAAAGAGCGGGAAATTACGAAGCTTCAGGAACAGGGAAAAGTTGTTGCCATGATAGGAGACGGAGTAAATGATGCTCCGGCTCTTGCAAGAGCAGATGTTGGAATGGCAATCGGAGCTGGAACAGATGTTGCCATTGAAAGTGCAGATGTGGTTCTTATGAAAAGTGACCTTCTTGATGCAGTGACAGCGATCCGTCTGAGCAGAGCGGTGATCCGGAATATCAAACAGAATCTTTTCTGGGCATTTTTCTATAATGCACTTGGAATCCCGGTGGCAGCAGGAATTTTTTATACAGCCTTTGGTCTGAAATTAAATCCCATGCTGGGAGCTGCTGCAATGAGTATGAGTAGTATTTTTGTGGTAACAAACGCACTTCGTCTCAAACGGTTCCGTCCTTTCACAAAAAGAGAGGAAAATAAACAGGAGGAAGCTGTGCTTCAGAGCAATAATATAGAAGAAAGTATCAAAAAGGAGGAAACAGAAATGATCACAATGAAAATTAATGGAATGATGTGCCCGCACTGCCAGGCTGCTGTAAAAAAAGCGTTGGAAGGATTTGAAGGTGTACAGGCAGATGTGAATCTGGAAGATAAGGCAGCTTATATAAAAGCTCCGGAAAGTACAGATAAAGACGCGCTTGCAAAAGCAGTGTCAGATGCAGGATACGAGGTGGTAAGCGTAGAATAAACGCGAAGCATCATGAAAGCCGGAAGGCAGAGAGGGAAATTTATTGCCCTTCTGTTTTCCGGCTTTGTTTATGTTATGGAAAAGCTTTATAAAAGTTTAAGATTTTAAAATGTTGTTCTGTTATATAAAATATGGTACTCTAAGTGTATTAAGACAATTAATACACATGAGATGGGAGGGAACGTATGATTTTTTTAGATTATCAGGACAGAAGACCCATATACGAACAGGTGGCAGAAAAATTTAAGACGCTGATTATCACAGGCGCGCTGCCGGTGGGAACAAAAATGCCTTCTGTCCGTCAGCTTGCTGTGGATTTATCTATTAATCCCAATACCATACAAAGGGCTTATATGGAGCTTGAGCAGCAGGGGTTAATTTATCCGGTAAAAGGAAGAGGCAATTTTGTAGCAGACACAGACAAAGTGCTGCAGGTGGGACGCCAGGAATATCTGAAAGAGTTTAAAGGAGTTGTCAGGAAAGGAAAAACTCTGAAAGTAGATAAGGAACTTCTTATTTCAGAAATTCAGGATTGCTACAGGGAGGAGAAACATGATTGAGATAAAAGAGTGCAGGAAATCTTTCGGGAAAGTCTGTGCAGTGGACAAGGTAAGCCTCAACATTTACAACAGGGAGGTATTCGGGCTTGTAGGAAGCAACGGGGCAGGAAAAAGTACGCTTCTTCGTATTGCAGCCGGTATTTTAAAGCCGGACGCAGGTGAGGTTCTGGTAGATAAAGAGCCTGTGTATGAGAATGATAAAAAGAAAGCCGCTATTTTTTATATTCCAGATGACTGCTATGTGCCGTTAAATTATACGCCGGAGGATTTAATGAATTTTTACAGCAATTATTATCCGGGTTTTCACAAAGAAAAGTATCATCGTCTGATGAAGCAGTTTCAAATGGATGGGAAACGGCGGATTTCCACATTTTCCAAAGGAATGAAAAAACAGCTTATGGTGATTCTGGGAATCAGCGCAAATACAAGGTATCTTCTGGGAGATGAGACATTTGACGGACTGGATCCGGTCATGCGTCAGGCGGTAAAAAGTATTTTTGCATCGGAAATTATGAACCGGGATTTTGCACCGGTGATTGCTTCCCACAATCTTCGGGAGCTGGAAGATATTTGCGACCATGTGGGTCTTTTGCATAAAGGAGGGATTCTTCTCTCAAAAGAACTGGAAGAGATGAAGAGCCATATCCACAAAATACAATGCGTATTTTCTGATAAATCAAAGGAATATGAGCTGATGAGAGATCTGGAGGTTTTAAAAGTCAGCCATCAGGGTTCTCTTCTTATGGTTACAGCAAGAGGGACAAAAGAGGAAATTCTTCACATTGTGGAAGAAAAGCGCCCTCTGTTCCATGAGGTAATTCCTTTATCTCTGGAAGAAATATTTATCAGTGAGACGGAGGTGGCAGGATATGAGATCCAAAATCTTTTCTAGTAAAAATATTATGACTGCGTTTAAAAGTAAGCCCTGGCTCCCGCTTTTTATTGCAGTTGGCTTTGTTTTGGCTTTTCCGGTGGCAGAACTTGTGGTGCTTGGACAGTGGCAGCATTTGCATTATACGGCAGGACAGATGGAAGTTCTTTATGAAAATCTCTGGAGAGACGGCTTTGTGCTGACAGGAATGGTGATGGCAATGGCGGCTGCTTTCATAAATGGCGCAAGCAGTTTCTGGTATTTGTATTCCAAAAGAAAGGTGGACTTTTACCATAGTCTTCCATTAACAAGAAAGCAGATTTTTTTACAGCAGGCTTTTGCAGGAGTTATTTTCTATGTAGTTCCGTATGTAATCATGGAATTTTTTGCTGTGTGTATTGGTGCTTCCAGGGGATTTTTCAGTCTCGGACTTATGGGAATGGCAGTCAAGTTAATGATATTCCATCTTCTGGATTATTTCCTGATCTATTTCTGTACGGTGCTTGTTTTGAGCATGACAGGAAATATACTTATGGGAATTTTATGTTTCTTCGGAATTATGTTTTATTTCCCTGCACTTTCCTGGATTCTGAACGGATATGGTGAGACTTTCTATAGTAATTATTACTATTTACAGGATGGAATCCTTGGAGCTTTGTGTAACTATTTTTCGCCGCTGTTTGTCCAGGACCGTTTTCTGGAAATGTACAGAGATGGGGAGGCGGGAGTATTCTTGTTTTTGGGGCTGCTTCTTGTGGGAGTGGTTTTCGCAGTGGCTGCTTTTCTTGCGTTTGAAAAAAGACCGCTTGAGAAAACAGGACATGCCCTTGTATATTCCTGGAGTGAACCGGTTGTCCGCTTCATGGTGGTAATTCCGGCAGGGCTTGGAATCGGTTTATTTGCCTATGTGGCGCCTACAGGAGGGCACGGAGTTGTCTGGGCAGTTGCAGGGGCTGTTTTTGGAATTGTTATGATTCATGGGATTCTGGAATCTTTTTATCATTTTGATTTCCGGTGCTTTTTCTGCAGAAAGATTCATCTTATTGTGTCTTTTGTAGCAGTGGCAGCTGTAGTATTTATATTTAAGACAGATTTAACAGGATATGAAACGTATATTCCGGATTATGAGAAAATTGAAAGCATCGCCTTTGAGTTTTATGATGTAAACGGAAGTGAAGCGATTCCGTATATCTGTAAGACAGAGGATGGAAAATATGAAGAAAAGAATGCGAAAGAAAATGATCCGGGAACATTTATAATCATAGAAAAAACGCCAGAAATGTACGAGATTTTGACAAAAATAGCCCGGGAAGAGCCGTTAAAAAAAGGTGAAGACGGGTGTTATCTTCCTGTCCGATTTGAGACCGGATTTGGAAGAAAGATTTACAGGCAGTATACAATAGACAGTAGTCAGTGCAGAGCATTAATGGAAGAAGTGCACAAAGATTCCGATTATATTGCATGGAAATATGGATTTTTAGATGTTGGGGAAAACTATAAAAGCTCGTTTACGCTTACAGGCGGTTCTGCAGAAGTTGAGATTATTAAAGAAAATGAAGAAGCAGAGTTTTTGGAAAATCTGCGAAAAGACTTAAAAGATGCGGACTCGAAAACATTTACAGAATTGCCATGTAGCCAACTCTATTATGATTATGGTATGCTGCCTTCTACAGAAAAGCCAGATCAGTTGATAGCCGGAAAAGAATCGAAGATTTCTTACAATGGAAGTGTATACCTTTACCCGGGATTTAAGAGAACAGTTGCATTTTTAAAAGAAAAAGGGTATTCTCTGTTTGAAGGAATCGCAGATCTGGAATATGCCGATGTTTATTATACAAAAGAAAATAAAGAAGACGGAATGCAGGATATGGTCATTGTACGTTATGAAGAGAAACAACAGCTAAAAGAGCTTGAGCAGGCGATTGTTCCGCAGTTTTTTATGCCAGGCTGGGTGGAAAGAGAAAATATTCAGGTAGAAATGACCTATATGGCAGATGGACTCTCTTACGGAAACTATCCGGTATATGGAGGCATGGGATATGTACTAAAAGAAAAAGTACCAGATTTTATTCTGGAAGACAGTGCAAAAGTACAGGAAGGTCTTCTGGAATCGAATATTCCTCTTGAATAAAGATACAGGAGCAGAAAATGAAAAAAGCAGTGAGACTTGATAAATTTCTGGCAGATGCAGGAGCTGGAACGCGAAGTGAAGTAAAAAAAATGATTCAGAAAGGGCAGGTGCAGGTAAACGGAGTTTTTGCAAAAAAGCCGGAACAGAAGGTGGATACAGAAAATGATAGGGTTATGCTTCTTTGTCAGGAGATAGGAGCTGCGCCGGAGTTTGTATATTATCTTCTTCATAAGCCGGCAGGATATGTAAGTGCCACAGAGGACGCAAGAGACAAAACGGTAATGGAGCTGATTCCGGACAGGAGAAAAGGACTGTTTCCGGTGGGACGCCTTGATAAAGATACGGAAGGTCTGCTTTTAATCACAGATGATGGAGCTCTTGCTCATGAGCTTCTTTCTCCGAAAAAGCACGTAGATAAGACATATTATGCCATAGTAGACGGCGCGGTCACAGAGGAAGATGTAAAGGCTATGGAAAAGGGCGTGGACATCGGAGAAAAGAAAGATACCCTTCCGGCAAAGCTAACGGTTCTTTCTGTGAAAGAAATTTCCGGGGAGCCTCAAAGATGGCAGTCAGAAATCCATCTTACCATCTGTGAGGGGAAATTTCACCAGGTAAAACGCATGATGGAGGCTGTGGGGAAAAAAGTCATTTATCTGAAACGGATTTCAATGGGACCGCTTACCTTACCGGAGACACTTTTAAAAGGAGAGTGCAGACAGCTTACAGAAGAGGAAGTCTCTATTTTGAAAAAAGCATAAAAAGTTTGAAGAACCCTCTTTACACGGAGGGTTTTTCTATGCTATAATTCAGAAGTTGTAAATCAACAGAAATTACACGCACAGTGATTCTGAAGGGATGGTGCCCTACGGTGTGACGGCGGGTCCGGACAGAAAATGAGCAGTGCGGAA
>JAUNAX010000180.1 GCA_030527365.1 Eubacteriales bacterium | reverse complement strand
CTTTCTGCGTTGTTCTTTGTTCAAATCTTATAGTTAGACGATGCCTTACGAATTGTTTCGCACTTCGTGCTTCCACAATTCTGGCATCTACATCTCCGGTACTGGTGTTGGTCTGGAAGAATCCCAGACTTCTGATACATCAAACAGATCGCTTACCATATCCGGATTATAATACATTCTGTAACCGTCCAGGTTTCTTCTTCCCTGGCGGAAATATTCATCTGTAATCTGGATCCAGTACTTATTGGAATCCACATTGCAATAGTAATTATAACCTCTGCTCTTATAATATGCAAACTTTGGATTATCCATAGAATAATTTTCCCAGTTCCCAATATCTGCTCCAAAAGCAAAGATGATCATATCTGTTTTTCCGAGAATCGGCGCTACATTTTTTTCCCATCTTTCATTGTCCGCCTTAAGCTCCTCCGCACTTGACTCTGTAGCGTTTTTATGTCCCCAGGTATGACTTGCAAATTCCCAGCCGCTTTTCTTCAGGGCTTCCGCTATCTTTTTTGCATCTTTCACCTCTTTATCGAAATTGAAATCCGGATTATTTTCCAGAAATTCTTTCTGGTTATCCTGAAGATTTTTTCCGGTTTTATACGCGCTGTCCGTCCTGTATCCAAACACACCGTTATAACCGGTCATCGCAAGGATTCCTTTTCTTCCTCTGTAGGAAAAATCAGGGTGCTTTTTCACAAAACTGTCCAGAAGAGGAACCATATCATAGTCTCCCACGGAAACACTGCCATCGTCTTCCTTATATTCGCATTTTACATTCCCGTTCTTATCAAGAACCATTCTGCTGGCAAATCCGTCTCCGTCCATATAGTGATAATAGCTCACATCGTCCTGCGAAAGAACAAACGCTTTTTTTCCAGGCGGGAGCATGATCTTTCCCCTGGACATGGTTCCATCCTCATTCACTTTTGCCATATCGTGAGGACTTACAAGGACATATCCTTTATCATACATACTCTGAATAATCTTATTAAACTCACTGACAGTTGTCATCATCTGGTTGTAACCAGCCTCGTCAGAATCCCCATCAAAGGCTTTTGAAGTATCCACGATCAAAGTATGGAAAAATACATGCGTCACTTCTTCCAGCGGATACTCCACACAGGTTGCCTTTGTATTTTCATACTCTGTTACCGCTTTCTGGAAAGCTTTTGTATTTTCATATTCCGGCTGCTCTTTCAAGTACTTGATCGCCTTATCATAATTATACTGCGCTGCCATCTTATCTGCACGGGCAAGAATCTTTTTTCCTTCCTCGTCCAGATTTTCACTTTCCTTTTCTTTCTCTGTTTTCTTTTCAGGCGCTTTTGAAGGTTCCGGTGTAGGTGTTGCCGTTATCTTGGGCTTCGCGTCCACCGCCCTCGGTCCTTCTTTTGAATAAAAGGACTTCTCCTCAAATGGAAGCACGCTGCAGCCTCCAAGAAACACAGATGCACAAAGAACCGACAATAATATGCCAATTCCCCTTTTTTTCATTTAATAATTCCCCTTTCGTATTTATGATCCCCTTTGTACTGATTAACCCATAGGTTTTACCGGCGTTGGCCTTGCCGGATCAAAAACTGCCTTTGCATCAAACAGATCTTCCAGCATCTCCGGATTGTAATACATACGGTATCCGTCCAGGTTCCTCCTTCCCTGACGGAAATACCGGTCGCGGATCTGTACAAAATACTTGCTGGAATCTACATTACAGAAATAATTATATCCCTGACTTTTAAAATATTCAAATTTATCGCCGGAATAATCCGCGTAATCTGTTAAATCTGTACCGAATGCAAAAATAATAATATCTGTTCCTCCAATGAGCGGATCTACATTTTCCTTAAATTTCTGCGTATCTGCCTTAAGCTTTTCAAGAGAAGCAGTTCCTACATTCTGATGTCCCCAGGTATGACTTGCAAACAGCCAGCCGTTTGCCTTCATTGCCTCGGCAACCTTCTTCGCTTCTTCTCTCTCCTTATCAAGACTAAAATCCGGATGCTTTTCCAGCCATTTTACCTTATCCGCATCAAGATCGTCCGGTCTTGTCTCATAGCTTATATCTGTACGGTATCCCAAAATCCCGTTATAACCTGTAAGCGCTATAATTCCCTTTGCTCCTCTGTAAGAAAAATCCGGATGTTTCTCCACAAAACGGTCAATTAAAGGAACCATATCATAATCTCCCACAGAAATACTTCCATCGTCTTCTATATACTCATTTCGGACTTTCCCCTCCCCGTCCACAATGAGTTTTGACGGATAACCGTCTCCATCCATATAATGATAATAGCTCACATCGTCCTGTGAAAGGACAAACGGGATTTTTCCCGGAGGAAGAAGAATTTCTCCCGGCGTCATATTACCGTTTTCATCTACCTTCGCCATATCATAAATACTGACCATGACGTATCCTCTGTCGTACATTTCCTGGGTTATTTTATTAAACTCATCAATGGTAGTCATAACCTGATTATAATCTGCTTCTTTATAATCTCCGTCAAAAGCTTTTTTCGGATCCACGATCATCGTATGGTAAAATACATGCGTTACTTCCTCAAGCGGCCAGGATACACAAGTTGCCTTTGTCTCCTCAAATTTCTTTACCGCCTCCTGCATTTCCTTATTTTCCTCATAATCCGGCTCCTGCTTCAGCAACTGGATCGCTCTGTCGTAATCGTACTGTGCAGCAAGAAGCTCCGCTTTCTGAAGCGCGCTTTCTGCCTCCTTTAGTTTACCTTTTTTCTTCTTTGAATCTGTATTCTCCGCTTTCGCATTTTTCCCAGATGTATTTCCTGTATTTGCTGCCTGTGCTTCCTTATTTTCCTTTCCCTGTGTCTTTCCCTTTTCCCGAACCCCCACATAAATGCCGCCAGCTGTGATCACAGCCGCGACCATGACAACAGCCGCTATCTGCATTCTCCGCCTTCTCTGTGCTTTTTTTCTGCGGAGTTCCATCCGCTTTTTTCTTATCTCGCGGCGTCTCTCGTATTCCTCATCAGAAAACTCCTCCGGAATCTCTTCTGCATTCTTCACTTCTCTTTCATCTTTGTCATTTCTTTCCATCTGTCTGTTTGCTCCTTCATATACGCTTTTCCTATAGTATTTGCTTCCCGTTTATCTTATTATACCTTTTGAAGCCTTTAATTTCCACTGTTTTTGTCCTCAAAAGAAGCATAATTAAGAATTGCCTTTTTTTATAAATAATGATAAAATAGACTTTATGAAATTATTTACATATTCAGGAGGATTCTTATGAGTACAGTAA
>JAUNAX010000179.1 GCA_030527365.1 Eubacteriales bacterium | reverse complement strand
TTTCTCCTTCATGAACATAACCACATACATTACAAACCCATTTTGCCATAATTTTATTCTCCTTTTCTTATTTAATATATTTATTTCTTTTGTTTTTGATAATAGTAATTATTACTATTTTAATTTAACACATTATTCTGGACTTGTCAAGTACAAATTACATCTTTTTATTTTTTTTCATACAGTCTTCACAAAGTCCGAAAAATCTGGCGCTATAATCTTGAATCTCGCCTTTAAAACCTTTGCTTGCATCATCAAGAATATTACAGAAATCCAAATCTTTCATATCAATAATGCGATGACATTGCCTGCACATAAAATGGCAGTGCTGGTCGGTGCGCCCATCAAAATGGTCTGCGCCGTCAAAATTGGCAAGTTTCTTAATTTCGCCAATATCAGCAAGTAGAGAGAGATTCCGGTATACCGTGCCAAGACTGATTTTTGGATAAATGAGTTTCATATTCTCATACACAACATCAGCCGTTGGGTGGTCATTTCTTGTCATGAGAAATTCCTTGATGGATTCTCTCTGGCGGCTGTATTTCAGTGCTGCCATGATACCCTCCTTTCTCTTTGATAACAATAACCATTACTGATATTGTTACTATACAATATTAAACTAAAATTGTCAAGATATATTTTGAAAAAAATAAGTTGACTCAAACTAACTAATATAGTAACATTAAGAAAATAGAGTTAAATTAAACTAACAATGAGATTGGGATAGATATGAAAGGAAGGCTTATAATGAATTATGAAAAATTTGAGATGGTTTTGAGTTACCATTGTTCACCTGTTCTTATGGGAGAGAAACAGGCAAATCTTGTTTCTTTTTCGAAAGAAAAGATGCCTGAACTTTTGGACATCATAAAAGTTTATGAAGAAAAGCTGGCTGCTGAGGGAATTGAGATGGAAGTAATCTGTGGCTGCAGAAAACATTATCTTGTGCTGGTTTACAGGAGAGATATGTTGGTAGATTATCTGAGGCAGCCGGAGGCAAAGGAAATTCTGACTGAAGACGGTTATCCGGAAAATGCAGAGCTGCAAGAAATGTTTTCTTATTTAAAAAGGAGATTTGAACAGCAAAAGGAATTTCCCCATGAGATTGGATTGTTTTTAGGTTATCCCATTGAGGATGTAAGAGGATTTCGTATAAATGGAGGCAGTGGGTGTAAGCTTTGTGGATACTGGAAGGTTTATGGAGATGTGGAAAAGGCGAAAGTACAGTTTGAAGTGTATGATAGGTGCAGGGCGTTTGTGAGCGAGCAGTTAAGGCAGGGATATTCGATTTTGCAGGTGGTTTCAGGAAAATAATAATATCATTGAAGAGTTGGGGAAAAGGGTATAATATAAAGTCAGAAACCTAAAAATTTGTATTCAAATGGAGGACATGGGATATGAAAAGAAAAATGTTATCTCTTTTTCTGGCAGGAGTTCTGACTTTACAGAGCCAAAGCTTTGTCTTTGCAGAGGAGCTTTCAAGCGGAGAAGTGCAGCAGGAAATAAATGAAGAAACGCAGAGCGATATGCTCTCTTCAGGAGAAAGCGATGTTTCAAAAGAAGAGACTCCGCAGGACGAAAATGCACTGCCGCAGGAGGATGCGCTTCCGGGAGAGGGTGAAGACGTATTACCCCAGGAGGACACTCTTCCGGCAGAGGAAGAACTTTCTATAGAAAATGAAGAGGAAGGAACAGAACTGCTTGCAGAAGAAGAGCAGACAAGAGCTTCTTCCATTAAAATTGACAGCGCGCATTTTCCTGATAAGGTTTTCAGGGAATATGTAAAAGCGCAGTTTGATACAAATAAAAACGGAACGTTAAGCTCCGGAGAGATTAAGGCGGCAACCACGATAGAAATTCAGGCTGACGATTTAAAAAGTGTAAAAGGAATCGAATATTTTTCTGAACTTCAGAAATTTACGGGATATGCAGATGAACTGAAAACTGTAGATTTGCGAAAAAATAAAAAACTAAGGTTAGTATCTTTTACGAGCAGCGGAATCGAGGAAATAAAGGTTGACGGGCTGGCTAATCTGGATCAGCTCACACTTGGCGGCAATCCCATTACCAGGCTGAATCTTAACGGACTGACAGTTTTGAGAAGGCTTGATATTGAATTTTGTAATATTAAAGAGTTAGACCTTACAGGCTTAAAAAATCTTAAGATGGTAGAGGCTTCACATGGACAGCTTACCTCTTTAAAAGTGAGAGGACTGAAAAAGCTTGAGACATTATATTGCCAGGATAATTATCTGAGAGAGCTTGACGTGACAGGAACCGATAATCTTATGATATTGATGTGCTATGGAAACTATATGAGCGGAATAGCTAAGGTAAAGGGGGTGAACCAGGAGCTTCTTGATTCACTTAACGATACATTTTGTTTTTCGCCGCAGAATGTTATTGAGAAACCTGTACTTTCCGGAATATATAACAGCGCTTCCGGTGTGCTTCTGAAATGGAAAGAGGTAGAAGGGGCGCAGGAATATGGTATTTTCCGCAGAGACGCAAACTGGAAATGGGAGAGAATCGGTACTGTAAAATATGAACGTCCTGTTATTGCATCGAATTATCAGAAAAAAACTTTAAGTTTTACAGATACTTCTGTGAAAGGAAGAAATGGAAATTCTTATACATACACAGTGAGAGCGTTTGGTCATGGAATACAGAGCTCATATGATACAAAAGGAAAAACAATTATCCGTCTTATGACTCCGTCTCTTTCTAATGTGTATAACAGCAGAAACGGAGCTCTTGTGAAGTGGAAAAAGGTAGATAATGCAGACGGATACCAGATTTTCCGTAAATCGGGAAACAGCGGTTGGAAGAAAATTGCATCAGTGAAGGGGGCAGATACATTATCGTATACAGATGGCTCTGTTAAAAATAATTATGGAAATACCTATGCTTATACAGTGAAGGCATACAAGGGTAAAGATTCCAGCGCTTATAACGGTGTGGGAAAAACACTGTTCCGTCTGGAAGCTCCGGAGTTTACTGCCTGCAAAAATATGTCCGGCAGAAAAATTGAGGTAAAATGGGAAGGTGTTCCTCAGGCAGACGGATATGAGGTTCAGTATTCCACATCAGGGAAATTTACCTGGAATCGTTCAGTAATGATTCATGACAACAGTGTGCAGAAGCAGCGGTTATATAATCTCACAAAGGGAAAACGATATTATGTGCGGATTCGAAGCTATAAGAAGACAGATAAGGGTATGAGCTACAGTACATGGAATACAGTGAATCAGGTGGTAAGTAAATAGGTGGAGCTGAAAAT
>JAUNAX010000178.1 GCA_030527365.1 Eubacteriales bacterium | reverse complement strand
TCCATAACTTTATTAAAATGACCGGCTTTCTGGCTTTTGCAGTTCACTGGTACTGCCCTCTTACTTTCTGCTTTTACAAAAGCCTGGAAAAAACACTGGAACTTCTCTGCGATAAGCATGTACTGAAAAACAGTACAGAGGAAGAACGGAACCGTTACGTAAATCTCCTGCTTGCTCTCCCGATTCCCTCTTCAGATGAAAACATCTGTCTTCCAGGATATTCCTCTTTTCAGAGCCTGAGATTTCATATTACAAAGGAGCGCATACTTATGATCAAACATGGCAAAACATCAAAATCTGTTTTTTCTATTCTTCTGACAACGTGTTCATTACTTGCCGGAGCCGTCCCCATCATGGCGTATGATCAGCCAGCTTTCAATGCCGGCAGTTTATATACCTCCCCGGATTCCTGTCCTGATGGCATTATCGAAATTTTTGTTCCGGACGGCGCAGAGTTTCCGGAAGAATACGATTATTTAAATCTTCCGGAAGAGCCTGTCTTTTTCGACAAAGGAAACGATTATTTCATCGCTGATGACGGGGAAATCTATTATTTTTCTTCTGACCCAGAGGCTTACGCTACCTGCAAGCATACGTATAAAACAGGATATTCCTACCAACATCTGCTTCATGCGGATAAGAGCTGCAATTACCAGAAGATTCAAACAAAGCGCTGTACAAAATGCGGTTATATTTCCAGCAAAACGCTGATAAGCAACAATTTTTACTCCAAATGCCCTCATTAAAAATTCTAATTTTTATACAAAATGAAAAACACTGACACCCCGGGGTATCCCCCCGCAATGTCAGTGTTTTTTTATCTCTTATTTATTCTCAGTCAAAAAACTCAATCCCCATAAGGGTAAGCCCCTGCGCCGGAGCTGTGGGGCCTGCTTTTTCTCTGTCGCAGGCTTCCAGAATCTTTTTTACCCTCTCCGGAGGATACTGTCCGTTTCCCACCTCAATGAGAGTTCCGGAAAGAATGCGAACCATATTGTAAAGAAAGCCTGTGCCTGTGACGCGGATTGTCACAATATCTCCGTCACGCCACACGTCCATAGAAGTAATGGTGCGCACTGTGCTTTTTACCTGTGCTTTTGCACCGCAGAAGCTGGCAAAATCGTGAGTTCCGATCAGGTATGAAGTTGCCTCACGCATTTTCTCTACGTCCAGCTTATAATGGTAAAAATATGTATACAGACGCTCTGTTGGAACAGGAAATTTTCTGTTTAAAATCCGGTATTCGTATGTTTTTTCACTGTCACAGTAACGAGGGTGGAAATCCGGCTCCACTTCCTCGGAAAGCTGAATACGAATATCTTCCGGAAGGCGCTGATTCAGGGCATAGGAAATCTTCTCCCCCGGAATCCTCGTCTCCGTGTCAAATACCGCTACGTTTCCAAGGGCATGAACGCCTGCATCTGTGCGGCTTGCGCCGATGGTCTCTATTTTTTCTCCCAGAAGGTCTGAGAGGGCGTCATTTAAAACACCCTGCACGGTAATTCCATTAGGCTGTGTCTGCCAGCCGCAGTAATTTGTTCCATCATATGCCACTACAAGTCCTACTCGTTTCATATCCACCTCTTATATTCCAATGATTCTGAATGCAGCTGCAATTCCAAGGTACACGATCACCACTGCATATGCCACGTAATCTCTCTTCGCATAATGAAGAGGCTTCATCTGGGTTCTGTCATCTCCTCCGTGGTAGCATCTCGCCTCCATTGCCATAGCCAGGTCATTTGCACGGCGGAAAGCAGAAATAAACAGGGGCACAAGAAGCGGAACCATATTTTTCGCTTTCTGGATAATATTTCCGTTTTCAAAATCTGCTCCACGGGCAATCTGCGCCTTCATAATCTTATCTGTCTCCTCAAGAAGAATCGGAATAAAACGAAGGGCAATGGACATCATCATAGAAATCTCATGTACGGGAACATGAATTTTATTCAACGGGCGGAGAAGTCTCTCCAGTCCGTCTGTCAGCTGATTCGGCGTTGTAGTAAGTGTCATCACAGAAGAACCAATCACAAGATAAGTAAGACGGATTGCCATTCTTCCTGCAAGAACAAGCCCTTCTTTTGTTACCTTTAAAAATCCCCATTTCCAGAGAATTTCTCCGGGAGTCAGCAAAATATTAAAGGCTACCGTAATAAGAAGGATCACGAAAATTGCTTTCAGTCCTTTAAATATAAATTTCACAGGGACTTTTGAGAGAAAAATCATTGCCCCAAGAAACAGTGTCGCCACCGCATATCCGGGAAATGTGTTGAACAAAAACACTGAAATAATAAACGCCATTGTTCCCAGAAATTTTGTCCGGGGATCAAGTCTATGAAGAACAGAATCTGCAGGATAAAACTGTCCCAGTGTAATATCTCTAAGCATTATTTCTGTCCTCCTTTAAAAGCGGAGAATGGTTGTTTCGAAGAGCTTTTAAAATGCTCTCTTTCGCCTCCTCCACTGTAGTGGCATCTGTATCTACATCTAAGCCGTTTTTCTTTAAATCATTCATAATGTATGTGATCTGTGGAGCAGCAAGTCCCATCTCTTCCAGTTCTTTATAATGGGAAAAGACGGCTTTCGGTGTATCATCAAAGGCAACTTCTCCTCCGTTCATTACGATCAGACGCTCCACATACTTTGCAATATCTTCCATACTGTGAGATACAAGAATAATCGTGATTCCTCTTTCTTTATGAAGGAGCGCAATCTGATCCAGAATGTCGTCTCTTCCTTTCGGGTCAAGACCTGCTGTCGGCTCGTCGAGAATCAGAATTTTCGGATTCATGGCAAGAACACCTGCAATAGCAACCCGCTTTTTCTGCCCGCCGGAAAGTTCAAAGGGTGACTTTCCGTAGTTTTTTTCCTTAAACCCAACCTGTTCCAGCGCTTTTTTTGCCTCTTTTTCCGCTTCTTCTCTTGTAAGTCCCTGATTCATAGGACCAAAACATACATCAGAAAGTACATCGCTCTCAAAAAGCTGATGCTCCGGATACTGGAATACGAGTCCTACCTGACTTCGCAGAGCTCTCCTGTCATACTTTTCTTCCCATACATCTTCTCCATTGTAGAGAATGGTGCCGGAAGTTGGCTGGATCAGAGCGTTTAAATGCTGGATCAACGTTGATTTTCCGCTTCCTGTATGTCCAATAACCCCAATAAACTGCCCGTCCGGTATGGACAGATTAATATTTTTCAGGGCATGGATTTCATAAGCAGTTCCCGGACTGTACGTATAAGTTACATCTTTTAACTCTATTGACATAAGGCACTCACCAATTCTTCTTT
>JAUNAX010000177.1 GCA_030527365.1 Eubacteriales bacterium | reverse complement strand
GAAGGATGATATACAGCTGTAAGCCAGGTATTTTTCCGTTCCAGAAAAACGCCATGCTCTCTTGTAATCCGATAATCCGATCTTATAATTCGCTGTGCCGCGATTCTTCCCAGACAGACAATCATCTTTGGATGCAAAAGTAGCGTTTCATATTTTAAGTAGGGGATACAGGCTTCCTGCTCATCAGGATAAGGATCCCTGTTTCCGGGAGGATTGCATTTCACAATATTCGTAAGATAGATTTCCTCCCGTTTCATTCCAATTTCTCCCAGTAGTCGGTCAAACAGTTCTCCCGATCTTCCTGTAAAAGGAATTCCGTCTCTGTCCTCATTTCTCCCCGGTGCTTCTGCGATAAAAAGAATCGGGCTGTGCAGATTTCCTTTTCCCATAACCGAATGATTTCTTGTACGGCACAGCTCGCATCTGCTGCAACGGTCCACAAATCCCTTCAATTCTTCATATGTATACATATTATTTCCCTCTGATTCATCTTCATTTTAGTGCTCCTGCCAACCGTGTCCTGCTGCATATTCGTCCAGAATACGAATGGTCTTGTTTGCAGTCTCACTTCCCAGATTGTTGTAGAGTTCTTTATCTCCGATAATATAAAATTCTTCCTTTGCCCGTGTAGCTGCAACATTCATAATGTTTGGCTCCGATACCGCCCAGCTTGCAGCTCCTTTGCTTGCCTCGTCTGCTCCCAGTATCAAATAAACGATTTTCGCTTCTTTTCCCTGAAAAGTATGGACAGTTCCCACATTGACAGGACCTTTCTTATCGCGTTTTGTAAAGTGAATGCGATCCAATTCCCTTGCCATCTGCTGCGCCACATTCCGAAATGGAGATATGACATAAATTTCCTCTTTCAGGTTCTCCTCTTCCTCCAGGCGTTTCGATATTAAATCCACAAGAAAATCTGCCTGCTCTTTTACGAATTTATCGTTTGCAGTTCCCTTTACCGAATGCCAGAATGCCTTTCCCTGCGCCTTGTTCGCAGGTTTGCCCTGTACCATCAGACCATTATAAGAAATCTCATTGGAAATAGTAAACATAGGATAATCAGAACGTCTGTGTACCCAGAGGGGAATTCCAATCCATTTATCTTCCCTTTTATAAAATCCGTACTTGCCGGCATCGTCCATAAGCGTCTGTACAGAAGTATTTTCTGACAGATACTTTTCGCTGACATGATAATGCGTTCCTATGAGCCGTAAAACTTTTGAATCCAGAGTAAGTACAGGCTTGATCTGAGCCGGATCTCCAACTGCCATAATTTTTCTGCTGCGGAACACGGCGCCCACACACGCCTGCGGCAAAGCCTGACCTGCCTCGTCAATAAATAGATTATAAACAGAATTTACCGGCATATTGGCAAACATATTTCCCAAACTCGCAAATGTTGTGCTGATCACGGGAATTGCAAAATTCAGCCACTGCCACGCCTCTGCAATGATTTTTGCACCATTTTCTTTTGGCGCATACTCCCCCTGCCTTTTCCAGATTGTTCTTGCCTTTGTCAAATTTTTCCTGTTCTCATAAAGAAACTGCTTTTTCACTTTTAAAGAATCTATAAATAATTCTGTCTGCATTACGCGAAACAACTTATCAGACCAGGGATTGCTTTTCTGGAGTTCTTCGTAAGACTGGGAAAAATCAATTCCCTGTGCTTCCAGATGCTCATTTTCTCTCTTCAGTTCCTGCATCTTTTCCCACTGGAATTCCAGTTCTTTTTCCTTCTTTTTCTCCCACAGCGAGACTGCTTCCCGGCTGTCCTGCTGCCGTTTCAGGAGGCTGGAAATTCTTTTCTCATATTCCAGAAGATTCCTTTCCATGTCTGCCTGTTCTTTCATAAGATCTGTCTTTTGCTTTTCCAGCTGCGTCAATATGTCATTTGCATGAGCAAGAGACTCAAAATATGCTTTTGTACCAGCGGGATTTAAAATTTTCTGTATCCAGAGAAACGCCGGCTTCTGTAACCGAACGGTATCGTAATTCCTCTGCGCCTGCTTTAAACTCTCTTCCAAAACCGCCCTGTCAGAAACTGCTTCTGAAATGTTCTGCTCCAGTTTTTCTTTCTCCTGCCTGCAGTTCTCTTTTTCCCTCTCGCTGTTTTCAAAATCTACAGACATCTGCTGAGCTTTTGCTTCTTTTTCCTGTTCAAAAACTGTCTTTTCCCGCACGTACTGTTGCTTCAGACGAACCAGCTCTTTTGATTTTTCCCAGCATTTCTGCAGTTCTCTTTTTCTTTCTTCTACTTTCTGATACCTGGAAAGAAATTTCTGATAGATACTGGAATCCGGAATATATGAAGCCTCCAGCTCCTTCTCCATCGCCTCAATAACCAGAAGAAGCTTATTTACATTTGCAGAAGCTCCTCCTTCCATTGAAAAAGTACCCCAACATTTTTCTTCTTTTTCCTTAAATGTCAAAATACGCTCTTTTCCAATGCCTTCTTCCTCGATGTCGCAGTTGGAAATATAAGTAAAATAATCTGCCTCTTTTATCCGTTCCAGAAATTCCTCACTGATACTTGCCTTTTGCGGCAGCTCCCTGACAATATTTTGAACAGCTCCGTTATTGGAGCTTGCGACCACAATATTTTCTCTCGCAATCTCTTCCGGCAAAACTCCAATTTTTGCCTTTTCCCAGTAATTCAGCTCTCCCTGTATATATTTATCAGAACGGTTACAGATTTCTGCAGCCTGGCGCACAAGCATATGGGCAAAAATATCCCTTAAGAGAGTTGTTTTTCCAGTGCCCGGCGGTCCATTTACACTGCGCATATTTTCCGGATCATGAATTGCAATATTTGTGGCAGTCTGCTGCATAAACGCAAGAGCATAGTCAGAATTCCCCGGGAAACGCCCGTCCGGGTAATTTTGCGGCTGCAGAATCTTCTCAAAAATCTCCGGACAAAAACCAGCAGTCCCCTTTCTGCTGTCCAGATTTACTCTTTCCCCCGGATCTTTTTTCAAATATCTCTTTAAATTTTCTGTATCAAGCTTCTTCGCTTTTTCCAGATCCCGAATAAAAAATGAGTGCAGATTTACTACGTCTTTCTCAAGATTTCTCACAAATTTATACCGGAAATTACTTAAATCCGCTTTATATTTCTTTAAAATCCATGTGATAACCGAGTGAAAACCGTTTTCTTTATTCCTCTCTCTTTCAAATTTTCCTCTTATTTCATCGCTCAGATTACGTTCTGCTTCTCCTATATCTTTTGGAAAATCTCCGTAATTTCGGATATATCCGCTCATTGTATAGAAAAATTTATTTCCCAGAAACTGCAGGTCTTTAT
>JAUNAX010000176.1 GCA_030527365.1 Eubacteriales bacterium | reverse complement strand
TTCCAATAAGATAGTAAAAACAGAAACTTTTGTGAGGATTGTATGCCTTTTAAAATCTCCAGATCGCGAAAAACTCTCCGGGTGGTTCTGCTTCTTTGTTTTACGCTCCTGTCCGGTATCAGTATTGGCTATTTTTCCAATCATGTATTCTCTGAAAACGCCCGGTTTGAAAAATTTACAGAAGAGCTTTTTGAAAAAGAAGTTTCCGGCAGCGCCCTTACCTTCCACTATTCTATCGCTCATCCGAAAAAAGCAGGTTTGAAACGCCCGAAACCAACCCTCGGAACCGTAAACACAGACATGGAAAAAACATACGCCCTCTGCCGGGAATATGAAGATACACTCCGAAGCTTTGCTTATTCCAGACTTTCCCGTGAAAATCAGATTACTCTTGATATGCTCCTTCTCTACTTTCACACACAGGCTTCTCTTGGAAACAATTATCTTCTGGAAGAAATGCTCTCTCCAGGCCTCGGTATTCAGGCGCAGCTCCCTGTCCTTCTCGCAGAATATGCTTTTTATGAAAACCAGGACGTGTCGGACTATCTGAACCTTCTTTCCAGCATAGAACCCTACTTTGAAAGTATTCTCTCTTTTCAGAGAAAAAAATCAGAAGCAGGATATTTTATGAGCGATACTACTCTGGAACGGATTTGTGATCAGTGTGAATCCTTCATCAAAAATCCTGACTCCAACTATATGCTGGAAATTTTTGACACAAAGCTTGCACAGTATGGAAAATTCTCAGAAGAAGATCAGGAAAAACTGAAAGCCACTCATAAAAAAATCATTCTGGAATGTGTGATACCTGCCTATGAAAAACTGATCCAGGGACTTCTGGAATTGAAAGGAACCGGAAAAAATTCCCAGGGACTTGCCCATTTTCCCGGAGGTCAGGACTACTACACTTATCTCCTGAAAAGCCAGGTTGGAACTTACGTGCCTGTGGAAAAAATCAGACAGCGCCTTACAGAGCAGCTTTTAAACGATACAAAAAACATTCAGCTCATGTTAAGGGAACAGCCCTCCCTTGCCTCAAAATTTATGGAAAACAAGGTTTTCCCGGATATGAAACCACAGGAAATGATGGAAAACCTTCAGAGACAGATTCAAAAAGATTTTCCGGCTCTTCGAGACGTTTCCTATGAAATCCGTTACGTTCATAAATCTCTCGAAGAATATTTAAGCCCTGCCTTTTACCTCACTCCCCCTGTTGATACAAAAAGCCCCAATGTCATTTACATTAACAACGCAGGCAACAGCCAGCGGCTTGATTTATTTACCACACTTTCTCACGAAGGCTTCCCGGGACATCTTTACCAGACCATGTTTTTTGCAGAGGAAAATAAAAATCCTATTCGGAGTCTTATCGAATCCGGCGGTTACATAGAAGGCTGGGCAACGTATGTAGAGCCTTTCGCATACAGCTACAGCGCCTCTCTCATAGAGGATAAAGCCGCAAAAGATATTGGAACCATCGCATGGCTGAACCGAAGTGTAAATTTAAATATCTGCTGCCTTATGGACATCGGCATTCACTATTATGGCTGGAGTCAGGAACAGGCAGCTTCCTTCTTGCGCGTCTTTGGCATTTCTCCCAAAACAGCAGCAGAGGTTTATCAGTACGTTGTGGAAACACCTGCAAACTATCTGAAATATTACTGGGGCTACTTAAACTTCCTTGATCTTCGGAAATCAGAAGAAAAAAGACTTGGAGAAAATTTTTCTCTGAAAGAATTTCATAAAAAAGTTCTGGAAATTGGCGCCGTTCCCTTCCCTGTTCTTGAAAAGTACATAAAATAACTTTATTTGCTTTCCTGAATTTGCTATAATGAAAGACACAGGTACACAAATACCTGATAAATCATTGAAAATACAGAGGACGTTCCCATGAAACGAAATGAAAATATACCCCTTAATTTTAAAGAGCGAATGAACTCCAAAATTAGTCTCATTTGCTCCATTGCCGTACTTGCGGTTCTTTGCCTGTTTTTCCACGCATTGGATTACCAGGTAATACAGAAACCGGCAATCGAGGCGGAAAGAAAAGCAAAGCTTGAAAAAGAAAAGGCGGAAAAAGCCGCCAAAACTCCGGTTGTCACAACAGCCTCCGTCATTGCAGTAGGAGACAATCTTTATCATCAGAGCCTTATTGACTCCGGAAAAAACGATTCCGGCGAGTGGAACTATGACCACATTTATCAGAATGTCCTGGACGAAATCCAGGGAGCGGATATTGCCATGATCGACCAGGAAACCGTTTTTACAACAAACCATGACGCAGTAAGCTCCTACCCTTCCTTTGCAACGCCAACAGAAGTAGGCGATGCCATTGTAAAGGCGGGCTTTGACGTGGTAGAATCCGCCACAAATCATATTGACGACTACGGCTATGATTACATGGCGCAGACCTTTGAATTCTGGCGTACCAATTATCCCGACATTACTCTGATCGGCATTCACGAAACAGAAGAGGATGCCGCTTCTGTAAAAGTCCGGGAAGTAAACGGAATTAAAATTGCCTTTCTTGACTATACATACGGCACAAATAACTCCGGTGCAGGAGAAGGCAAGGAATACATGATTGACATTTTTGATAAGGCAAAGGTTGCCGCCTCCATTCAGAAAGCAAAAGAAGTCGCTGACTGCATTATTTTTGTGGCGCACTGGGGTACAGAAGATGAAACCATGCCAAATGAATATGAGAAACAGTGGGCTTCCTTTCTCCTTCAGCAGGGCGTAGATGTCGTAATTGGCGGACACCCTCACGTTCTTCAGCCATACGGAGTTATGACAGATGATAAGGGCAATGAAATGGTAATTTTCTATTCCCTTGGGAACTTCGTCTCCACCCAGCAGCAGCTTCCTGAGCTTCTTGGCGGAATGGGAAAATTCACTATAGAAAAATCTGTTTTAAACGGAAAATCCACTGTAAAAATTTTAAATCCTGAAATAGAACCTCTCGTTATGCACTATAACAGCGAAACCGGAGAATTTGGACCATATATGCTTTCTGACTATACAGACGAGCTGGCTTCCCAGCACGGGGTTCATAATTACATAGAGGAGCCATTTACTGTAGAAAGCTTAAAAGAGACATATAATAAAATTATGTCCATGAATGTAACACCGTCTACCGGCACAAACCTTCTTGAAGTTTCTTTTGACTGGGCCGGCAATATGACAGACAAAAACGGTAATTATGTAGAAGATACGGAATCTATAACAGCAGACCAGTATTACGGCGCGCTCTACGAAGCACAGCAGGCAGAAGAAGAAAACTCCCCGGAGGACGACTCCGGGGAA
>JAUNAX010000175.1 GCA_030527365.1 Eubacteriales bacterium | reverse complement strand
TGGAAAATATGAAACGCGTAGTAGCAGGAAAAGAAATTTCCATCTACGACAAACGCTGCCTGAATCTTCCGAAAGAAGAGGTACAGCGCCGTCTGGAGGCGGGAGAGCCGCACGTAATCCGTTTTAATATGCCGACTGAGGGAACTACTACCTTCCATGATGTGATTTATGGAGATATTACTGTAAATAATGAAGAGCTGGAAGATTTGATCCTCATTAAATCTGACGGGTATCCTACATATAACTTTGCAAACGTAGTGGACGACCATCTGATGGGCATTACCCATGTAGTGAGAGGAAACGAGTATCTTTCCTCAGCACCGAAATATAACCGTATTTATGAGGCATTTGGCTGGGATATTCCTGTTTATGTACACTGTCCGCTGATTACAGATGAAACGCACCAGAAATTATCCAAGCGTTCCGGACATTCTTCTTATGAGGATCTTTTAGAGCAGGGATTTGTGTCAGAAGCAATCGTAAATTATGTGGCTCTTCTTGGCTGGAGTCCTTCTGATAACCGTGAGATTTTTACTCTTTCCGAGCTTGTGGAGGCATTTGATTACCATCACATTAATAAATCTCCGGCAGTCTTCGATATTCAGAAGCTTCGCTGGATGAACGGAGAGTATATTAAGAAAATGGATGCGGAGGAATTTTATGAGAAAGCGCTTCCATACATGAAAGAGGTTCTGAAAAAGGATTACGATTTCCGAAAAATTGCAGGAATGGTACAGACAAGAATCGAAACCTTCCCGGATATTCCGGAACTTATAGACTTCTTTGAGGAAGTACCGGAGTACGATTCTTCCATGTATTGCCACAAAAAAATGAAAACAACAGAGGAAACTTCCCTCACTGTATTAAAAGAAGTTCTTCCTGTTCTGGAAGCCCATGAGGATTACACAAACGATCCGTTATTTACAGCACTTTCTGCTTTTGTGAAGGAAAAAGGATATAAAAATGGATATGTAATGTGGCCTCTGCGTACTGCAGTTTCCGGAAAACAGATGACGCCTGCCGGTGCAACAGAAATCATGGAGATCATCGGCAAAGAAGAAACAATAAAAAGAGTGAAGGCAGCTATTGAAAAACTGGAAAACAGATAAAATATGAAAAAAAATCCATCTCAGCTACGGGCAATCGCTCACCTGTCAGGACCTATGATGGTTCTGGCAGGCCCCGGTTCGGGGAAAACTTCCGTTATTGTGGAAAGAACTGCATATCTGACCCGCGAAGGCGGAATTTCGCCTTCCTCCATTCTTGTCGTTACTTTTTCAAGGGCAGCGGCAACCGAGATGAAGGAACGGTTTCTTGCGTTCACAAATCAGGAAAGAACAGGTGTTACGTTCGGAACTTTTCACGGGGTATTTTACGGAATTTTAAAACAGGCATATGGATTTGGTGCAGGAAATATTCTGTCTGATGAGGAAAAACGGGAGATTTTACAGGAACTTGTACTGGAATACGGGCAGGAATTATCTCAGGAGGGAGATTTCCTTGATGAGGTTGCAAAAGAAATCAGTCTTGTAAAAAATGAGAGGATCTCTCTTCGCCATTATTATTCTTCCTGCTGTCCGGACGAGGTATTTAAGCAGATTTTTCAGGGATATAAAAAGATGCTCACAGAGAGAAGAAAACTTGATTTTGACGATATGCTTCTTTTCTGTTATGAATTGTTTGATAAGCGAAAGGATATTCTTGAGGGCTGGAGACGGAAGTTTCCGTATATTCTTGTAGATGAATTTCAGGATATAAACAGGCTTCAGTATGATGTGGTAAAGATGCTGGCAGCTCCTTTAAACAATCTTTTTATTGTTGGTGATGACGATCAGTCCATCTATCATTTTCGAGGAGCACGCCCGGAAATTATGCTGAATTTTACAAAAGATTATCCAAAAGCGGAAACAGTGCTTTTAAATATAAATTACAGATGCACGGAAAATATTTTAAAGACGGCTGTGCGAGTTATCAACCATAATAAAAAGCGGTTTAAAAAAAAGCTGACTGCTTTTCATGGGGCAGGCGTTCCTGTGAGATGTCTGGAATTTCAAAACACAAGAGAAGAATATATGGCAGTTGTCCGCGGCTTGAAAAAAAGAATGGAAAAAGGAGAGAGCCTTGAGGATACGGCAGTTCTTTTCCGCACCAATCAGGAGGCGGAAGGACTTGTGGGGGCGCTTATGGAGTACCAGGTTCCTTTTACTATGAAAGAGCAGCTTCCCAATCTGTTCCGTCACTGGATCTGCCGGAATATGCTTTCGTATCTGAAGATGGCGGGAGGAGACAGAAGCAGAAAAACATTTCTGGAAATTATGAACCGTCCCAATCGGTATATTGCAAGAGAAAGTCTGACTGATACGACAGTTTCCTTTGATAAGCTTCGGGAGTTTTATAAAGAGAGAGACTGGATGTGTGACAGGATTACTACGCTGGAAACTCAGCTTCGCATTTTATCGTCTCTAGCACCTTTTGCAGCCATTAATTTTATCAGAAAAGGAATGGGCTATGAGGAATATTTAAGAGAATACGCCCAGTACCGGAAAATCAGACCGGAAGATCTTCTTGAAGTTCTGGACAGGATACAGGATAGCGCAAAAGAGAAAAAAAGCCTGGAAGAATGGGAAAATTATATCAGGGATTATACAGAGAGTCTGAAGGAGCAGGCAAAAAAGCAGGAAATCAAAAAAGAAGGTGTTGTGATTTCCACGCTTCATGCGGTAAAAGGGCTTCAGTATGACAACGTGTATATATTAAATGTGAATGAAGGAAGTATCCCATACAAAAAAGCTGTGTTAAACGAAGCGATTGAAGAGGAACGCCGTCTTTTTTATGTTGGAATGACGAGGGCAAAAAAGGAGCTTACCCTCTGCTATGCAGAGAGGCAGTTTGAAAAGGAATGGGAACCGTCCCGTTTTCTTGAGGAGGCAGGAGTATGAATGGAGTTATTTATTATACGAAGATAAAAAAAGAGTATGCGGGCAAAAATATGGAGCATATGATCGGGGAAAGGCTTCTGGAAAAGGGACTTTTAAAAGAGTATGGATTGGATTTAAAGTATGAGCCCAGGAGTAAGGGAGAGCATGGAAAACCCTTTTTTACCCTTCAGCCGAAAATCCATTACAATATCAGTCATTCCGGAGAATATGTGCTCTGTATTCTGGCAGAGCAGGAAGTGGGAATTGATATACAGTTTCACAAAGAGGTAGATTACGGACGCTTTCTGGAACGTATGGTTTCAGAAGAGGAGAAAAAAGAAATCCTGGAATCAGAAGATGTAAAAAAAGCTTTTTTTGAACAGTGGGTTTTAAAAGAAGCATACATAAAATG
>JAUNAX010000020.1 GCA_030527365.1 Eubacteriales bacterium | reverse complement strand
AGTATTTAAGAAGCGTAACAATCGCTCCTACAATGGGACCTGGTGTGAAGATCAACCCAATGAAATTAGCTTAATAGATGAATAGAAACCCTCGCCGGATTTATCCGGCGGGGGTTTTTGCACAACAAAAAGGGGGTTTTTATGTACACGCTATTAATAGCAGATGACGAGCCTTTGATTCGAAACGGGGTAAAGAAAATCATTGACTGGGAATCGCTTGGTTTTTCCAGGATTTTTATGGCGGAGGACGGAGTGGAGGCTCTGGAAATTATTCGTCAGAATAAAGTAGATCTTGTTCTGACGGATATTGCCATGCCATTTATGACGGGACTTGAATTGTCAGAGATTCTTGCAAAGGAATTTCCACAGATTCATGTAGTTATTTTAACGGGGTATGAAGACTTTGAATATGCTCAGCAGTCCGTTGACCTTGGAGTAAAAAATTACATATTAAAGCCTGTAGGAGCAGAGACGCTTTACAATAAAATGAAAAAAATATGTGAGGCGCTTCACATTGAAAATAAAGAAAAAGAATACGTTGCTTCTATGAAAAAGCAGCTTCAACTAAGTCTTCCGGCGTTGCGGCTTTCCATGCTGAACCGAATTGTGTGTATGGAAAACGTAAATATCTCGAAGTATCTGGAGCGGTGTGAGGGGCTTGGAATACATCTCACAGAAGGCCCATTTATTGTTGCGGCAGTAGATTTAGAAATGAACAGGTTTTCTCCTGAGGATTATGAATTGTACCTTTTTGCGGCCAAAAATATTACAGCGGAATGTGTGGGACAGGAGCATTATACATTTGAAGATTCAAAAGGTCGTCTTGTGATTCTTTTTCGAGGTTGTGTTCTGGGGGAGGATGCAAGAGATATTGTGTACCAGACACTCTGCGTGATTCAAAAAGCTATTTACAATAATCTTAAAATCAAGACAACATGCGGAAATGGCGCTGTGGTGGAAAATGCGGAGGAGCTTCATGCTTCCTATTTAAGCGCCAGAAGAGCGGCAGAATGTAAATTTTCTTTGGGGACAAATAACGTGTATGACATTCGAGATCTTGACTATTTAGAAAAATCCTTTTATTATCCTCTGAAGGAAACAAAATCTTTAACAAAAGCTATTAAATTTCAGGATAAACAGGAAATCCGTGAGGCAGTAAGAGAGATTATGTATGCGGGAAGCGGAAACAGAAGCCTTTCCGGCATTAATATGAAAATGATTTATATAGAGGCTGTTACTTCTCTTCTTCGGGAACTCTCTGACCTGAAAGAAGTAGCGGAGGAAATCTGGAACGACGGTTTTTCTTTTTTCCGTGATATAGATTGTTTGGGAACGCCTGAAGTAGTAGAGGAGCGTCTTTTTGTTTTTGCTTGTAAAGTTAAAAAGGAGATGGAGGCTGTTCAGATAAACAGCAGTATGCAGATTATCGAGAAGGTAAAGGAGTTTGTAAATCAGAATTATAAGGATCCGGAGCTTTCCTTGTCTTCTGCGGCAGATTTTGCCTGTGTAAGTACAGGATATTTAAGCGGGCTTTTTAAGAAAGAGGCAGGAACAAATTTTGTAAAATATCTCACAGATGTACGGATGGAAAAATCTATGGAGCTTCTCCGTACAACAGATATGAAGACGTATGAGATTGCCTATGAGACAGGTTTTGCAAATCCGCACTATTTCAGCGTATCTTTTAAAAAATATACAGGAATGTCTCCGTCAGATTTTCGGTTAAAGGAGTGAGAACATGAGACGTCAGAGAGAGAAAGGGTTAAAAAATAAGGCGTTTCTTCATATTACAATGCTGATTGCGGTGACGATGCTTCTCGTTCTTGGAATCTTTTATACGGTGTTTCGGCAGAGGACAGTAAGGGAACAGGTTTCTTACTCTCAGAAGAATTTGAACAATATGGGAGAATACATTGGTACTTATATAGAAGAAATTGATTCTATTGCAAAAGACGTAAATTATAATTACTATCTTCAGAATTATCTGGTAAGCGCAATCCAACAGGAAGAAGGGGAAAATAATCTTTCTGTTCTTGAAAATATGTGGGAATATGAGATGAGTTCTCAGACCTTTAATGATATTCTTCTTACAAGGTCAGATATTTCTTCTATTATGATATTTGGAAAAAAAGGTCTCCTTTTTCATAAGACAATAGACAGTTACCGGAATGTGATAATGGATTATTCTGCGCTTCCCTGGTACAAAAAAGCAGTGGAAAATCCGCAGAAGGCAGTTCTTACAGGACCAAACCGCCATGAATTTCTTGCAGGAGGAAATGAGAGAAGTTTTTCATTAAGTCGGGTTGTACAGAACTGGGAGGACGGTTCTTTTCTAGGAGTAATCTTAATTGATTTGAACTTTAATAAGCTTACGGAAATCTGTGAGGCAGGAACGGCAGGGCAGAAAGGATTTTTTTATATTTTGAACGAGAATATGGAGCCTCTTTATCAGCAAAAAAAGGGAAATAAAGGGTTTAATCTTTCAGACGAAAAAAATCTGGAAGCTTTACAGGCAGGCATGAAAAAAGAAAAAGACGGAGCGTTTACAGTAGAGGCAAACGGCGTTTCGTATATTGCTGTGAAAAAAATAATGGAGGATACAGGCTGGACTTTTTTAAATCTCGTTCCTTTAAAAGAAGTAACTGCAGACCTTACAGATGTGAATTTCATTATCATAGCTGCAGTTGGAATTTCTCTTTTTGTAACGTTGCTGGCATTAAATAAGATTCTGACAGACATTATCAATCCTTTAAAGCGCCTTCAGAGACACATGGCAAGAGTCAGTATTGGAAACATGAATCAGCAGGTGATAGTAGAAAGTGATGATGAGCTTGGAAAACTTGCGAGAAATTTTAATGAGATGCTGGAGCGTATTGAAAATCTGAAAGGACAAGTTCTTGCAGAGCAGGAGGATAAGAGAAAATATGAGCTTCAGGCTCTGCAGGCGCAGATAAATCCACATTTTCTTTATAATACACTGGATTCCATTATCTGGATGGCAGAGACAAACGATTCTAATATTGTGCCTATGACGGAAGCTCTGGCCAGGCTGTTCCGCATTTCTCTTAATAAGGGAAACGAAGAAATTCTTCTGAAAAAAGAGCTGGAGCATGTGAATAATTATCTGATTATCCAGAGTATGCGCTATGCAGATAAGTTTACTTATGAAATTTCTGCACAGCCAGAAGTGGAAGGCTGTGGAATTATCAAGTTGATTTTACAGCCCATTGTGGAAAACTGTATTTATCATGGAATCAAAAAGAAACGGGGAACCGGCCATATTTCTATAGAAGCATTTCAACAGGGAAAATATTTGAAAATTCTTGTAAAGGACGATGGCTGTGGAATGAGTGATGAGATGTGTGATAAAATTTTGTCTGATGAGGTGGAACCGGAAAATATCAGTGGCTCTGGAATTGGCGTACGCAATGTAAACGAGAGAATACGTCTTCAGTTTGGACAGGAGTATGGGCTAAAATATAGAAGTAAAATGGGAGAGGGTACAATAGTTGAATATACTCTGCCTTTTGTTAAGGGGGAAAAACCATGAGGAGAATGAAAAGGATAGCAATGGCAGCAGCGGCAGTTCTTCTGTTCAGCAGTCTCTTCTTGTATGTACGAGTAGAGGCGCAGGAAGAGGAGAAGGTAACAATCGGTATTTCTATGGCTTCGGAAATTGCCTCTTATCAGAAAAATCTTGCCGGAAAGATGCAGGAGATTGCAGAACAGTCAGATTCTTATGAAGTAGAATTTTATTATGCAGACTGGGATGCGGATAAACAGGAAAAACAGCTTCGGGAGATGATTGATAAACAGGTGGATTCTATTATTCTCTGTCCTGTAGATGCCAAATCTTTTCTTAATGTTCTTCGTGAGGCGAGGGATGCAGGCATTCCTGTTGTGAACCTGAATATGAAACTGGATCCTTTTTCCTGCGAATACATCACTACTTATGTTGGCGGGAGTATGTCGGAGGAGGCTGTGCTTGCGGCGGAACTTGCGGTAGATTACTTTGGCGAAGAAGAGGGGGAAATTGGAATTATTGAAGGTTTTCCGGGAAGCGACCCGCAGATTTACAGAACCCAGGCGTTTTTGGAGGAGATGAATTCACATCCAAATATTGAAATTGTGGGGATTGTAGATGCAAAATGGAGCAGAAGCAGGGCAGAGCTTGCCGCTCTTGATCTTTTAAGAAAAGATCCGGAGATTGATATGATTTACTGTCATGACTGCAATATGGCAATGGGAGCATACGACGCTCTAAAAAAAGAGGGGAAAGAGGAGGAGGTAAAAGTAATTGGAATCGGAGATGCCCTTGTATATAAAGATGCGGTAAAGGAAGGAAAGATTTATGGTATTGCCAGTCAGTCGGCAGATTATGAGGCGGCATACGGTTTGATATGTGGAGAGAGGGCGGCAAGAGGGAAGGAATTAAGACCCTGGTATAAAAATCCATGTGAGATGTTGACATCAGAGAATATTGATAAATATTGTTCGCCTATGGAGTGAGTGCATTAATCTGGAAAGCTGTTTTTGGAATTGTTTCGCACAGGGCAGTGTTAAAATTTTATATATGAAAAAATAGACCAAACCGATGAAAATATTGAATTTATATTTTCATCGGTTTTTTCTATAATAAGCTCATCAAACAACGGAAAGTAAATTTTCAGGAGGTAATAAGAAATGAGAAGAAAAATGGTAAGCGTAGTATTATGTGCAACAATGCTTGGTTCTCTTGCAATGGGAGCAACAACAGTTTGTGCGGAAGATAAAATCACAATTGGTTCTGTTATCATGAACAACTCCGGAGAGTGGTTTGCAGAGGTTATGAAAGGACAGGAAGATGCAGCGAAAGACCTTGGAGTTGAGTTTTCTATCGTATCTTCAGATAACGAAATCTCTAAAGAATCTGACAATGTTGCAACATTTATGGCGCAGCAGGTAGATGCACTTGTTATTTCTCCGCTTGCTGTAGACGCTTCTGTAGCTGCTGTAGAAACAGCAACAAAAGATGCAGGAATCCCGGTAGTAACATGGAACACAACAGTAAATACAGATGTAACAAGCCATGTAGGTGTTGTTCCGGCAGAGCTTGGAGGAAATACAGGTAAATACGCAGTTGATTATATCAAAGAAAATTTCCCGGATGGATGTAAACTTGCCATTATCGGAGATAGTAACTACGAAATTGGTATTGCAAGATGTGACGGTTTTAAAGAGGCGTTAAAAGAGTTGATTGATGACGGAACAGTGGAAATTGTAAACGAGCAGGATGCAGAGCTTCAGGAAGAAGGACTTGATATTACAGAACAGATTCTTACAGCAAATCCGGATGTGCAGATGATCTGGTGCTGGAATCAGACATCTCTTCTTGGATGTGCAGCAGCTCTTCAGAATGCAGGAAAATCTGATGTAGTTCTCATGGGAACAGATATGTCTGTAGAGCTTGCAAAAGATATGCAGTCTGATGATATTACATTACAGGCAATTACAACACAAATGCCGTACGATATGGGATACCAGGCAGTAGAAAATGCAGTAAAAGCTGTCAAGGGTGAAGAGGTAGAAAAAGAAGTTATGATTCCTACCTATACATACACAAAAGAAAATATGGATGAAATCCAGACGTATATTGACGAGCATCAGGATCTTGTAGGATAAGAAAATAAAAAGCAGTTTTTTCAGGGTGTTCCTTTTGGAGCACCCTGTACTAAAAAAACAGGGAGGGAAGTCACGTGCAGAATATTGTGTTACAGGCGAAGGGCGTCACGAAGCATTTTGGTGGAATTACAGCTTTGAAAAATGCAGAATTGGAAGTACAGGAAGGCGAGGTTCATGCCCTTGTAGGTGCCAATGGAGCAGGAAAAAGCACGTTAATCAAAATTATTACAGGGGCATACACAAACGACGAAGGTCATATTTATCTTGATGGAAAAGAAGTAAATATTAAATCTACTTTTGATGCAAGAGCACTTGGAATCAGTGCAGTATATCAGGAGTTTTCTCTTATTAATACGGTTTCCGTAGCAGAAAATATTTTTATGGGAAAACTTTTATATAATAATCTTGGACTGATTCCGAGAGTTGACTGGAAAAAAATGAATGAGGAGACACAGAAGCTTCTCGAAAGTCTGGGTGTTAAGAATATTAAACCGGAAACAATCGTAGGGAAATTAAGCGTTGCCCAGAAACAGATGGTAGAAATTGCAAAAGCATTGTCAAATAAGCTGAAAGTGCTGATTATGGATGAACCGACTGCATCCTTATCAGATAATGAAATTGACAATATGTTTCAAATTATACGAGACTTAAAAGCAAAGGGAATCAGTATTATTTACGTTTCCCACAGGTTGGAAGAGCTTCCGGTTATATGTGACAGAATTTCTGTTTACAGAGACGGACATTACATTAAAACATTGAATATTGAAGATGCACCAAAACAGGTCATCATTGAAAATATGGTAGGTAAGAACATGACTGTGACAGAGCAGGTGAAATGTTGCACGGACGAGATTCTTCTGGAAGTAAAGAAATTTTCTTCCGGAAAAAAATTCCAAAATGTAAACTTAAAGCTTCATAAAGGTGAGATTCTTGGAATTACAGGTCTTGCAGGAGCGGGAAGAACAGAATTTGTTCGCGCTCTTTTCGGCGCTGACCCGAAAGACTCCGGAGAGGTTTATATTGAAGGAAAAGAAGTGAAAATAAAATCTCCGCGAGATGCAAAAAAAGCAGGAATCGGCTTTATTACAGAAGACCGAAAAGAGGAAGGTCTTATTTTAAATATGGATTTACATACAAATGTAGGTATGACGATTCTTGATCAGCTGAAAAAAGGACTTGGACTTGACCTGAAAAAAGAAGTGGTGCTTATGGATGAGTATATTAAATCTTTAAGCATTAAATGCCGCGACGGCAATCAGGCAGCAAAAGCGTTAAGCGGAGGAAACCAGCAGAAGGTTGTCATTGCAAAATGGCTTGCTACAAATCCGAAAATCCTGATTATGGATGAGCCTACACGAGGAATTGACGTAGGTTCCAAAAACCAGATTTATGCTCTTATTAATGATCTGGCAAAACAGGGAATCGGAATTATTATGATTTCTTCTGAGCTTCCGGAGGTTCTTCAGGTAGCAAATAACATCATGGTATTTGCAGCTGGAAGAGTGACTGGAATGTTGGAAAATAAAGAACTGACACAGGATATTCTGCTAGATTATGCAACTAGCCAGAAGGCTGTATAAAGGGAGGGAAAGTTATGGAGAAAAAGTCCTTTGATTTAAAAAATTTTTTAATGAAATACATTATGTATGTATTCCTGGTGCTGATGTGCGTTGTTCTTGCCATAGCAAGCGATAAATTTCTCACACCTACAAACCTTATGACAATTGTAAAACAGATTTCGATTCAGTCTATCGTAGCAATTGGTATGACTATGATTATCATTACAGGAAATATTGATTTAAGTGTTGGTTCTGTTGTTGCTTTCTGTTCTGTAATCGGCGCAATGATGATGAATAAGGGAATGCCTATCATTTTTGCAATTGTGATTTCTATTGCAGCAGGTGCGCTCATTGGATTTATTACAGGCGGTGTTACAGCGAAATTAAAACTTCATTCTTTCCTTGTAACCCTTGCTCTTATGACAGCAATCAGAGGTCTTGCACAGACATTGACAAATGGACGTCCTGTAGCAGGTCTTCCTGATACATTTGGAAAAATTGCATCTGCAAGCATCGGACCGATTCCGCTTCTTGTAGTTTATATGATTGTACTTTATGCGATTTTCATTTATGTAATGAAATATACAGCTTTCGGACGTTCTATTTACGCAGTAGGCGGAAATCAGGAGTCTGCAAGACTTTCCGGTATTAATGTTGACAAAGTAAAAACAATGGTGTTTGTTATTTCCGGCGCTCTCTGCGGTATTGCAGGTGTACTCCTTACTTCAAAGGTTCGTTCCGGTGATCCCACCTGTGCAAACGCATGGGAGATGGATACTATCGCAGGTGCTATTATCGGTGGTACAAATATGATGGGCGGTGAAGGTAAGCTTGGCGGAACTATCATAGGGCTTCTTTTTGTAGGAATCCTCGCAAATGGGATGGTTCTTCTTGGAGTAAGTGCATATATGCAGAGTGTTATCAAAGGACTTGTTATTTTCCTTGCAGTTATTATTAACAGTGTACAGAAAAGAAGCCAGGCATAAGCCAGCGTCAGAAAGTTGTTTCTTGAAAGGAGATTATTATGAACAGTTTGGAACGTTTTTATGCCACTGTAAACAGAGAACCAGTAGATAGACCGGCAGCGTGGCTTGGAATGCCTGATATTTTTGCGCAGCCTGCATTATTTAAACATTACGAAGTAAAAGATTTCCATGAATTAAAGCTTGCAGTAGGAGATGATTTCTACGCAGTTGAGGTTCCTTACGAATCATCCAATGCTTCTGCTATTTATGCGGCGTTCGACTGGTATATGGACGGAAATGTGGATGCGGAAGAAAGAACACTGACTACTCCGGGGTGTTTCGCAGAAGCAGAAGAACTGGAAGATCTGGAATTTTTCCAGTGGCCGGATCCTGCAAAATATATTGATGTAGAAGAATGTAAAAGAAGAGTGGCGCTTGCACCTGATGATAAGGTATGCCTTGGTATGATGTGGTCTGCCCACTTCCAGGATACGTGCGCAGCGTTCGGTATGGAAAATGCTCTTATGAACATGATTGCAAACCCGGAGATTTACGAGGCAGTAGATGAAAAAATCATGGAGTTTTATTTAAAGGCAAATGAAATTTTCTATGAAGCAACAAAAGGAAGACTTAATGCAGTTCTTATTGGAAATGATATGGGAAGCCAGAGAGGACTTATGCTTTCTCCTGATATGGTGCGCCGCTTTATTATTCCAGGCTGTAAAAAGCTGGTAGAACAGGCACACAGTTATGGTCTTAAAGTAATTTATCATTCCTGTGGCTCTATCGTGGATATTATCCCAGATTTAATTGAGGCAGGAGTGGATATTATTCACCCGATACAGGCACTTGCAACAGGAATGGAGCCGCAGGGATTAAAGGATAAATTTGGAGATAAAGTATCTTTCTGCGGCGGCGTTGACACACAGGATTTTCTTGTAAATGGAACCCCGGAGGACGTGCAGAAGAAAGTAAAAGAGCTTCGTACAATTTTTCCAACAGGACTTATTATTTCTCCAAGCCATGAAGCTATTCTTCCGGATATTCCTCCTGCAAATATCCAGGCGCTGTTTGACGAAGCACAGAAAGTTTATTAGGAGGAAGCCGTTATGATGAGAATTGGACAGATGATTAAAATTACACCGGAAGGGCTTCAGGCATACAAAGACTATCATGCAAATCCTCTTCCGGGAGTAAATGAAATGATTAAAGAATGTAATATTCAGAATTATTCTATCTACCACAGAGGCGATTACCTGTTTTCTTATTTTGAATACGTTGGAAATGATTATGAGGCAGATATGGAAAAAATGGCAGCAGATCCAACAACGCAGAAGTGGTGGAATCTTGTGAAACCTCTTATGGAGCCGCTCCCGGATAAACTGGAGAGAGAGTTCTGGTCGGATATGGAAGAGGTTTACCATTTAGATTAAAACGCTGTTGCATTTAATATATATATTTTTCTAAAAACAGTTTCTTTACAGATTATACAGTTTGTATGTTTGTGAAGGAACTGTTTTTTGTGACATAATGAAATAAAAAAGAACAGGAAAAGGAATTATGACAGTGACAATGAAAAATATGACAAATGTCATTGGAAATTAATTACAATATACAATTGTGAAGAAGGCGAGGATTTTGTAGAATTTAACTATCTTAATTCACAGGAGGAAATGAATATGAAACGGAAAATGATAAGCGCTGTGCTTTGTACAGCAATGGTTGTCACGACGATGGCAGGAGCGGCAGTAACAGTTTCCGCAGAGAAAAAAGAGCCGCGTAAATTTGCGTATACCTGTATGGACGGAACAAACCCGTTCTTTGTAACAATCGAAAAAGCAATTCGTGAAGCAGTGGAGGCAAATGGCGATGAACTGATTTCTACAGACCCGGCAAATGATGTATCTCTTCAGATCACACAGATTGAGGATATGATTGCACAGGGAATTGACGGTATTTTTCTGAATCCTGTAGAAGCGGAAGGTATTATGCCGGCGTTAGACGCGCTGAAAGAAGCGGAAGTTCCCATCGTAAACTTTGATACAGAAGTTGCAGACCTCAGTTATGTTGCCTCCTATACAGGTTCTGATAACTATAATGCAGGTAAAGTATGTGGAGAAGACCTTGTTAAGAAATGCCCAGACGGCGGGCCGATCATTGTTCTTGATTCTCCTACTATGAATTCTGTGACAGACCGCACAAATGGCTTCTTAGATGCCATTGAAGGTCACGGATTTGAAATCGTAGCACAGCAGGATGCAAAAGGAAACCTTGAGACTTCTATGGGTATTGCGGAAGACCTGCTTCAGGCTCACAGCGATGTAGTTGCTATTTTTGGAGGAAATGACCCGACAGCCCTTGGAGCTCTCGCAGCAGCAAACGCAGCAGGACTTGAAAAAGGTAAATGTCTGATTTACGGTGTTGACGGATCCCCTGATATTAAGGCAGAAATTGCTTCCGGTGAATCTCTGATTGAAGGTTCCGGTGCGCAGTCTCCGATTGCCATTGCGGAGAAATCAGTAGAAATTATGTATGACATTATGGACGGAAAAGAAGTGGATGAACGTTATCCGGTAGATACCTTCCTGATCACAGCTGATAACGTGGAAGAGTATGGTACAGATGGCTGGCAGTAAGTGAATAAACATATAACGGATTATCCTGGCGGAGTGATTCGCCGGGATAATTACCCTTAAAACAGAGAATGAAATGAAAAGAGGGTGAGGATTTGAGCGAACAGATTTTGTTAAAAATGAAGAATATTCATAAAAGATTTCCGGGTGTATATGCTTTGAAAAATGTAGATTATGAGCTGCGCTCAGGAGAAGTACATGCGCTTTTAGGGGAAAACGGCGCCGGAAAGTCTACCCTGATCAAGGTTTTAGGCGGTATTTATATTGCAGACGAAGGCGAAATTTTTATAGAAGGAAAAAAGGTTGAATTAAAAGGAGTTAAGGACGCTCAGAAAAATGGGATTTCTATTATCCATCAGGAGCTTATTCTTGTTCCGCATATGACAGTTGCAGAAAATATTTTTCTGGGAAGAGAAGCCGGTTCAGGAATAATGGCCGACAGGACAAAAATGACAAAAGATGCACAGGCTTTGCTTGACGCATATGATATGAAGATAGATGCAAGAGCACTTATAAAGGATCTTACAATAGCACAGCAACAGATGGTAGAAATTGTGAAAGCGATTTCTTACGATTCTAAAATTCTTGTAATGGATGAGCCTACTTCCTCCATATCTGATAAGGAAGTGGCAGGACTTTTTGATATTATGAGAACATTAACTGCGAAGGGTGTTGGAATTGTATATATTTCTCATAAAATGAGTGAGCTGGAGGAAATCTGTGACCGTGTAACCGTTATGCGTGATGGGGAATATGTAGGTACAAGAGTAGTGAAGGAAACTACAAAAGATGATCTGATTGCTATGATGGTAGGAAGAGAACTTACCAATTACTATACAAGAGATTATGGAAAACCAGGAGAGGAACTTCTCCGATGTGAACATATCAGTGACGGAGAAATGGTAAAAGATGTAAGTTTTACAGTACACAGTGGAGAAATTGTAGGATTTGCAGGTCTGGTAGGAGCTGGGCGAAGCGAAACAATGAAGGCAATTTTCGGATTAACGCCTGGGAGTACCGGAGAAATATATATCAAAAGCAGGAAAACAGAGATACATTCACCGGTAGAAGCTATGAAGCAGGGAATTGCCCTGGTTCCGGAAGACAGAAAAAAAGAAGGACTGTATAAGGTACAAAGTGTAAGATTTAATTCTACGATTGAAGTTTTGGGACAATTTATCAAAGGTATTTTTGTGGATGATAAAAAAGAAAGAGAGATCACACAAAGATATATTGATATGATGGCGACTAAAACTCCCACACAGGAACAGATAATCGGAAATCTTTCGGGAGGAAATCAGCAGAAAGTTATTATTGGAAGATGGTTGGCTACAGCTCCGGACATCCTGATTCTGGACGAACCTACCCGTGGCGTAGATGTAGGTGCAAAATCGGAAATCTATGCCATTATGAATGAATTGGTTAAGACAGGAATTGCCATTATAATGATTTCTTCAGAACTTCCTGAAATTATTAATATGAGCGACAGAATTTATGTAATGGCAGAGGGGAAAGTAGCAGGCTGCATCAGCCATGAAGAGGTGACACAGGAATCTATTATGTCGCTGGCTGCTCACTGATTGCATAATGCAGGACGAAGGAGGAGAAAAAATGTCTGGAAAAAAAAGTAAAGCAACAGTTAATAATAAATTTATAGCATTTATAAAAGAAAATCTTGGAATTATAGTGGCTCTGGCTGTAATGTGTGTATTTTTGGCAGTGTTTCCGGCTACCAGCAGTTCTTTTTTGACACCAAAAAATCTGTTTAATATTCTGAGACAGATTTCCACGAATATGCTTCTGGCATGTGGAATGACAATGGTAATTATTCTGGGAGGCATTGACTTGTCGGTAGGTTCTATCATTGCATTGTCAGGTATTATTTCAGCCGGCTGTGTAGCTCGTTATGGACTTCCAATCCCGGTCGCTCTTTTAGTTGGTGTTTTAATCGGTCTTGTAATCGGTTCCATCAATGGCGGTATTATAGCGTTTACTACCATTCCTCCGTTTATTGTGACGCTTGCGACCATGAATGTGGCAAGGGGATTGGCAAAGGTCTATACAGGAGGCTCTCCTGTGAGAGTTGTCACGAAGGAATGGCAGTTTTTAGGTGCTGGTTACATTGGACCAGTACCTGTACCGGTTATTATCATGATTGTAGTTGTAATTATCACTGCATTCATTATGAACAGAACAAAAATGGGACGTCATATTTATGCAGTAGGCGGCAATGCACAGGCAGCGGTCTTTTCAGGTATTAAAGTGTCCAAAGTAAAATTCTTTGTACATGCGTTTTCCGGTGTGATGGCTGGTCTTGCAGGTATTATCCTGGCTTCCCGTATGTATTCCGGACAGCCGACAGCGGGAGAGGGAGCAGAAATGGACGCAATCGCGGCTGTAGTAGTTGGCGGTACTTCCATGTCAGGCGGTTCTGGAAAGATTGGCGGTACAGTAATCGGCGCATTAATTATCGGTATCTTAAATAACGGTTTAAATTTATTGAATGTAAATTCGTTCTGGCAAGATGTTGTAAAGGGTATTGTAATACTTCTTGCTGTATTGATTGACTATTTCCGTACAAAGAAAAAATAAGCAGATACAGATGTTTTTCAAATAAAAAAGTATTATAATATTAGGGGGCATGCGGGCATGCCCCTGATTCTATAAAAAGGAATTAAATATATATGAAACAGAAAATTAAACAGTTGGTTGGGCTTTTAGCAGGCGGCGTGGTATTGGCGGCAATGGTGTTTTTTCCTGTTATGCAGATAAAAAAGCAGGTGAAACAGGAGCCGAAAAAATTCGGCGCAACTTATATGACAATGAATAATCCTTATTTTATTGCATTAAATGAAAGCATTCGTGAGGGAGTAGAAGCAAACGGAGATATACTTATCACAAGAGATCCTGCTCAGGATCAGGACAGACAGAATGAACAGATTAAAGAGATGATCGATGAAGGAGTTACCGCAATTTTTTTAAACCCTGTAGACTGGACAGAGGTTTCCTATGCTCTTGAGTTGTGTAAAGAAGCGGGAGTTGCTGTGTTTAATGTGGATACAAAAGTTTACGATAGAGATATGGTAGAATCTGTGATCTGGTCAGATAATTATCAGGCAGGGGTCCAGTGCGCCAGAGATATGATGAAAAAGAAGAAAAAAGCGGATATTTTGATTATGAAGCATTATAATATCCAGTCTACAAATGAACGGGTACAGGGGTTTTTAGATACAATTAAAGGACATGATGAATATAAGATAGTGGAAGAACTGACAACAACATCGGAGTTTGAGGTTTCTATGGAAGAAATGGACAGGGTGATTGATAAGGGGCTGAAATTTGATGTGGTTCTGGGAGGAAATGATCCTACGGCGCTTGGTGCGCTTGCTGGTCTTCAACTTAATCATGTGACAGATAAAATCCTGATTTATGGAATTGATGGTTCTCCAGATGCAAAAGAAATGATAAAAAAGGGTTATTTGGAAGGAACAAGTTCCCAGCAGCCTGTTCTGATAGGAAAAACGGCTGTGGAAGCTGCATACAAATACCTGCAGGGAAAACCGATAGAAAAAGATATAATGATTGATGTAATCATGATAACAGAAGAAAATTTAGAAGAATTTGATATTGACGGGTGGTTATAGTGGAGAAACAAAAAGGAAAGACAAGTGGCATCTCATATATGATGTTTGCAGTGACGGCAGTTTCAGCATTTTTAGTAAGTGTTTTTATAGTGGAATCCACCAATATTATCTGTGCCAATTATGAGGCGGCTGATTTTCTTAAAAATGTAACGGATATTCCGGATACACCGGGATTTTTAATGAAAAAAGTCGTATTTTTTCTTTTGGTACTGGCAGCGTCTTTTGTAACGCGGGAATATCTTCTTCCTGACAGTATGAAGGTCATGTATGTGACGATATGCCTGGATATGGTGGCGGGAATGTTCATTGTGGTACTTCTGGATTTTAATTATAATGGAATCCTTTTATGGGCGTTTGCAAATATTATCGGGCATATGAAGAGAGGAATCGGGCAGTATGCTTTTATTTTTCTGGGTATTGTGAGTTATGCGCTTACAGATTACGGACTTCTATCAGCAAGGCGACCATTGTTTTCGGTCAGAGATTATATCCAGGTGTATGATGCGTCCGGTCAGACGACTCTTTTGATGGCATATAATTTTATGATTTCTCTTACAATTATTATTTTTATCTTGTATTGTGTTTTCACAATTCAGGAAGAAAGAGGAACCATTGAGGAAGTGAATGAATTATATCATAAGCTTTCCAATGCCAATGAAAATTTAAAGGAAGCGAATATTAAGCTTGAAAAATATGCCATCATGAAAGAAAAAATGGGAGAGACAAAGGAGAGAAACAGACTGGCAAGAGAAATTCACGATACTCTGGGACACACACTTACAGGAATTTCAGCAGGTCTTGAGGCATGTATTGCCACAATAGACAACAATCCTGATATTTCCAAAAAACAGCTTCAGATTCTTGCAAAAGTCACACGTGAGGGACTGGATGAAGTCAGGCGTTCTGTCAATGAGTTGAGACCGGATGCATTGCAGCGTTTTTCCCTGGAAAATGCCATTAGAAAAATGGTAGAAGATACAAATTCTCTTTCCGGAGTGAAGGTGGAATTTTTATGTAATGCACCCGTTTTAAAGTTTGATGAAGATGAAGAAAATGCTATATACAGAGTGGTTCAGGAGGGAATTACGAATGCAATCCGTCATGGACATGCTACATATATTCAGATTTCTATAAAAAAAGAAGATGGAAATATTCATCTCAGTATCAGGGACAATGGATGTGGCTGTAAGGAAATTCATGCCGGTTTTGGGACGCACCATATTACAGAGCGGATTCATCTGCTTAATGGAACGGTACGCTTTGACGGCAGTAACGGATTTTTAATTGATGCTATGATACCAATAAGATGGGGGGAAACTTATGATTAAAGTACTGATTGCAGATGACCAGGAATTAATACGGCAGAGTCTTCAGATTGTGCTGGAGAGCAAGGAGCATATCTGTATAACAGATGCAGTTGCAAATGGTCAGGAGGTTATTCAGAGCATCCGAAAGGAGAAGCCGGATGTAATTCTTATGGATATTCGCATGCCCAAGATGGATGGTGTTCAATGTACAAAAATTATTAAAGAAAATTATCCGCAAATAAAAATTATTATTCTCACAACATTTGATGATGATGAATTTGTGTACAGTGCTTTGAAATACGGAGCAAGCGGATATTTATTAAAAGGAGTATCAATGGAGGAACTTGTAAAAGCCATTGATGTAGTCCACAGTGGGCGGGCAATGATAAATCCTGACATAGCAACAAAAGTTCTGAGGTTGTTTTCGGAGCTTGCCCGTTCTGATTATACGATTTCTATTCAGGAATCTCAGGTTGAGGATCTTACAAAGACGGAATGGAAAATTATTGAGGAAGTAGGAAGAGGAGCATCAAATAAAGAAATTTCAGAAACGCTGTCTCTGTCAGAGGGAACCGTGAGAAATTATTTAAGTACTATTTTAAATAAGCTGGATTTGCGAGACAGAACACAGCTTGCTATATGGGTAGTTCAGAGAAGAATGGGAAATTAAAGGGCGGATGTGTATGAAAAGAAATAAAAGAAGAATAGCTGTTTTGCTTGCAGCGGTTCTTTGCGTGACAGGCATAGTCATTTATGAGCAGAACATAAGAAAACCTCAGGTTCTGGAATTTGGAATGTTTGGAGACAGCTATTGGGAAGTTGCAAATGCAGATGGATATGTAATTATTGATAAGGCTATTCAAAAATTTGAAAAGCTGCATCCGGGAATAAAAATTCATTATCACAGCGGAATCCCTAAGAATGATTATGAAGAATGGCTTGCAAGAAAAATTTTAAAAGGGGATGCCCCTGATGTATTTATGATTTTATCAGAGGACTTTAATCATATGGTTTCTCTTGGACTTCTGGAAAATCTGGATCGAAAAATCCGTGAGGATGAGTCCGTTGAAATCGGAGATTATTATGAAACGTCCCTGGAAGCAGGGAAAATAGACGATGGACAGTATGCTCTTCCCTATGAGACAGTACCCACTCTTATGTTTGTAAATAAAACACTTCTGGAGAAAGAAGGAATCCCTGTGCCGGATGCAGACTGGAGTTGGGATGATCTTTATCGTATCTGCAAAAAAGTAACAAAGGATTTAGACGGGGACGGACGGCTGGATCAGTTTGGAACATATAATTATGGCTGGTTGGAAGCTTTGTATTCCAATGATGGAAAAATTTTCGATTCGCAGGGTAAAAAATGTTATCTTGCATCAGAGCGGACAGAGGAAGCAGTTCGTTTTATTCAGAAGTTAAATGAGCTTTACCAGGGAGAAAAAGTAACGCAGGAAACGTTTGATGCGGGCAATGTGGCTTTTATGCCTCTGTCTTTTGCCGAATACAGAACGTATAAAACGTATCCATACAAAATAAAAAAATACAGTAACTTTCAATGGGATTGTATTACGCTGCCGGCAGGTTCAATGGGAGATAATATTTCCCGCGTTGACAGCCTTTTGATCGGAATCAGCAGCGAAAGCAGACAGAAGGATATGGCATGGGAATTTTTAAAAATGCTCACAAATGACAGAGAGATTCAAATGGAATTATTCCGCTATTCACAGGGGGCATCTGTGTTAAAAGAAGTGACCAATTCTAAAGAAGCAGAGGAAATTCTGAAAAAAGATACAGAAGAATCTGATAAGATTATAGACCACAGTCTTTTGAACCAGGTTATTATGAATGGCAGAGTAGTAAAGGAATTTCCAAAATATAAGGAGGCAATGGCATTAGCAGAAGGTGAAGTATTAAAACTGTATGATTCTTCAACAAATGTAGAAAGTGCACTTAAAATCATACAGAGAATGGTAACGAATCTTCTGGAAAAATAAAGAAGGAAACGGGGATAACAGGAGGAACTATATGGGTGAAAAAAAAGCAATTGTAGCCGGACATATCTGTATTGATATTATACCGGTATTTTCAGGAAAGGAAGAAAAGGAAATAGAAAATCTATTCAGACCCGGGCAGCTTGTAGCTATGGATCCGGCAAAGATAAGCGTTGGGGGCGCTGTATCAAATACCGGAATCGGAATGAAGCTTCTGGGGGCAGATGTGGAGCTTATGGGTATGACAGGGACAGATGCCTTTGGTCAGATTGTCAGGAAGGTTCTGGAAAAATACGATGCCTGGGGAGATTCTATGATGAGCAGAGAAGATTGTGGCACATCGTATTCTATCATCCTTGCTCCGCCTGGAATTGACAGAATTGTGCTTCATCACACAGGAACAAATGATGTGTTTATGCCGGAAGATATAGATTTTGAGAAAGTAAAAAAGGTAAATCTGATTCATTTTGGCTATCCGTCTCTTATGAAAAAATTATATGAGAACGGAGGAAAAGAATTTATCCGTTTTCTGAAAATGTTGCATGAAACAGACACAGCCATATCTGTAGACATGGCAATGTTTGAGGAGAATACAGAAGCTGACAGGCAGGACTGGAATCAGATATTAAAAGAAGCTGTGCCGTACATGGATTTCTTTGTGCCGAGTGTAGAGGAGCTTTGTCTTATGCTTGACAGAGAGCGGTATTCTGAATGGAAAAAACGTGCGAAAGGGGGAGATATAACAAAATTTCTCGATGTGGAGAAGGATGTGAAGCCTCTTGCAGACATCCTGCTTTCTTACGGGGCAAAAGTTCTTCTTATAAAGTGCGGAGCGCCCGGATTATATTTCCGGACGGCAGACAGAGAGCGTCTTCTTCAAATTGGCGGCGGAATAGGGGAGGAAATTGCGGATTCCTGGGCAGACAGAGAATATTTTGAGAAAAGCTATCTTGTGGAAAAGGTGGTTTCCGGAATTGGAGCAGGAGATACTACAATCGCTGCTTTTCTGACTGCTGTTCTGAAGGGAAAAAGCTGGAAGGATGCTCTTCATCTTGCAGCGGCAACCGGTGCTTTATGTGTACAGACATACGATGCACTGGGAGGAATTATTCCATTAGAGGAAGTGCAGAAACGCATTGATTCCGGATGGGAAAAGCGAAAATAGGAGGATAGGTATTATGATAGTAAATATGAATGAAGTATTACTTCCTGCAAAGGAAAAGAAGTACGCAGTTGGGTTATTTAATGCAGTAAATGTTGAACTTGCAAAAGGGATTATTGCGGCGGCAGAAGCAACGCAGTCGCCTGTCATTATAGGAACAGCAGAGGTTCTTTTTCCTTACGGTTCTCTGGAAGAGGTATCGTATTATCTGATTCCTATGGCGAAAAAAGCAAATGTTCCTGTTGTTGTTCATCTTGATCACGGTCTTCAGAAAGAAACTTGCCTGAAAGCCCTTGAGCTTGGTTTTTCTTCTATTATGTATGACTGCTCTACAGACCCCTACGAAGTAAACGTAGAAAAAGTAAGAGAAATGGCAGAGCTTGCGCATTCTTACGGGGCAACAATAGAGGGTGAGCTTGGACATGTGGGAAATAATCCGGATTCAGCAGAAGGAGATGTAGATCCCTCCAGTTTTTTCACAGACCCGGCTCTTGCAAAAGACTATGTTGAGAGAACCGGGGTAGATGCTCTTGCCATATCTGTTGGGAATGCCCACGGCGCATATAAGCTTCCTCCAAAGCTTGATTTTGAGAGAATCCGTACTATTGCCGGTGAAGTGAAGGTTCCCCTTGTTCTTCACGGTGGCTCCGGTCTTACAGATGATGATTTTAGAAGAGCGATCCACGATGGAATCAGTAAAGTAAATATTTTTACAGACATCAATGTTGCGGCAGCAGAAGCTGCAGACAGAGAATTTAACAGTGGAAAAGGCAAGGGACTTACAGATCTGATTCTCCCAGCAGTAGATGCAATTAAACAGGAATGTGAGAAGAAGATGATGTTGTTTTCAAGCTGCGGATATGGAAATATTATTTAAGGATTAAAAATACCGGATATGGAGAAGGAAAATTTCTCCATATCCGGTACCTATGTTTAAAGAACTATACTTTCTTAAGAATCATGTGTTTATATCCGTCATATACGTTCATGTCAGCTTCCACACCGTATGCTTTTTTCATGTTCGGGGATGTGAGAACTTTATCTGCTTCTCCGAAGGTGAAAATTTTCTGATTGCGTAGCATAAGAAAATCGTCACAGTACATTGCGGCAAGATTAATATCGTGAATAGAAACAATAACGGTTAAATCCTGGTTGTCGGCAAGCTTTCGCACCATACTCATGGTTCGCAGCTGATTTTTCAGATCCATGCTGCTGGTAGGCTCATCCAAAAGAAGAAGACGGGGCTGCTGGCATAATGCTCTGGCCAAAAAAACACGCTGGCGTTCACCGCCGCTTAATTCATTTGTGTTTTTAAATGCCAATTTTGTTAATTCAAATAATTCAAGAATCTCAAGAACGATTTCCTCGTCTTTCTTTGTTGTGTGAAATCCCTGAAAGGGTTTTCTTCCCATCATTACGGCGTCAAATACTTTTACCGGAAATACTGTAGTGGTATTTTGGGGAACATAGGCAATCAGGCGGGATTTCTTTTTTACACTCATTTTTAAAATATCTTCTCCATCAAGAAGACTGTTTCCTTCAAAAGGCTGAAGGATTCCGCTTAAGGATTTCAGAAGTGTTGTTTTTCCTGTTCCGTTGGGACCGAGAAGTGCAAGAATCCGCCCTGTTTTCTGTTCAAAGCTTATTTTGTCAAGGATAAGATTCGTTCCGTACCGAAAGGAAATATCTTTTATTTGCAATGCCATTATACATTCCCCTTTCTCTGCATGAGAATCAGATTAATAAAAATAGGTACGCCGAGAAAAGAAATTACGATGCCTACCGGAATCATGACAGGTGCCAGAATCAATCTTCCGATGGTGTCTGCAGCGAGCATCAGCAATGCGCCCATGACAGCGGAAAAAGGAAGCATATATTTATGGTCGCTTCCGATGAGAATACGTGCAATATGAGGCCCTGCAAGCCCGATAAAGCCGATGACTCCTGTGAAGCTGATGACTGCAGCTGTGGCAAGAGCGGCTTCTACACAAACAATAAGCCGTACACGTTCCGGGTGAATGCCAAGGGATTTTGCAACCTCATCGTCTCCGGCAGCAATGATATTCAGTGCCGGGGCATGATAAAACATTCCAACTGTACAGATGCACACGATGACGGTCACAATAAGAACTTCATGCCACTGGCTTCCGTTGAGAGAGCCAAAAGCCCACTGCACTACTTCTGCAAGTTTATGTTCGTTTGCAAAAAATTCAATGGTTGACGTACAGGCGCTGAAAAGATAATTTAATGCAATACCTGTAAGGACGATGGTGGAAGGGCTCATACCCACTTTTGTGGAGATTAAAGCGACAAGTCCCATACAGCCCAGTGCCCAGAGAAATGCATTGAATACGGTGCCCAGCTGGCTACCACTGAAAAATCCTATCCCGAAAACAATAGACAGAGAAGCGCCGAATGCAGCAGCATTTGAGATTCCGATAGTAAAAGGGCTTACCATTGGGTTGCGGGTGGCTGCCTGCATGGCAGCTCCCGCTGAAGAAAGTCCGATTCCCGCAATGATTGCCATTGCCATTCTGGGAAGGCGCAAAAGTACGATGATCTTATCCTGTTTATCAGAGATTTTTCCACCTGATATAAAAGTGCGGAAGATGCTTCCGGCAACATCGGAGAACGTGGTATCTGTAGTTCCCAGGGTTGTAAAAAAGATAGCGAGAATAAACATCAGGATAAAGCCGGAGACGATGAGTAGATATTTCCTGTGTTTTCTTTTTTGATACTCATTGAGAACATGGTAAGCAGGCTGTTTCATTAATTGTGTAAATCCTTTCCGCTGTAGAAATGACCTTCAATGTTTTTGAATCCCTGGAAATCTTCCATCCAGGAACGGAAAACCTCTGCAGGATCCAGTTCAGGGAGAAGTTCAGGGTATAACATTTTTGCAATGTAGCACGTTCCTACCAGTTTTCCGGCTCCACCGTGACTGAACTGGGTCATAAAATAGATGTCGTCATTTTTAACCGCGGTAATTTCATCCCAGCCTGCGCGTGTTACGATGGAATTGTATGCTGTTTTAAATTCATCCTTTGTAGGAGGTGTATAAAGTCCGGTACCTGACATTGCCTGTGCGGGAGTTACCAGTTTAATGATAACATCAGGGTTGCGGGCGATTACTTCTTCCGGGTCAACCTCTCCTTTATTTACATTTTCATAGTCCACAGAGAAAATGTTGTCAGCGGAGGCATATTCTACCATGTTATACATAGGGTCTCCCGGGAATATGGTTGTAAGGTCGGATGTGCCTTCGATATAAAGCTTTCTTTTTTCTACACCTTCAAGCTGTTTGTTTATATATTCAAGCTTGTCGTCAAAGTAGTCATAAAATTTCTGTGCCTGTTCTTCTGTTCCAAACATGGTTCCGATGTTTTTTACCTGATTTTCAAAATCGGCAGTATCGTAACCGGAAATGATGAAAACAGGAATTCCGAACGGTTCCAGATTTTCGATGGCTTCTTCATAAGCGCCATTTGCAGGCAGGATTACAACTTCCGGATCAAGCTCTACAATTTTTTCGTAGTCAAGCTCTTTTTGGCTTTTTCCAATGACTTCCTCCGGATCAAACATCCCCCAGTATTCTCTGTCCTGAGCTGTATTTAAATCTACGGAAATAATGTGGTCGATAGCTCCGCAGGCGCGGATCAGTTCGTTGTTATAACGAAGTGCGCTGACGGCTGTATCCACAGGGCATTCCAGTTCTACTTCACGTCCTACATTGTCTGTGAGAGTAATCGTTTCGCGTTTGTTATCCTCTGCCTGTACAGAGAGTGCGCTTGCCAGTACAGTGACTGTCAGAGAAAAAATAATAGCTGCTGTTTTGTTTTTCATAAGCGTCTCCTTTCATGAGTATTCTGCCTGGCTTGGAAACTGTTGTTTCCGTAAATATTATTTTACAAAAAATAAAAAGCCTGCTTCAGGGCAGACTTCTAACGTCAAAACATCTTTTTCCGGTGCCCGCAGAATAAGATATTAACTTTTGCAGGCAAGTATCTGACTTCTGGATAAATCCATTCACAGTAACGGCCTTGTACAGGAATTACACCTGTTTCCTTTTATGCTTTATGCACCTGTAAAATTATAAACAAGTTTAAGGTATCATATTTTGTTTAGGGTGTCAATTCAGAAAAAACACCGGATTACTTGAAAAAATCATAAAAATATATGTACGAAGTTTAGATTACTCCAAATTTATTTTAATTTTGCATATTACTTCATATAAAAAACACAAAAAAAGTACAAATAATAGATAGAAAATTATAGCAATCTTTATTATTAATTTTTTATAATGTAGGCAGGTAAAAGAACAGAACGACAAATGAAGGAAAAGCAATTTGGTAAATAGTCAAGAGTTATTTTGAAAAGATTTTCAGACAAAA
>JAUNAX010000174.1 GCA_030527365.1 Eubacteriales bacterium | reverse complement strand
AAATACGATATGATACCAAAGGTGATTACAAATGGAAAAGTTTGTAGAGCAAACATTATTGTATGATTTTTATGGAGAGCTTCTTACCAAGCGGCAGCAGGAAGTTTATGAAAATGTTGTCCTTGAGGATTATTCTCTCAGTGAAGTTGCAGAAGATCTGGGAATCAGCCGCCAGGGCGTCCATGATATGATCAAGAGATGCAACCGTACACTGGAAGGCTATGAGGCGAAGCTTCACCTGGTAGACAAGTTTTTGCAGATACGTGGGCAGGTACAGAAAATCCACCAGCTTGCAGAACAGTATAAAGCCGAAGACATAGCGGCGATTTCCAATGTGATATTAGAGGAGTTATAGCAGATGGCATTTGAGAGCTTGACAGAGAAACTACAGAATGTATTTAAGAAACTTCGGAGCAAGGGGCGTCTTACAGAAGAAGATGTAAAAATTGCGCTGAAGGAAGTAAAAATGGCTCTTCTTGAGGCGGATGTAAATTTTAAAGTTGTAAAACAGTTTACAAAGGCAGTACAGGAACGGGCAGTGGGTCAGGACGTAATGAACGGACTGAACCCGGGACAAATGGTAATTAAAATTGTAAACGATGAGCTTGTAAACCTTATGGGAAGCGAGACAACGGAGCTTCCGATTAAGCCGGGCAATGAGATTACTGTTTTAATGATGGCTGGTCTTCAGGGTGCAGGTAAGACAACGACAGTTGCCAAGCTTGCAGGAAAGCTGAAATCCAAGGGAAAGAAACCGCTTCTTGTAGCCTGTGACGTATATCGTCCGGCTGCGATCACACAGCTTCAGGTAAATGGTGAGAAGCAGGGTGTGGAAGTCTTTTCTATGGGAGATAAACAGAAACCTGTAGATATTGCAAAAGCAGCCATTGAACATGCAAAAACCAACCAGCAGAATGTTGTTCTGATCGATACGGCGGGACGTCTTCATATTGATGAAAACATGATGCAGGAGCTTGCAGATATTAAAGCCAATGTTCAGGTGGATGCTACCATTCTTGTGGTAGATGCCATGACCGGACAGGATGCAGTAAATGTGGCAAAGACATTTACTGAAAAAGTTGGCATTGACGGTGTGATTCTTACAAAGATGGACGGCGATACACGAGGTGGAGCTGCGCTTTCCATTAAGGCTGTGACGGGAAAACCGCTTCTCTATGTGGGAATGGGTGAAAAGCTTTCCGATTTGGAGCAGTTTTATCCGGAGCGTATGGCATCCAGGATTCTGGGAATGGGCGATGTAATGAGCCTGATTGAGAAGGTGGAAGCATCGGTTGACCAGGAGCAGGCGCAGGAAATGCAGAAGAAGTTAAAGAAAATGGACTTTGACTTTAATGATTATCTGACTAGTATGGAACAGATGAACAAGATGGGCGGCTTTGGAAGTATTTTAAGTATGCTTCCTGGTATTGGAAGTAAGGTAAAAGAACTGGAAGGCATGATTGATGAAAAGGCAATGGACAGAACGAAAGCCATTATTCTTTCCATGACAGGGCAGGAAAGAAGCAATCCTTCTATTCTCAATATTTCCAGAAAGAATCGCATTGCAAAGGGCGCAGGCGTAGATGTATCTGAAGTAAACCGTCTTGTAAAGCAGTTTGAACAGAGTAAGAAAATGATGAAACAGATGCCCGGATTAATGGGCGGTAAAGTTGGCAAAAGAGGCGGCTTTAAGCTTCCTTTTTAAGATAAAATCAAAATAAAGAAAAGATAATTAATGGAGGAAAACAAAAATGGCAGTAAAAATCAGATTAAGAAGAATGGGACAGAAGAAAGCACCTTTTTATAGAATCGTGGTTGCAGATTCCCGTTGCAAACGTGACGGAAGATGTATCGCAGAAATCGGAACATACGATCCGAACTGTGAGCCAAGCGTATATAAAGTAGACGAAGAAGCAGCAAAAAAATGGCTTGCAGCAGGCGCTCAGCCGACAGAGGTAGTTGCAAAGATCTTCAAAATTGCCGGAATTGAAAAATAAGAAGTACCGGAAAAGGTATTTCTGTGACACTCCCTAGTGGGAGGTCAGGGAGGTGTGTAATGAAGGAATTAGTAGAAGTAATTGCAAAATCTCTTGTTGAAAATCCGGATGAAGTAGTTGTTACAGAAACAGAAAAAGAAGACGCTATTGTAATTGAGCTGAAGGTTGGTTCCGCAGATATGGGGAAAGTAATCGGCCGTCAGGGCAGAATTGCAAAGGCAATCCGTACTGTGGTAAAGGCAGCTTCTTCCAAAAGCAGCAAAAAAGTGATTGTAGATATTCTGCAATGAAAATAAGGATCAGGAGCTGTGGAGTCCATAGCTCCTGATTTAGTCTTAAAGGGAGTTTTATTACATGGAAGATTTATTAAAAGTAGGGGTGATTACAACCACCCACGGAGTTCGCGGAGAAGTAAAGGTTTTTCCAACAACAGACGAGGCAGAGCGTTTCCTGGAGCTTGATTATGTACTTCTTGATACGGGGCGTGAGCTTAGAAAACTGGAAATTCAGAATGTAAAGTTTTTTAAAAATCTTGCAATCCTGAAATTTAAAGGGATTGATAATATAAATGATATAGAGATGTATAAGGGAAGAGATTTGTGGATTCCAAGAGAAGAAGGTCAGGAGCTGGAAGAGGGAGAGTACTATGTGGCAGATTTGATTGGGATGAATGTGCTTCTTGAGGATGGAACTGTTTTCGGAACATTGAAAGACGTAATGGAAACAGGGGCAAATGATGTTTATGTGATTGATACAAAAGACAGAGGAGAAGTTCTTCTTCCTGCAATCCGGGAGTGTATTCTGGATGTAAATGTGGAGGAGAGCACCATGACTGTACATTTGATGAAGGGACTTTTATAAATGAATTTTCATGTATTGACTTTGTTTCCGGAAATGATTGCAAACGGAATGAATACAAGTATTACAGGAAGAGCTATAACAAATGGGTATTTAAGCCTGGAAGCTGTAAATATTCGGGATTTTGCTTTTAATAAGCATCAGAAGGTGGACGATTATCCATATGGGGGAGGTGCGGGAATGCTGATGCAGGCAGAGCCTGTACATCTTGCGTGGCAGTCTATTGCGGAAAAGACAGGCAAAAAACCGCGCACTATATTTCTGACTCCTCAGGGAAAGGTTTTTAATCAGAGTATGGCAAAGGAGTTTGCACTGGAAGAAGATCTTGTGTTTCTTTGTGGACATTATGAAGGGATTGACGAGCGTGTTCTGGAAGAAATCGTGACGGATTATGTTTCTATTGGAGATTATGTCCTCACCGGAGGCGAGCTTCCGGCAATGGTTATGATGGATTCCATTTCCCGCATGGTTCCGGGAGTATTAAGTAACCAGGAATCTGGAGAGACGGAATCTTTTGCAGGAAATCTTCTGGAATACCCTCAGTACAGCCG
>JAUNAX010000173.1 GCA_030527365.1 Eubacteriales bacterium | reverse complement strand
GTCAGCGTTGTGCTGGGTCCTGTTGTGATTCCTTTTCTCAGAAGGCTGAAAATGGGACAGACAGAGAGAGTGGAGGGCGTACAGTCCCATCTGAAAAAAGCGGGTACTCCCACAATGGGAGGAGTCATCTTTTTAATTGCGACAGTAGTAACCTGTCTGTTTTACATTAAGGATTATCCAAAGATCATTCCTGTTCTGTTTTTAACGCTTGGTTTTGGTATCATCGGATTTCTTGACGATTATCTGAAGGTTGTGTTAAAGCGTTCAGATGGTCTTCTTCCCTGGCAGAAATTTCTTCTCCAGATAGTGGTAACGGGAATCTTTGCATTTTATATTGTAAATTATACAGATATTTCCCTTACTATGAGGATTCCGTTCTGGGGCGGACATTACCTGAATGCAGGCTGGCTCGCAGTGCCAATCCTGTTTTTTGCTGTTATCGGAACAGTAAATGGCGTGAACTTTACAGACGGTCTTGATGGTCTTGCGTCCAGTGTTACTCTGATCGTAGCTGTATTTTTTACAGTGGTATCTCTCGGACTGAAATCCGGGATCGAGCCGATTACCTGTGCAGTAGTAGGCGGACTTATGGGATTTCTTCTGTTTAATGTATATCCTGCGAAGGTATTTATGGGAGACACTGGTTCCCTTGCTCTTGGCGGATTTGTGGCAGGTGCAGCCTATATGATGCAGATGCCTCTTTTCCTTCTGATCGTGGGGCTGATTTATGTAGTGGAAGTGCTTTCAGTTATGATCCAGGTTACATATTTCAAGGCAACTCACGGCAAGCGCTTCTTTAAAATGGCGCCTATTCATCATCATTTTGAGCTTTGCGGCTGGTCAGAGACAAGAATTGTAGCTGTATTTTCCGTAGTGACGGCAATTCTCTGCCTGATTGCGTTTCTGGCTCTTTAAGGGGGAAACAGTATGGATTTAAAAGATAAAAAGGTTCTTGTGTTCGGTTCTGGAAAAAGCGGGATTGGAGCAGCTGACCTTCTGGGAGCAGAAGGGGCAAGACCTGTTATTTATGACGGAAATGACAAGACAGACAGAGAACAGGTTCTTGGAAAAACAGCGGGAACTTATCCTGTAGAATTTTATGCAGGAGAGCTTCCGGAGGAAGTTCTGGACAGCCTTGACCTTGTTGTGTTAAGTCCGGGCGTTCCCACAGACCTTCCTCTTGTAAAGCGCTTTTACGAGATGGGGCTTCCTGTCTGGGGTGAGGTGGAGCTTGCTTATCGCACAGGGAAAGGACGTGTTCTTGCAATTACGGGAACAAACGGAAAAACAACCACAACAGCTCTTCTCGGGAAAATTATGAAAGATGCCTGTCCTTCCGTATTTGTAGTGGGAAACATAGGGACGCCTTATACCTCAAAGGCGCGGGAGATGCAGGAAAACAGCGTGACTGTTGCAGAAATCAGCAGCTTCCAGCTTGAGACGATCGAGGAATTTACTCCGGAGGTCAGCGCAATCTTAAATATTACAGAAGACCATTTAAACCGCCATCATACGATGGAGGAGTATATACGTGTAAAAGAGCTGATCACAAAAAACCAGAGCAGCGAAGATGTGTGTGTACTGAATTATGAGGACGAGGTACTTAGAAAATTCGGAGAGACAGCAGTTCCGAAAGTTGTATATTTCTCCAGTGCCCGCACTCTGGAAAAAGGCATTTTCCTGGAAGGAGACACCATTGTGCTCGCCACAGAGAACACCAGAATCCCGGTTGTAAAGACAGGAGAGTTAAAGCTTCTTGGACAGCACAATTACGAAAATGTAATGGCAGCAGTGGCAATGGCATATTACGCAGGCGTAGATATGGAAAGTATCCGCAGGAGTATCTGTGAATTTACGGCAGTGGAACACAGAATCGAGTATGTCACAGAGAAAAACGGTGTTGTGTATTATAACGATTCCAAGGGAACGAACCCGGATGCAGCCATAAAAGGCATTCAGGCAATGAACCGTCCCACCTATCTGATCGGAGGCGGATACGATAAAGAATCCAGCTATGATGAGTGGATCCAGGCATTTGACGGAAAGGTGCGCTGTCTTGTTCTGATTGGACAGACAAAAGAGAAAATTAAGGCGGCAGCAGAACGTCTTGGTTTTACAGACATTGTACTTCTTGAAACTCTTCAGGAGGCTGTATGTTTTTGTGCGGAACACGCAAAAGAAGGAGAAGCTGTTCTTCTTTCGCCTGCCTGTGCAAGCTGGGGACAGTTTGACAATTACGAGCAGAGAGGCGATATGTTTAAAAAGTACGTGTCTGAGCTTTAAAAATAAACAGAGATAAGCGGAAAGAGAGCAGTCATATTTCCAGGGCTGAAATTCATATGCTTAAATAAAGTGTAAGCCGGAGGAAATCATGTCAGAAAAAGAAAAGCGGCAGGAAAGGCATATCGATGTGCTGCTTCTTGTCCTTGTACTGATCCTCGTTGTATTTGGACTTGTCATGCTTTTTTCCGCCAGTGAATATAATGGCAGAGTGCGTTTTGACGACTCTGCCTATTATTTTAAAAAGCAGCTGTTTGCCACAGCTCTCGGACTTATGGCAATGTATTTTGTATCGCAGATGGATTACCGTGTTCTTGCGAAAATGGCGCCGGCTGCATATCTTCTCTCTATTGTGCTTTCTACAGCAGTGCTTCTTGTGGGGCAGGAGATCAACGGTTCCAAACGGTGGCTGAATCTTGGCCCCCTCTCCTTTCAGCCTTCGGAATTTGCAAAGGTGGCAGTTATTCTCTTTCTTGGCTGGCAGATAGAAAAAAGCAGGAAAAGCACAGGAAATTTCTGGTTTATGTGCAGGACAATGGCAACGCTTCTTCCTATAGTGGGGCTTGTGGGAAGCAACAATCTGAGCACTGCAGTGATTATTCTGGGTATCGGTGTGGTGCTGATTTTTGTATCGAATCCCAGGTATCTTCCCTTTGTGGGAATCGGTGCGGCTGGGATTGGGTTTGTGGCAGTTTTTCTGGCTGCGGAAAGCTACCGGCTGGAGCGTCTTGCCATCTGGAGAAACCCGGAGAAGTACGAAAAAGGTTTTCAGACCATTCAGGGGCTTTATGCGATCGGGAGCGGAGGACTTTTTGGAAGAGGACTTGGAAGCAGCATTCAGAAGCTGGGATTTGTTCCTGAGGCACAGAATGATATGATTTTTTCTGTGATATGCGAGGAATTGGGACTTTTTGGCTCTTCTCTTTTAATTCTTGTGTTTATGCTTCTCCTGTGGAGACTTTGTGTGATTTCCACTCACAGCCGTGATCTTTTGGGTGCTCTTTTAACGGCAGGGATTATGGCACATATGGCAGTTCAGGTAATTTTAAACATCGCAGTTGTGACAAATACCATTCCCAACACGGGAATTACCCTTCCCTTTGTAAGCTATGGGGGAACGTCCGTTGTTTTTCTTCTGGGAGAAATGGGGCTTGCACTTAGCGTATCCAGTCACAAAGGAGAAACATCTGCATACAATAAAAAGTAAGATGCCCTTTGGGAGTGAACAGCTTGAAGCGTATTTATATTGAAGGGGGAAG
>JAUNAX010000172.1 GCA_030527365.1 Eubacteriales bacterium | reverse complement strand
CAGATCCTTACAAACAATAGTGATGATTTTCTGGAAACTGCCCGGATTTTAAAAAAGGATTTCGGATATAAAGAGATAAACTTAAATCTCGGCTGTCCATCCGGGACAGTAACGGCAAAGGGAAAGGGAGCCGGTTTTCTGGGAGAACCGGAAAAGCTTAAGTTTTTCTTTGATAAGATTTTTTCAGAATGTGAGATGGAAATTTCTGTAAAAACAAGAATCGGGACTGATTATGAGGAGGACTGGGAAGCACTTCTTAAAATTTACCAAGCCTTTCCCATAAAAGAACTGATTATACACCCAAGACTTTTAAAAGACTACTATGGAAATACGCCACGCCTTGACGCCTTTGTAAAGGCGCAGAAAGAACTGTCCATTCCTCTTTGCTATAACGGAGATTTGTTTACACAAGAGGATTACGAACGGATTTCCAAAGAGCTTCCCGGCACAGATACCTTTATGTTTGGAAGAGGAATCATTAAAAAGCCGTGGCTTCTTTCTCTGATCCGGAATGGAGAAAAGCCGGATAAAAAGAAACTCCGGTTATTTCACGACACGCTTTACCATGCGTATCAGGAAGTTTTAAGCGGGGAACGAAATGTGTTGTTCCGTATGAAAGAACTTTGGAGCTATATGGCGCCTTCTTTTACAAATTATGAAAAATATGCGAAAAAAATAAAAAAAGCACAGAATTTTTGTTCCTACAATGAGGCAGTAGAAATGCTGTTTTCCTCGCAGGAGCTGGTCTGACAGGGAGGATCCTATGGAATTAAGTCAGTTTGAATCGTTTATTTCTCAGTTTCCCATATATGAATACCGCCTGATCGAGACGGCAGATATTTCTATAGAAGAGAGAGTACGCATCATCTGCGAGCAGGAGTGCGAGCGGTATGGAAGTACCTGGGCGTGTCCGCCGGGAGTAGGCTCTCTGGAAGAATGCGACAAAAAAATCAAAAGCTACCCTCAGGGGATTTTCTTTTCCAGTGTAGCAGAGGTTTCTGATCTTATGAATATGGAGGAAATGCTCTCTACTCGAAAAGCTCACGAAGAAATTACAACAGAGGTGGGAAACTTTATAAAAGAGGCAGGGCATGAAATTTATATTCTTTCCACAGAATCCTGTGACCTCTGTTCTCCCTGCGCCTATGCAGAGGGAAAACCATGCCGTTATCCGGATAAAATGCACCCCTGTCTGGAAAGTCACGGCGTTGTGGCAAATGCCATTGTAGAAGCGCAGAATATGGAATATAATCTTGGCGGAAATACCATTCTCTGGTTTTCTCTGATTCTCTTTCGCTGATTCATACATAGGGCGTCTTCCTCCGGCATAAATTAAAAGAGCCGGAGGATTTTTTAATGAAAAAATTAGGACATCTGAAAGAAAATCTTGTAACAGCCCTGGAAATACCGGAGGATCTGGCATACAGGGAAGTGCTCCTTACGGTTACGGGGAGAGAGTCTGTTATAATTGAAAATTATAACAGTATTTTGAAATACACTGTGGAAGAAGTGGAGGTTCTCACATTTCGGGGAAGACTTAAACTTTGCGGCAAAAATCTGGAAATTCTTTCTTATACATCGGAGGAAATGCAGATCAAAGGGCGAATCTGCGGAATCTTTTTTGAATAATAAGGAGGAACTATGAAAGGAATATTACAGCTTTTTAAGGGCTGTCTCCGTATTTCTGTAGAAGGAGAGCAAACAGAGCGCTTTTTGAACCTGTGCAGATGTCAGAAGATTTCTCTTTATGAAATAGCGCGGGTAAAAGAGCAAAAACTGAACGCTTCCCTTTACTGGAAAGATTTTTTTAAGCTTCTTCCCATTCGGAGAAAAACAGGGGTAAAAATCCATATTTTGAAAAAGAAAGGTCTTCCCTTCTGGATTCATAAAAACAGAAGAAGAAAAAGCTTTTTTGCAGGGATTTTTCTGTGCGGAGCGCTGATGCTCCTGCTTTCCGACCGCATATGGAATATACATATTGAGGGAAACATACAGTATGCAGACCCGGAAATATTGGATTTTCTGGAAGAAAATGGCGTTGTACACGGAATGACAAAAGGCAAAGTAGACTGTTCGGAAATCGCGGCTTCTCTTCGAAGAAATTATCCGGAAATCACCTGGGTTTCAGCAAAGCTTTCGGGAACAAGGCTGCTTCTTACCGTACAGGAAGGAAAAAAACAGAAAAAAGAGCAGAAAAACTTATCTCCCTGCGATCTGGAAGCGGAGACAGAGGGCGAAATTGTAAAAATGATCACAAGAGCGGGAACGCCTCTTGTAAAAACGGGAGAGGTATGTAAGCCGGGAGATATTCTCGTATCTGGAAAAGTACCCATTATCAACGACAGCAAAGAGGTGGTAAGAGAGTCTTATGTCCATGCTGATGCAGATATTTATATCCGACATACTGTTTCTTATTATGATGAATTTCCCCTTGCGTATGAAAAAGAAATTCCGGAAGAAAAGATAAGAAAAACGTACGGTCTTCGTTTTGGAAACTGGTACGCCAGCCTTTATGAAGGTGCAGAAAAAGGGTGGAAAACTGTAACAGAAGAATTTCCTCTTCGAATCACGGAAAATTTCTGCCTGCCGCTTTCTTTTTATTTATTCACATCAACAGAGTACAGAAAAGTAAAAAGTGTGTATACAAAAGAAGAGGCAATACAGCTTGCAGAAAAAAAGTTACATTTATTTGAGAAAAAATTAATGGAAAAAGGGGTTCAAATATCAGAAAATAATGTTAAAATAGACGTAAATCATACTGTATGCACAAGCAGCGGAAAGCTTGTTATAATAGAAAAAACAGGCAGGGAGACGCCAGTGCAGCAGGAGGAAGAAAAAGAAAGGACAGCAGTAGATGGGGAACAGCGTAATTGAATTACACACAGAAGTGCCCGTAAATCTTCAGGGAAATGTTTTCGGTCAGTTTGACGAGCACTTGAAATTAATAGAAAAAACATTAAACGTGACTCTTATTTTCAGAGAGGGTGTTTTGAAAATTCTGGGAGGAGAAGGAAATGCAGCCCAGGCGAAAAAGCTCATAGAGGAGCTGGTCCGCATGGCAGGAAGGGGCAATACCATTACAAAACAGAATGTAACATATGCCCTTTCCCTTGCAATGGAGCAGGTAGGAGAGGTTCTCTCGGAAATTGATAAAGACTTTATCTGCAATACTATACAGGGACGGCCTGTAAAGCCAAAAACACTGGGACAGAAAGAATATGTAGAACAGATCCGAAAGAAAATGATTGTTTTCGGAGTAGGTCCTGCTGGAACAGGAAAAACGTACCTTGCGATGGCGATGGCAGTTACCGCTTTTCGAAATGAGGAAGTAAGCCGCATTATCCTTACGCGGCCTGCTATTGAGGCGGGAGAAAAGCTCGGATTTCTTCCGGGAGACTTACAAAGTAAGGTAGATCCGTATCTTCGTCCTCTTTACGATGCTCTGTATCAGATTATGGGAGCAGACAGCTTTGCAAAAAATATGGAGCGGGGACTGATTGAGGTTGCCCCGCTTGCGTATATGAGGGGAAGAACTCTTGATAATGCCTTTATTATTCTTGA
>JAUNAX010000171.1 GCA_030527365.1 Eubacteriales bacterium | reverse complement strand
GCTCTTGCGATTGCAATACGCTGTTTCTGTCCGCCGGAAAGCATATCCGGATAAGCGTCTGCCTTGTCAGGAAGACCAACGCGTGAAAGAAGCTCGTCTGCTTTTTTTGACGCTTCCTCACTTGTCATTAATTTTAATGTAACAGGTGCAAGCATGATATTTTCTTTTACTGTTTTATGTGGAAACAGATTGAACTGCTGGAATACCATTCCGATTTTTTGACGGTGACGATTAATATCCACTTTCGGATCTGTAATGTCCGTTCCCTCAAAAAGAATCTGTCCGCCTGTCGGTACTTCCATTAAATTTAAGGAACGGAGAAACGTAGACTTACCGGAGCCGGAAGGACCGATGATCGCAACGACTTCTCCCTGATGAATATCAGTAGAAATACCGTCCAGAACGCGATTATCTCCAAATGCTTTTTTCAGTTCTTTTACTTCGATCAATACCTGATTTTTATCAGCGCTCATTGGTTCTCAATCTCCTTTCCAGTTTATTCATTCCAAATGTAAGAATCATAACGATTGCAAGATAAATAGCTGCTGCTGCAAGCAGAGGCCAGAATGCGTTGTATGTACGACTCTGAATCAGCATAGCGCCTTTTGTAAGATCCATCATACCAATATATCCGATGATAGAAGTTTCTTTAATCAAAACAATAAACTCATTTACAAGAGCAGGAAGCACTGCTTTAAATGCCTGCGGCACAATGATCAGACGCATGGTCTGTGCATAATTAAGACCAAGGCTTCGTCCTGCTTCCATCTGTCCCTGATCAATAGACATAATTCCGGAACGGACAATTTCCGCTACATATGCACCGGAGTTAATACCAAAGGCAAGCGCCCCTACCACAATCTTGTTCATGCTTACAGAACCAAAAATAACAAAGTTCATAATTAAAAGCTGAATCATTGCAGGTGTACCACGGATCACTGTCAGATATACGCGGCAAATGGCATTTAAAATTTTAAAGGATCCTGTCTTATCGTGAGCGGAACGGACGATTGCAACAAAAAATCCGATGATAATTCCAATCACAACGGCAAAGGCTGTAATGATCAAAGTTGTTTTCAGACCGTCCAAAAGCCACATGTAACGGTCGTCTTTAATAAAGTTCAGATATAAATCCTGTTTAATATCTGCTAAAAACATATGGTTCATGAATTTTTCCTCTTCCTTAAAACAGAGCTGTTGTATAAATGCAACAGCTCCTTGTCTCTGGTTTCTTACAAACAGTTTCTATTATTTCTTTACAATGATAACCTGGCTTGCATTTGCATATGTATCTGTGAAATCTACGCTTGCCTGACGATCTTCTGTAATTGTTATTCCTGCAAGACCAAAATCCGCTTTTCCGGAGTTTACGGCTGCAATGATCGCGTCAAATTCCATATCTTCAATCTTCAGCTCATATCCAAGCTTATCGCAGATTGCCTGTGCAATGTCTGCGTCGATTCCTACAATTTCGTCTCCTTCATGGTACTCATACGGCTCAAACTCTGCATTTGTTGCCATAATCAGTTCTCCTTTGGAATGGTCAGCATCTTTCGGAGATTCGTATGGTGTCTCGCCGATGTTATCTCCAATGTAGTTATCCATGATACTGTCGATTGTTCCGTCTTCTTTTAATTCTTTTAAAGCGCCATTGATTTCTTTCAGAAGCTTATCATTGCCTTTTTTCAGACAGATTGAATACTCTTCCTCCACAAATGGCTCATCTAACATTTTCAGATCATCATTGTTCTCTACAAATTTCTGTGCCGGCTGAGAGTCGATGATCACACAGTCGATCTGATCTGCCTTTAATGCCTGGATTGCCTCAGCTCCTTTGCTGTAACGCTCCACTACTGCTCCGTCTTTTTCATATTCGGAAGCCTCAAGATCGCCTGTTGTTCCAAGCTGTACTCCAATTTTCTTTCCTGCAAGGTCATCTTTTGACTTGATTGCTGCGGAAACTCCTGTTGTCATAGATACGATCATCGCTGTGCTCAGTGCAAGTGCTGCAAATTTCTTCATGTTTTTCATTACTTTTTCCTCCTTAAAATATGTGTGAGATGAATAAATATTTAATTTATGCAATGTCTTTGTATAATCTTTACTGTGCTTCTATTCTATCATGTTTTTCCTAAAATGCAAGAGTATACTTGCATAATAATTAATTTTTTTTTATAATTATTTACAACACTTAGACGAATAAATACTCATTTATTCAAATATAGACATGAGAAAACCAAAAGGAGGTAAATATGGCTATGAACCAGATGCCCGCCGCAGAGCGGGTGCACATTTCTTTTTTCGGCAAACGGAATGCCGGAAAATCGAGCATCATAAACGCAGTGACAGGACAGAACCTTGCCATTGTCTCTGACGTCAAAGGAACAACAACTGACCCGGTATATAAAACTATGGAACTTCTCCCCTTAGGTCCTGTTATGCTCATTGATACTCCGGGTATTGACGATGAAGGAGAGCTTGGAAATCTCCGGATTCAGAAAACACTGCAGGTTCTGAATAAAACAGACATTGCTATTCTTATTATAGACAGCACCGCGGGATTATCAGCCACAGAAGAAACTCTGATTTCCCGTTTCCAGAAAAAAAATATCCCCTTTCTTCTTGTATATAATAAAATAGATTTAAATAGGATTCTGCCCGGAAATCCCTCACTGTCCCATACTCCAGGCAGTGCGCCTCCTCCAGATATTCCTTCTGTTTATGTCAGTGCAAAGGACGGCACAAACATTCGTGAGCTAAAAGAGCGTATTGCTGCACTTGCTCCAAAAGAAGACAAACAAAAGCCCCTCGTGTCGGATCTGTTGAAGCCCCTTGACCTTGTTCTTCTTGTCATTCCCATCGACAAGGCTGCGCCAAAGGGACGGCTCATTCTTCCCCAGCAGCAGACAATCCGTGACATTCTCTCCTGCGGAGCAACTGCTCTTACTGTGCGGGACACAGAATTTCCACAAACACTTTCCGGACTTCTGGAAAAGGGATTCTCTCCCCGCCTTGTAATTACAGACAGCCAGGTTTTTCCCTTTGTGGCAAAACATACGCCGGAACACATTATGCTTACCTCTTTTTCGATTCTGTTTGCCAGATACAAGGGAAATCTTGAAGCTCTGGCAGAGGGAGCTTCCGCTTTGGATTCTCTGAAAAAAGGCGACAGGGTTCTCATAAGCGAAGGCTGTACCCACCATCGCCAGTGCAATGATATTGGAAGCGTCAAGCTCCCCAAATGGATTCAAGAATATGTGGGAGAGGAGCTTTCTTTTTCCTTTACCTCAGGGACAGAATTTCCGCAGGATCTCTCTCCTTATAAGATGGTTGTCCACTGCGGCGGCTGTATGCTCAATGAAAGAGAAATGAAATACCGGATTTCCTGTGCGAAAGATCAGGGAACTCCCATAACTAATTATGGAACTTTAATTGCACAGATAAAAGGAATTCTGCAAAGAAGTCTGAAGCCTTTTTCGAAAATCCAGTAAAGCTTTGCAGGAAGCTCTTTATAAACAAATTGCGAAAGGAAAATTTATTATGAAATTCACAAAAATGCAGGGAATTGGAAACGACTATGTATATGTAAACTGTTTTAAGGAAAC
>JAUNAX010000170.1 GCA_030527365.1 Eubacteriales bacterium | reverse complement strand
CTATAGGAATGAAAATTTAATAAATCCTACAGATAAAGCAGCAATAACAATATAAATAAATTACAATGGAGACAGTATTATGAGTAAAAACACAATCAGCGGACAGCGTCAGATGGATTTTGTCCTAAAGTTTAATTACATCAGAGAAGCAGGAACCCCAACAGAAGAAAAAGCTGCCGCTCTGATCCGGGAAGAATTAAAAAGCTTTGGTATGGCAAGTACGCTTTCTGAGTTTACCTTTGACACATGGGAAATCAAAAAGGCAGAGCTTACTGTTACAGAACCCTACAATAAAAGCTATCAGGTAACTGGCTATCAGAGATGCGGAAGTACGGCAGAAGAGGGGCTGGAAGCAGAGTTTCTCTATGTGGAAAACGGAGATGACATCAGTCTTTCCCATGTGGCAGGCAAAATCGTTATGGTCAATGAGATTGTGCGGAAGGATATGTATCTTAAACTTTTAAAGGCAGGAGCAGCAGGCTTTGTCAGCATCAGCGGTTCCCCGACAGATACAGGCGAAGATCGTATCCCAAGAGCGTCAGCTATTCCCCAGAAGGTATATGATGCTTTAAATGAAGAAGAAAGAATCCAGGGTGTGGGGGTTCATTATCTGGACGCAGTGGAAATGGTTACTGAGGGAGCAAAGAAAGTTCGTCTTACCCTTCTTCAGGAAGAAGTGACCCGCACCTCCCGCAATGTGGAAGCAAGGATTCAGGGAAGTGATCGTGCAGATGAGATTCTTACGCTTACTGCACATTATGATTCCGTTCCGGAGGGTCCCGGAGCTTATGATAATATGGCAGGTGCGGCTATTATTATGGAAGTCTGCCGTTACTTAAAGGAACATCAGCCGAGAAGGACTGTGGAGTTCGTATGGTTTGGCGCAGAGGAAAAGGGGCTTCTTGGAAGCCGTCATTACATTAAGCTTCATGAACAGGAGCTTGGAAAGCACCGTTTTAACATGAATGTGGATCTGGCAGGTCAGCTTGTAGGCGGCAATGTGATTGGCGTAACGGCGGATCCCTCTGTTTGCTCTATGTTGACTTATCTTGCGGCTGAGACAGGTATCGGCATGACAACCAAGAACCAGATTTGGGGAAGCGACTCCAATACCTTTGCATGGAAGGGAATCCCGGCTATGACATTAAACAGAGACGGATTCGGAATGCATACCCATTACGATACCGTTGATCTTCTTTCTGCCTGGTCTCTTGAGAGAAGCGCAAGACTTCTGGCGCATATAGCGGAAAATCTTGGAAATATTGACAATATTCCATTTTCCAGGGAGATTCCTGAGGAGTTCAAAAAGCAGCTGGATGAATATTTTGGTGTGTAGGATTTAGAAGACAGAAAGGATTTGTATGAGAAAATTAGCGCTGAGTGATGAAATCTTACTGCAGGTTGATAAGGCAGCGAGATATATCGGCGGAGAAATAAATTCCGTTATGAAGGAAAAGGAAGGGAAGATTCGTTTTGCCATGTGCTTCCCGGACGTCTATGAAATCGGCATGTCCAATCTTGGCATGATGATTCTTTATAATCTTTTTAATAATCGGGAAGATGTATGGTGCGAACGTGTTTTTTCCCCGTGGACTGATCTTGATAAAGTTATGCGCCAGGAAAAGATCCCATTGTTTACTCTGGAGTCCCAGGATCCGGTAAAAGATTTTGATTTTCTGGGAATCACGCTCGGATACGAGATGTGTTATACAAACGTACTTCAGGTTCTGGATTTAAGCGGAATCCCGCTTCTGGCAGCAGAGCGTAAGGAAGGACCTCTTGTAATTGGCGGAGGGGCATGTGCTTACAATCCGGAGCCTCTGGCAGCATTTTTTGACCTGTTTTATATTGGTGAAGGAGAAACTTCCTATGACGCTCTTTTTGATGCTTATAAAAAGAATCAGGAAATGGGCGGCAATAGAGAAGATTTTCTTATGATGGCGGCGCAGATTCCTGGAATTTATGTACCTGCTTTTTATGATGTAGATTATAAAGAAGATGGAACGATTGCGTCTTTTAAGCCGAACCGTCCGGGTGTTCCGGAAGTTATTTCCAAACAGATTGTAACAGATATGGAAGAGGGATACCGCTCTATTTCCGCACCGGTTGTTCCCTTTATAAAGGCAACTCAGGATCGTGTGACTTTGGAGATTCAGAGAGGCTGTATCAGAGGTTGTCGTTTCTGTCAGGCGGGAATGATTTATCGTCCGACAAGAGAACGGAATATAGAAACTTTAAAAGAATCTGCGAGAGAGATGCTGAAAAATACAGGGCATGAGGAAATTTCTTTAAGTTCTTTGAGCTCCAGCGATTATACAGAGCTGAAAGAACTGGTGAATTTTCTGATTGATGAGTTTAAAGATGAGGCTGTAAATATTTCTCTTCCTTCTCTTCGTATTGATGCCTTTGCCCTTGATGTAATGAGCAAGGTACAGGATGTAAAGAAAAGCAGTCTTACTTTTGCGCCGGAGGCAGGTTCTCAGAGACTTCGTGACGTAATTAATAAAGGGCTTACAGAGGAAGTGATTTTAAAAGGTGCAAGAGAGGCGTTTGCAGGCGGATGGAACCGGGTAAAACTTTATTTCATGCTCGGTCTTCCTACAGAGACAGAGGAGGATATGAAAGGAATTGCCCATCTTGCCCAGAAAATTGCAGAGGAGTATTATGAGATTCCAAAGGAGAACAGAAACGGTAAGGTACAGATTAATGTAAGTACCTCTTTCTTTGTTCCAAAGCCATTCACTCCATTCCAGTGGGCTTCCATGTACACAGAGGAAGATTTTATTGAGAAGGCAAAGATAGTAAAAGGGGAAATCCGCGCCCAGTTAAATCAGAGAAGTATTAAATATAACTGGCATGAACCGGACGTTACCATTTTGGAGGGCTTCCTTGCAAGAGGTGACAGACGGTGTGCAGACGTAATTTTAAAGGCTTACGAAAAAGGCGCTCTTTATGATGCCTGGTCTGAAAGTTTCCGTTATGACATATGGAAGGAAGCTTTCTCTGAAACCGGCGTAGACGTCGATTTTTATACTCTTCGTGAGCGTGAAGTAGAAGAAATCCTTCCGTGGGATTTTATTGACGCAGGAGTGACAAAAAAATTCCTGATTCGTGAGTGGCAGCAGGCAAAAAATGAGACAGTGACACCGAACTGCCGGCGGCAGTGTTCCGGATGCGGGGCAAAACGATATGGAGGAGGCGTATGTTATGAAGGTGAGAATTAAATTCAGCAAGCAGGGACCTGTAAAATTCGTAGGACATCTTGATACTATGCGTTATTTTCAGAAAGCCATCAGAAGAGCCGGGCTTCCCGCTGCTTTTTCCGGAGGCTACAGTCCTCATATGATTATGTCTTTTGCTGCGCCTCTTGGAGTCGGAACTACAAGCAGGGGAGAATATTTTGATGTGGAATTTACAGAAACTCTTCCCACAAAGGAAATCGTGGAGCGTTTAAACAGCACAATGGCAGAAGGCATGGAAGTTTTAAGCGCCCGTCAGGTGGAGGACGGAAAAGCAGGTAAGGCTATGTCGCTGGTGGCAGCAGCCGATTACTATGTTGAATTTCGTGAAGGAAAAGAACCCAAAAGTGACTGGAAGGATAAAATTTCTCAGTTTTTATCTCAGGAGGAAATTCTGGTTACAAAGAA
>JAUNAX010000169.1 GCA_030527365.1 Eubacteriales bacterium | reverse complement strand
GAGCGTGAAGAGAAATAACTGTTTATATGGTAGATTTTCGAGATATACCAGATAAATGCAAAGAAAAGTGGGGCAAAAAGAAGATTTTTGTCCCGCTTTTCTTTATATAAGAGAAAGTTTTCGGAAAATACTTGTTACACAGATGCTTTTTCATATTGGTATAATACGATCAAAGAAATGAAGGAGGAATGCTTGTGAGGAGAAAGATAAAGATTTTTTCAGTTTTATTGCTGACAGCATCGCTGTTTTCGGGGTGCAGTACATCTTCTTCTGATGTTGTGCCAAAAGAAAATGTGGAATTTCCGTCCACATATGAGAAAGAAATAGAACGTGTAACATTCCATACGCAGTTAGTTATTCCGGAAGAGTTTAATCAGGATATATTGAGGAAGACAACTGCCAGAAAAAAGATTTTGAACATGGATAAGGTAAAAAAGCATTTCGAGGAGAAAATTCAGGGGCAGACGGTAAAAGAAAAATTTGATGATCCGCCGAAGAAAAAAGGAGATCCGCCTTATTACCATATTTTGACAGAAGAGGGGACAAGCTTTAGTGTTACCGACGGCATTCAGTTTACTACCGGAAACGGGAATTTCTTCAATGGGGTTCTTTTGTATGATGAAAATGGAAATCTCCCGGAGGAATATAGTGAGGCGAGAGAAGTTCCCGATTTTTCAGAGGCTGAAGCGTGGAAAATAGTGGAAGAGGAATTATCTGCCATAGAATATGAAATAGAGGGAGAACGGAGAAGTATCGCTCTTCCTCATACTTTTTCAGAGGAGAAGGAACACTGGCTGTCTCAGAACGAAGAAAGTGATGGGACTGCTTATAAAGGAGAGTGGACGGAAGATGATGACAGCTGGTATTTTCTTATGCGCCAGAATTTACAGGGGCTTCCTGTTTATTCTCAATATGTGTATCTCGATAATACAGATATTGATACGCCCTTACGTTTTCTTTGCTCTCGAAGAGGAGTAGAAGAAATATATATAGATTATTATTTTGATTTTCAGGAGGGAGAGGAACGGACTTATCTTTTACCTTTTGAAAAAATTGTGGAAGTGGTGGCAGAGCGGAATAATGAGCTTTTAACAGAGAGTGAGTATGAAGTGCCCAAAGCAGTTTTGTGCCAGTTTGTACTGCAGAAAGGCAAAGACTATAAAGTAACTCCGGCGTGGATTATTGATGTTATCGAGACAAATGAGGAAGGAGCATATCCTTTTACCATGATTGTAAATGCAGTGACAGGGGAAGAGATTATACAATGAAATCGCACTATCTGAAAATGGATTTTTATAGATGCTTTTTTTCAGTACAGATGCTTCTGGCAGTTCTTGGTGTCTGTGCTGTTCATATTTTTATTCCGCAGCAGTTTATAGAACCGAGAGTTTCTGTTTTGAGAAGCTTTAATGTTGCGTGGTCAAGTAATGCTATGGTTATGGTGTATATTTTTACAACTCTTGCTTATGGGCAGAGTTTTTGCGAGGATATGGAACAGGGATATTACAAGTATGGAGTAATACGGGGAAAGCAGTCGTCATATGCCATATCAAAATGTATTGTAATTGTTTTTTCAGCAATCTTCTCTATGGTGGCAGGACGCTTTTTATTTGTTGTGGGAATGCGCTTTTTTTATCCCTGGGAAGCGCCCTTTGACCTTGGGGAAGTGGAGCTTCTTATGGAAGTTGGCTGTTTTTCCGGACTGCTGAAAGAAGAACATTATTTTATGTATGTTTTGATTCATGGAATCTGGCAGGGAATCTGGGCTGCTGTTCTGGCGCTTTTTTCAGCTTTTATTTCTTTTTATACAGCAAACAGACTTCTCGTACTGGCGTTTCCGGTTATGCTCCATCATCTTATCAGGAGAGTGGCGCATTTGTGGAGTGATGATTGGGTAAAGGTTGATCCGGATCACATTTTTCTTATTAATTATAATGCGTGGGGAAATGAGAGAGTTTCTCTATCTGTAGGAGCCATATCGGGACTTTTTCTGTGTTTGCTGTTGTCCTGGCTTATATGTCGGAAATTTAAAAGGAGGGTCGAAAATGGGTAAATATATCTGGAATCTTTATGTGAATCGATTTTACGGAAAAAGAAATCTGGTTTTATTTATCATTTTGTTTGTTGCCTTGGATTCTTTTTATGTAGAAATAGATTATGCCTGTAAGGTTCTGGATTACCCATGCTCTTTCTGGTATTTTTTAAATATTATGACAAATCATTTTATGTGCGGAGCAATAGGACTTTCTTCGGTTTATCTTTTCTCAAATGCCCCGTATTTAAACAGAAACGGTATGTATCAGATGATACGGCAGGGAAAATATAAATGGCTGTTATCGCAGCTTGGAAGTATTATCCTGAGTGGTTTTTCTTTTACGGCGGTTTTATTTTTGACAGGCTGGATTCGTATGCTGCCGCATATGGACTGGACATGGTCCTGGGGAAAAATGATGAAAACTTTAGCTGTTACAAATGCCGCTTCTCAGTTGGATGTAACTTTTGTGCTGAAACCCTCTTTTATGCAAAGTATGGAAGCGTGGCAGGCGGGACTTTTGGCATTTATGTTGGACAGCTTTGTATTTATTTTGATTGGTTTTTTGTTGCTTGCCATAGGGCTGTTGTTTAACCGCATGGCAGCGCTTATTTTCACAGGGATATTGGCAATCGTTCCTTTTGTAACAAATTCATGGAATTTATCAAGGCATTTAATGATAAATTTATTTTCTCCTGTTTCATGGCTGCAAACAGGATTGTTTTACACAGAAAATATGACATATGCGGAAATGCCGCCTGTGCTGTGGATTTGGGGAATGTTGGCAGTCTATCTTGCACTTGCAGTTGTTTTAGCATTGGTGGGAATAAAAAGAAATCATTTTCAATGGAATGGGGAAGAAGAATGAGAACAGATATAATAAAGGTAAAAAATTTATCTAAAACTTTTTCCGGCAGAAGCATTTTAAACAAGGTAAGTTTTTCCTGTAAAGAAGGGGAAATCATAGGATTTGTAGGATACAATGGCTGTGGCAAAAGTGTACTTTTTAAATGTATCTGCGGATTTCTGAAGCCGGACAGTGGGGAAATTCATATCAGTCTTTCAGATGGCGAAAAGAATATTTGCGGAAATGCAGGAATCATTATTGAAGAGCCTGCGTTTCTTCGAAGCAAAAGCGGAATGAAAAATCTGGAGTTTCTTTATGGTATTAGGAATAAGAGCAACAGGAGATACCTGGAAGAAGTCATGAGAAAAGTTGGACTGGAGCCGAATAATCGAAAATCTGTGGGACATTATTCTCTTGGAATGCGCCAGAGACTTGCTATTGCTCAGGCGATTATGGAAAATCCTCCTATTTTGATTTTAGATGAACCTATGAATGGGCTGGATAAACGGGGAGTAGAAGAAATGAGAAGTCTTTTTCTGAAATTAAAAGAAGAAGGAAAAGCCATATTGATGGCAAGCCATAATAAAGAGGATATTTCAGTTCTTTGTGATAGAGTATATGAAATTGATGGTGGAAACTTAAACGAGATTAAAAATATTTGACACACTGAAAAATAGAACAATAAATTTTAGAATCATATCAGAAAAAATACAAAAAATCAGATAATAATATTGATATTTATAATACGATATGATATAATTAAAAAACTTAGAACAC
>JAUNAX010000168.1 GCA_030527365.1 Eubacteriales bacterium | reverse complement strand
GAAATGGTCTTATTTCCGAAAGCCTGCTTTCTTCATTATTTATTTTTCCGGATATGTTCCTCATACTTCCTGGTAAGCGCTACAACAACACCTCCGGAAGCAAGAAGACCAATGAGATTGGGAAGTACCATCAGTCCGTTAAACATATCAGACATATCCCATACAAGCTGTACTTTCAGCACAGAACCTGCCACAACAAAAAGTATAACAAGAACTGCGTAAATTTTTACTGCCTTTGTCCCCAAAAGTGACCTTACATTGACTTCTCCAAAGTAATACCAGCCAATAATTGTTGTAAAAGCAAAAAACAGCATACAAATGGCAATAAATATTTTTCCAAAAGAACCGAACTTCGCATCAAAGGCAGCCTGCGCGAGACTGGAGCCTGTAAGTCCTGTCTCAAGAGCACCTGTAGAAATAATTACAAGAGCCGTCAGAGTAAGGATCACAAAGGTATCAATAAACACACCCATCATTGCGATAATTCCCTGATCACTTGGGTGTTTTACCTGAGCTGTCGCGTGTGCATGAGGTGTGGAGCCCATACCTGCTTCATTGGAAAAAAGTCCTCTTGCAACGCCAAAACGCATTGCCTTCTGAACCGTAATTCCAATAGCTCCGCCTGCCATAGCCTGTGGGTTAAATGCCATTACAAAAATCTGTTTAAAAGCAACACCTACATCGCTTCCGCACATACATAAAATTACAACACAGCCAACAATATAAAACAAAGCCATAACAGGAACAATCTTCTCTGTCACCCAGGCAATTCTCTTTACACCGCCGATAAAAATCACAGCTGCCACGACAGCCACACAGACTCCCACGATCAGAGGATTTACTCCGAAAGCATTATGAAAGGAATCTCCAATGGAATTGGACTGTACCATATTGCCCATAAATCCCAGGGCAAGAATAATGGCAACTGAAAAAAAGCCAGCCAGAAATTTTCCGAATTTTCCTTTAAACACTGCCTTTATGTAATAAACAGGACCGCCTGTTACGACTCCGTCTACCACCTTTTTTGTGTGCTGCGCCAGAACTGCTTCTGAATAGATAGTCGCCATTCCGAAAAATGCGGAAACCCACATCCAGAAAATCGCTCCCGGTCCGCCGGACGCAAGGGCAGTTGCCGCTCCTGCTATATTGCCGGTTCCCACCTGGGCTGCAATGGCTGTAGTAAGAGCCTGAAAAGAGCTTAACCCCGCCCCGTTTGAACCTCCGTTTAAAGAAAAGTTGCCAAACAGTGCTTTCATTCCCGCACCAAATTTTCTTACCTGGATAAAACGCAGACGGAACGTAAAATAAATTCCTGTTGCTACAAGAAGATACATCAGAAGATTATCCCACAACAGAGTATTTATCCTGCCTACAGCAGAATCCAAAAAATTCATGACTGCTTCCATTTCCCCAATCTCCTTATTATTTGATTTCGTATATTACCACGGTAATGCGAGCGCTGCAAATTCATTATATGCGATAAAAAATAGAATGTCAACAACTTTTTCTTTCTGATACGAACTTTTGTCTCTATATTACGGACACATCATTCAACCACACTCTTGTCCCTATCATTTATATCAACATAAAAAAAGAAGGCACTGACAAAATAAATGTCAGGATGCCCTCTGTCTGTACCACGTATTTATACTTCCTCACTGCTGGAAACTTCCATTTCTGTCTGACTGAGCTCTTCCGTTTCCTCTGTCTCTCCGGATTCTGTTTCCCTGATTTCTGTCTCCTCAGATTCTTCTGCTCGCTGGAAAATTGTTTCCTCTTTCGGTGTATTTTCCGGTTTTTCTACGGTTTCTTCCCGGAAAGCTTCCTCCTCCGGCTTTTCTTTCCTGTCCTCACATGCAGTTCCACAGAAAGGACAGAAAAATACTTCTTTATCTATTGTATGATGACAGGAGGGGCAGATTTTCTGCCCTGCTTTTCCTGCTGCAAAGCCTTTCAACTCATGTATCTTACTTACATGTCTGCTGATTTCTCCACAGACACCTGCAATTTCTTCATCTACAGACTCTCCGTTTTCGTATCGTTTATAAATAATGCTGCCCAGTCTCTCCATTGCCTTAGAAACAACACGCTCCTCAGCGGAAATCTGGTTGCGAAGCTTCTGTACCTCATAGAAGTTTTCTGCTTTTTCACTTAACTCCCTTGCTGTCCTTGAGATCGTTTCCCCAAAGCTGTCAAAAAAATCGTTTGCCATTTCCTTCTCCAGTCTCCTTTCCTACTGCTGTTCCTCCAGAAGAGGCACTTCCTGTCCTCTCAGAAGAATCCTGGGACCTCCTGTCCCTTCAATATACTCTTTTGTTATAATGACCTCTCCAATGGAATCATCCTTTGGAATCTCATACATAATATCAAGCATATACTCCTCAAGGATTGCACGAAGAGCTCTTGCTCCTGTTTTCTTCTCAAGAGCTTTTGCTGCAATGGCATGGAGGGCTCCGTCCTCAAATTCCAGTTTTACCTCATCAAGAGCCAGAAGCTTCTGATACTGTTTCAAAATTGCATTTTTCGGCTCTTTTAAAATCTTCACAAGCATATCCTCTGTAAGACCGTTTAAGGTAAAGATAATAGGAAGACGTCCAATAAACTCAGGAATCATTCCAAAGGTACGAATATCGTCTACTGTTACTTTCTCAAGAAGATGCGGATCATCATCATATTTATCTTTTAAATCTGCATAAAAACCAATAGATGCCTGCTTGTTCAGACGTTCCTTGATAATATTTTCAAGATCCGGAAATGCACCGCCGCAGATAAAAAGAATATTTCTTGTATCTACTGTTGTCATGGGAACCATAGCATTCTTGCTGTTTGCTCCGATGGGAACCTCCACCTCACTTCCCTCAAGAAGTTTCAGCATTCCCTGCTGCACTGCCTCTCCGCTTACGTCTCTCTGGTTTGTATTTTTTTTCTTTGCAATCTTGTCAATTTCGTCGATAAAAATAATTCCGTGTTCTGCTTTTTCCACATCATTATCTGCTGCTGCAAGAAGCTTGGAAACTACGCTTTCAATATCATCTCCAATATAACCTGCCTCTGTAAGAGAGGTTGCGTCTGCAATGGCAAGCGGCACATCAAGAAGCTTTGCAAGCGTTTTTACAAGATACGTCTTACCGCTTCCGGTTGGTCCGATCATAAGCATATTTGACTTTTCGATTTCGATTTCGTCCATTGTATTGGTAGCCACACGCTTATAATGATTGTAAACAGCTACTGACATTACTTTTTTCGCATATTCCTGCCCGATCACATACTCGTCAAGAGTTGCCTTGATCTTGTGCGGCGCCGGAATATTTTTCAGATCAAGAACCGGTTTCTTTTCCTCTTCTTTTTTCTTTTTCACCTTCTTGGGTTTTGCTGTTGGAGTTTGAAAATTACTTAAATCTATCATGCTCACATTCGGCATATTCATAAGATCTGCATAATTAAAGTTTCCGTTATTTATCTGCGTGTTCATGCTGTCAAAGCTCTTCTGCATACAATCTGTACAGATATGTATATTATTGGGAAGTTCAATCATTCCCTTACACTGACTCTCCGGTCTGCGGCAGAGGAAGCAGAAATTTTCATACCCATCTTTATCCTTATCCTGTTCATTCTCCCCTGCTTCTGTTAATTCTTCTTTATCATCAAACTGGTCTCCCATGATAACTCCTTT
>JAUNAX010000167.1 GCA_030527365.1 Eubacteriales bacterium | reverse complement strand
CTCTCCTCTCCAAATGTATTTTCATAAAAAAACTGCTTGTGAAAACTTTCTCTGTTTTCAGGCAAAGGAAAATATTTTACATCTTCCCATATTGCTTCATACATACTACAAAGCCTATAAAACTCTTCTTTTTTATACTTTTTATACACCTCGCTCTCTCCGCTTAACTGTCCAGGATAAAAATTTCCTTCCAGCATAGTTGCTGTAAATACTTCCCACATATTTTTTTCTCCGGAAATTTCCTGAAACACCTTTTCCGGCATGTACTGTTCACGGAATTTCATCGTTTCACAGACGTATTCACCAAGAACAGACGCCTCGCTTCTCTCCCGGATTCCCTCTTCTATTGTCACAGAAAAAAACACCAGCAGCAAAAGAGCCAGAACTCTATGAAAAAATATGTGCTTCATACAATGCCTCCACCGTATTAATGGAAGATATTATAGCGCTACCTATATAGTGTATGCAGGAAACAAATGGTATAGAACAAAAAAAGAGCCTGTATACCAACATTCGGTAAACAAACTCTAATTTCTTTATTCTACATCAAGAACAACTGTCTGGTGACAATGGAGGTAAGGTACCGTAAAATGTACTTTTCCATCCCTCTGTGTAAACGGAAGCTCTTCTTTTCCAACACCGAGATAAACGCGGCTGATTTTCTTTTCTGTATATACATAGCAGGAAATATTATATAGAGGAACAATATCTTCAATAACTTCCACAGCTCCACGGCTAACAGGAGAAGCATATAGAAGATTTAAGCAAAACCGGTTCTCTTCTTCCTGGAATTTCATTGCTGCACGTCCTGCAGACGGCATTTCTACCTGGAAGGCTGCCGCTTTGTAAATCTGGCGCAGCGCATTCAGGAAATACTGTCTGTGATATGCAGAACCAAATTTTTTATAAATCCAGCCCAGCTTGTGAGCCAGATATACAACATTTCCATTTTTAACAGCTGCCACATGGTCAAAGCCTTCTCTGTTATACGGTGTATTCTTGTGACCGCAATACGTTCCATAAGTACGTCCAAAATATGGAAGCATTACGTTTGCCAGAACTTCCCCTTCCTTTACTTCTACTTTGGTAGCCGGGCTGTATGCCAGAAATGGAGAAGTTACCATATTCTCTGCCAGAGCATCTCCCACGATAATATAATCTTTGTCGTATCCGTAAGCGCCCTGATATTCAAGACCCAGATCAAGCTGAAAATTTCCGTCTTTTACAAGACTTTCTCCTGTTACCAGGATTTTACCGCCATTTCGAATGAAAGCTTCCAGTTTTTTTACAGAATTGTCTTCCAGAACTACGCAGTCCGGAAAAATAACGGTATCAAATTCTTCAAAATTATCTTGGTATACAATACCAAAATCCACCTGATCTTCCAGAAGCATCTTTGCCGTGCCTTCGTTGCTTATTTCATCTTTTGAAAGATAAATTCCAAGTTTAGCAGTAGAGCTGCCATGCAGGCAGTAAGGCTCAATCTGCTCCGCATAGCGGTAAGCATATCCAATATTTTTGTAGGTTTCCATATCCATCTCTCCGTCCGGGTGAAGATGGTCTCCAATAGAACAGCCTGCACCGTATGTCATCATAGATGCCACTTCGTATTTCAGAGCTTCTTGTAACTTAAATCCACCAAATTCTCCCCAGTCAGTATGGAATTTTCCAGTCATTCCCAGATAGCCTTTTCCTGTTTTGTCAAAGAACTTTGCCCGGAAAGGCATCTTGTCATATCCGCCCCAGGAAGTAGGAAGGTCTTCCAGTTCAAAGTGTGTAGATCCATCATGGTATTCCGGACGATTCGGATCAGCTCCGCCGCTGTTAAAGAAAATCGTAGCTTCCGGATGTTTTTCATGAAGAATTTCACCACATTTTCTCATAAAATCCTGATGCTTCACTATGTAATAGTATTTTGCATCTTCTTCTTTTTCCGGGTCAAGTCCCATTTTTTTCATACCTGATTTACATTCCTCACAATAGCAGGCTTCCGTCAAAAAACAAATATCATAAAAAAGTCCGTCAATATCTTCATATCTGTCACACACTTCTCTTGTCAACTCATAAATATGCTCTGCGTAGCTTCCATCGTTTAGACATAAATCAATCCAAGAGCAATTAGGTTTTAGATCATTTGCTTCTGCATTCAGATCAAAATTCGTGAGCATTGGAGTTCCGTCCTGATTTCTCATCCACCATTCCGGATGCTTTTCTGCATCCAGAGCAGACCAGCCAGCTGTAATATACACAGGAATACGCACACCAATCTCATGCGCAGCCTCAATCATTTTTCCTAAAAGATCAAAATTCAAATGTGGGTGCATCGTTCCTGCTTCTGTGGGATAATAACACACACCGTGATGACATTTCGCAAAAACAGTAATACTGGAAAGATTTCCTTCTTTTAATGCTGCCTGGAAGTTTTCTTTTGAAAATCTGGAACCAATTCCTTCTATCAGAGGTGAAGTATGAAAATCCAGATGCACCTGTCTTGGACTGATTGTATTTTTCAATGTCTTATTCCTCCTGAATTATTTGTTGTTTTTATAGTTTCAGTATACGATTTTCTGTACATTTTACAAGATACAAAATTAGCATATATTTTGCTATTATTAGCACATTTTAAATTGTACTCTGCAGGCAGCCATGCTAAAATAAAAAGTAAATACACTCATGTAAAATCTGACATAAAAACTATCATAAAATGTAAAACACAGGAGAACTCTTTAAATGGTATCTGAATATATTTCAAACTTAAAAATAAAACAGTATGGCGGCAGTTTTATTTCCTGCCCTTCTTCCTGGGCTGCGACACGGGTAACTTCTTCTTATCATAAATTATACTTTCCTGTTTCAGGAGAAGCCAGAATTACTGCCAGAGGCCGTACTCATCTTCTGAAAGAACGGCTGTTAATGTTCATTCCCAAAGGAGTAACCCATTCTTTTTCCTTAACAGATTCCTGTCATCTTGAAAAATACTGGCTTCATTTTACCGCTTATTCTGAAGGTGTTGATCTTTTTTCTCAGTTCACTGATATTACGGTATGGGATTTTTCCTCTGCTGACACTTTTACAAGGTTGACCGGATATTTTGACCAGCTTTTTGCCACAGAAAGCTCCAATGCAATAGAACTTTCTCTGTTGCAGCAGGCATCTCTTTTCCAGATTTGTGCCCAGCTTTTTGCCTGCAGTCCGGAAAAAATCCCGTCCACTCTTGAAAACGCACCACTCCACTCCAAACAAGCCGTTATCCTGAAATATATTGACGAGCATCTTGCGGATCCTCTTACCATAGACCAGCTTGCTAAGGTTGTCTATATGCACCCCACCACTTTTATCCGGTACTTTAAAAACCGCATGGGAATGCCGCCTTTAAAATATATTAAATATCTGCGTCTGGAACAGGCAAAATTATATCTGGAAACTACAGATCATACCATTCAGGAAATTGCCACACTTACCGGTTTTACAACAACCTCACATTTTAGCCGGGAATTTAAAGCAGTCTACGGAATGTCTCCTGTACAGGACAGAAAGTCGGTTTATTGAATTTGTTTATATTATCAGCAACAAAAATGACCCTGAAAGTCTGAATTGTTTCAGATTTCCAGGGTCATTCTTTATGCTTGGACACTTTCACGCTTTCGCATGAATTAAATTATATATATCTTCTCAATCCCAGTGTATTACTTCTGGTTGATAGCTGCCTGTGCTG
>JAUNAX010000166.1:2440-3737 GCA_030527365.1 Eubacteriales bacterium | reverse complement strand
TGACGCTTTGTGAAAAGTCAGGAGTACACACAAAATTTATTCCGGACTATAATAAAATTATTCCGACGAAGCCATATACAGAGGATATACAGGGACTTCCTGTTATTAATATCCGTTATGTGCCGTTAAGCAATACGTTTAATGCCCTTGTAAAGCGGGTGATGGACATTGTAGGTTCTGTTGTGGGGATTATTGTATCATCGCCGGTTATGCTTCTGATGTGTATCCTGATCAAGCTTACCTCTCCCGGACCGCTTATTTATAAGCAGGAAAGGGTGGGGCTTCACAATAAGACGTTTTGGATGTACAAGTTTCGCTCTATGGAAGTGCAGCCGGAATCAGAAGAGAAGAAAGCATGGACAATAAAGAATGATCCCCGTGTGACGGGAATTGGAAAATTTATGCGCCGGACAAGCATTGACGAGCTTCCTCAGCTTTTCAATATTTTAAAAGGCGATATGAGCCTTGTGGGACCAAGACCGGAACGGCCGTTTTTTGTAGAAAAATTCAGAGAGGAAATCCCGCGGTATATGGTCAAACATCAGGTTCGTCCGGGGCTTACAGGCTGGGCACAGGTAAATGGTTACAGAGGAGATACCTCAATTCGTAAGAGAATTGAATGTGATTTGTATTATATTGAAAACTGGAGCGTTGGATTCGATATAAAAATCATGTTTCTTACGGTATTTAAAGGCTTTATTAATAAGAACGCATACTAAAAGGGGAAAAAAATGTCAAAACCAGGAAGAAAAAAGAAAAAAATTTTGTTTGTTCTTGAAATCATTGTGTTGCTGGTATTTATCGGCGGTTTGTATATTTACGGACAGATTTCATCAAAGCTTGATAAAATTGAGCAGCCGGTGCTGGACGAAGAAAAAATTCTTGTAAACGAAGACGCGCCGGAAATGACCGGATATACCACATATGCTCTCTTTGGAATTGACCACAGAGATAAAAATGCTTCTCTTGGAGGAGAGAACAGTGATACTATGATTATTGCCAGCGTAAATAATGATACAAAGGAAGTAAGACTTGTATCCATATACAGGGATACACTTTTAAATGTAGGCAATGACACTTATTCCAAAATTAATTCAGCCTATGCTTACGGCGGACCGGAACAGGCAATTTCTGCACTGAATACGAATCTTGACCTTGATATTAAGGACTATGCAACAGTGGATTTCAATGCGTTGACGGAAGCGGTAGACGCGTTGGGAGGCCTTGATATTCCTCTTTCTTATGCGGAAATTGAGCATATGAATAATTATTGTGTTGAGACTTCTGAAGAAACAGG
>JAUNAX010000166.1:0-2340 GCA_030527365.1 Eubacteriales bacterium | reverse complement strand
ATGTAAAGGGAAGCGTAATTGTACCCACATCTCTGGAATCAAATGTAATTGAGCTTCATAAATATCTGTATGGTGAGGACGTAGCATATACTCCAAGCGCAACTGTAAAAGAGAGAAGTACGAAGATTCTTGAGATTGTAGGAGGAGAACAGAATATTGTGGACACAGCGCCTGTTGTAGAGGACGATACAGTTCAGGATGATTTTGTATGGCAGTCTCCTTCAACAGATGAGGGTGATACAGGATACGATCCGAATTACGAACCGGACTACGATCCGAACCAGGGCGGCGGAGACGACGGCTCCGGCGGAGGAGATTACGATCCAAATTATGACCCGAACTATGACCCGGATTACGATCCGGACCAGGGCGGCGGAGATGATGGCTCCGGTGGAGGAGATTACGACCCGAATTATGATCCGGATTACAATCCGGACCAGGGTGGTGGAGACGATGGCTCCGGAGATGACGGTTCTGGCGGTGGCGATGTTGGCGGTGGAGACACCGATAGCGGAGACGTTGGAGGCGGAGATATGAGCGGTGGCGATGTCGGCGGAGATATGGGCGGCGGAGAAACCGGCGAAGTTTATCAGTAAACAGATAACAGCAAAAAAGGAGCATCTGAAAAGATGGTCCTTTTTTCAACAGGAGAAAAATAGATGGAAAAGACAAGAGTAAATGTGATTATTCCCACATATCGCCCGGGAAGAGAGTTTCCCGAACTGTTAAAAGGGCTTAAAAATCAGGAATATCAGCCGGATAAGGTGATTATTATGAATACAGAGGAAGAAGGCTGGGACGCCCGGTGGGAAACGCTTTTTCCCCAGACAGAAGTTCATCATATTAAAAAAGAACAGTTCGATCATGGCGGAACAAGAAAGGCAGGAGCTGCTCTGGCAGATGGCAGCATTCTTGTATTTATGACACAGGATGCCGTACCTTATGATAAATTCCTGATTGGAAATCTTATAAATCCCCTTCTTAAGCAGGAAGGTGTAGGCGCTGCCTATGCAAGACAGCTTCCAAGAGAGGACTGCAGTTTTCTGGAAAAGTGTACAAGAAGTTTTAATTATCCGGAAACCTCCTGTATCAAAAGGGAGAAGGATCTGCCTGTTTATGGGATCAAAACGTTTTTCTGTTCCAATGTCTGTGCGGCATATAAAAGAGAGGCATACGAAAAGGTAGGCGGTTTTGTAGAAAAAGCGATTTTTAATGAAGATATGATCTGTGCGGGAAATATGGTGAAAGCAGGGTACGGCATTGCTTATGCGGCAGATGCAAAAGTGGTGCATTCTCATAATTATACCTGTCTGCAGCAGCTTCACCGGAATTTTGATCTGGGTGTATCCCAGGCGGATTACCCGGAAATCTTCGAGGGCGTTCCCTCTGAGGGCGAAGGAATCCGTCTTGTAAAAAAAACAGTGGGAATCCTTATGAAAGCAGGAAAATTCTGGCTTCTCCCCAAGCTTTTTTTTCAGAGCGGCTTCAAGTATATTGGATATTTTATGGGAAAGAGATACAAAAAGCTTCCTCGCAGAATGATTTTGTGGGCGACTATGAACAAAGCATACTGGAAGAAGAAATAAGCTTTATCAGAACATAATTATTTTCAAAATTTATCACATTTTGAACACAATTCACTGGTAAACTGGTTTTATAAAAACGAAGATATTATGTTCAGATAGAAGGGAGTAAAGTCCATGAGCGACGAAAGAAAATGGGAGCCTGAAAACAGACAGGCAGAAGGAAGCCCGGGAGAAAATTCACAGAATACACAGAATCCACAGAATACCACAAATGGACAGGAGGTACAGTCCGGTGAGAGACGGGAAGAGGTCAGACCCATGACTCACCCATATTCCAGACATAATCCGGAATCTCAGAATTCTTCCGGTTACGGCAGATATGAAAATCCGGAACCTCAAAATAGAAGACAACCCGATCAGAATGGTTCTGTTCCTCCAAGATATGGATATTATCAGGTACATGGAAATCAGAGCAGCGCAGGTGGAAACGGAAATCCTCCCAGACCACCGAAAAACAGAAACAGTGGAGGCGGTTTCTGGAAAAAAGCAGGCTGTGCGGCACTTCTGGCAGTGATTTTTGGTGTTGTGGCAGGCGGCGTATTTTTCGGTATGGGAACGGTTATGAAAGAGGAAGAAGAGCCTATTGCAAATACGGAAGTTCTTCAGGAGGACAGTGGAGTTTCCGAAGAAAACAGAGCATCTGGAAATGCTTATTCTGTTGCTGATGTAGCGGTGGCTTCCATGCCTTCCGTTGTTGCCATTACTTCTGTAAGCGTACAGGAAATCCCGGATTATTTTGGGATTTTCGGATATG
>JAUNAX010000165.1 GCA_030527365.1 Eubacteriales bacterium | reverse complement strand
AGGGAAAAGCAGAGGCAGAACAGGAAATTCATGACGGTGAGGAAAAGATAAAAGATGCCCAGTTAGAAATCAATAAGATTGAAAATGCCCAGTGGTATGTGCAGGACAGAAGTGTGTTGCCGGAATATACAGGCTTTGGCGATAATGCAGACCGTATTCGTGCCATAGCAAAGGTTTTTCCGATTTTGTTTTTTATTGTAGCGGCTTTAATCAGTCTGACGACTATGACACGCATGGTGGAGGAGCAGAGAACGCAGATCGGAACGTTAAAAGCTTTGGGCTATGGAAAATTGAGTATCGCAGGAAAATACCTAAATTATGCTCTTTTGGCAACCGTTGGCGGTAGTATTTTTGGTGTACTTTTTGGAGAGAAAGTTTTTCCGTATATTATTGTAACCGCATATAAGATTATGTATACTCACGTTCCGGATGTGGTTATTCCTTATAATTTGGAATATGGAATAATGGCAGCAGGAACAGCGATTTTATGTACCGGTCTGGCAACCTTTTTTGCTTGTTATAAGGAACTTGCTTCCCAACCGGCTGTACTTATGAGACCGCCGGCGCCGAAACAGGGAAAACGAGTTTTTCTGGAAAGAATTCCATTTATCTGGAAACATTTAAGTTTTATCTGGAAGTCTACCATTCGTAATCTTATTCGCTATAAAAAGAGATTTTTTATGACGGTTTTTGGTATTGGAGGCTGTATGGCGTTAATGATTGTGGGTTTTGGCCTTCGGGACTCTATTTTTGCCATTGGTAAGTTACAGTATGGAGAACTTCAGCGATATGATGGAATGGTTCTTTTAAATACAGATGCAGGGGAAGAAGACAGAAAAGAGTCGGTGGAATATCTTTCTTCAGAAAAAGAGGTTTCCGACATTATGGAAGGATACTTAAAGAAAGTGACGATTTCTAAGGGAAAAGAAGAACAGGAAGTTTATTTAAGTGTGCCTTCTGATCTCGAGAAAAATAAAGAGTTCCAGATTTTCAGAAATCGTATTACAAAGAAAGAATTTGAAATGAAGAAAGATTCTGTAATTTTAACAGAAAAGGCAGCGCAGCTTTTAGATGTTGAAAAGGGTGACAAGATTGTACTTAAAGATAAAGACGAGAAGCAGACAGAACTTCAGATAACGGATATCTGTGAAAATTATATGGAGCATTATCTGTATATTTCTCCGGAAACGTATAGGAAAATTTACGGAGCACAGATGGATCCAAATACCGTTTATTTTAAGATGAAGGATTTTAATGAAAAGGGGCTGAAAGAAATCGGAGAAAACATTTTGGATAAACGCGGAGCTTTAAACGTAACCTATACTTATAATATACAAAATCAGTTAGATGATATGCTGGAAAGCCTTGACATTGTGATTGTGGTTTTGATTATTTCAGCAGGTCTTCTTGCCTTTGTGGTTTTGTATAATTTGAATAACATCAATATTACCGAGCGAAAACGTGAGCTGGCAACCATTAAAGTGCTGGGATTTTATGATAAAGAGGTTTCCGCTTATGTGTTCAGAGAAAACATTTTGCTTACGATTATCGGTGTAGTCGTGGGAATTGCACTGGGAAGTATTCTGCATCGTTTTGTGATTGTTACAGTGGAAATTGACAGTGTTATGTTCACCAGAATTATTGAAAATATCAGCTTTGTGTTGAGCGCTGTATTAACGTGTCTGTTTTCCTTCCTTGTAAATGCGGTGATGTACTTTAAATTAAAGAAAATTGATATGGTAGAGTCTTTAAAGAGTGTAGAGTAATCTTACAAAAGATGTAAGTGTTTTTTCCGACTGTCATCTTTTATAATACAGGTATCTGAAATAAGGAGATGAGGAATATATGGGAAAAACATTATTAGAAATACAAGGTTTAAAGAAAAGCTACGGAAGTAGAGAAGGAGAGACAAAAGCTTTAAACGGAGTTTCTTTTCAAGTTTTGGAAGGAGAATTTCTGGGAATTATGGGAAGCAGCGGTTCAGGGAAAACCACACTTTTGAACTGCATTGCAACCATGATAAAGCCAACGGAAGGAAAGATTTTGTTGGAAGGAGAGGACATTAGCACTTTTAAAGGAAAAAAACTGGCACAGTTTCGAGGGAAAGAAATCGGATATTTGTTTCAGGATTTTGAGCTTTTAGATAATCTTACAATAGAAGAAAATATTCTTTTGCCCTCTGCCATTCATGGGGACAGCCAGCAACAGGCAGAAAGAAAATGTATGGAATTGGCAAAATATCTGGATATGCAGGAGGTTCTGGATAAGTTTCCTTCTCAGATTTCAGGAGGACAAAAGCAAAGAGCAGCGGCGGCAAGAGCGCTTATATCCCAGCCGAAAATTCTGTTGGCAGATGAGCCCACAGGGGCTTTGGACAGCCATAGTGCCAAAAAGCTTTTGGAAAAAATAAATGGTGTGTGTGAAGATTTTAAAACAACGGTAATGATGGTAACTCATGATGCCAATGCAGCAAGCTATTGCAGCAGGATTTTATTTATTCAGGATGGAGTTATTTTTCATGAGCTTCGGCGTCAGTTTCCAAAGGAAAGCCAATCTGACTTTTATCGGAGAATATTGGAAGTGACGGCTGCACTGGGAGGAGGGAGCGCCAATGTTTTATAATCTGATTAAGAGAAACAGCAAATCTGGCAGAAAAGAAAACAGCCTCTATTTTGCCTCCTTAGTGATTTCCGTAGTGGCTTTTTATGTGATTTTATCCATAGAAAATCAGGATGTAATGAAATTTATAAAAGGTATGGAAAGTGATGCTGTCCAGAAGCTTTTGCTTCTCATTCCTGTGTTTTATGTATTTTCGCTTTTTCTCCTGTCCTTTTTGGTGTTTTTTACAACTCGGTACCAGTTGGAGAGAAGAAGCCATGAATTAGGACTTTATCTGATGATGGGAATGAAAAGAAGCCGCTTATTTTTTATGCTTATTGCAGAAGATATGGTAAATACGGCAGTTGCTTTTCTGGCAGGCTTTCCCATTGCTATTCTGTTTACAGAGATTATCAGCCTTACCGTATCAAGAGTAATTGGACTGGGGATTTTGGAACATCGTTTTACCATTGCGTGGACGGCTGTTTTGTGGACTGTGGTAGGAATTGTTTTGATTAAGACTGTAATTATGAGTATTTTAAGTGGGATTACTGTGAATAAAGAGCCTTATGTGCTGATGAAAAATACAGATGAAGGCGAGAAAAAAAGAACAAAACGACAGACATCATTGGTTTTCCTTTTTCTTGGTCTTATTTTTCTTGGAATAGCATATATACTGGGGCTGAGAGAAGGATTATGGGAGCAGATGCGTTCCCTTTTATGGACCTTGCTCTTTGGAATAACCGGAACGTATTTCTTGTTTAAGGGTTTTTATTTCCTGTTTCAAAAAGTTCTGAAAAAGAAAACAAAAGGTCTTAGAACCTTTACCCTTCGTCAATTACAGGAAAGTATTTTTCTGAAAAGTGGATTTTTGGCATCGTGTTCTTTGCTGCTTTTGCTGGCGTTTTGTTGCCTGTCCTTTGGTATTTCGGCTGCATTTTCACAGAAACCGGAACGCTTCATAGATTTTACCTTTGTCGGCGAAGAAGATAAAATAAAAGAAAAACTGGAACAGGCAGATGTTATGAAGAAATTTGAGAATTTCTATCAAATGGAAATTGCATGTCTGTACACATTTGAAGGTGAACATAGCTTTTCAAACAAAGAGATGATAGAGGCATTGGAAACATTACCCATATCAGAAGTCAGAGATAATATAATCAATAAT
>JAUNAX010000164.1 GCA_030527365.1 Eubacteriales bacterium | reverse complement strand
GAAAAAATGATGATGAGCTTCTGATCGCAACAAATTATCATGTTGTGGAAGGTGCGGATACGCTTTCTGTAAGTTTTATTGATAACAGTGCATATGAGGGAACGGTAAAGGGCTATGAGGAGAATAAAGACCTTGCAGTTGTAAGCATTCCTCTGGAAGATATTTCTGATGATACAATGGATCAGATTTCCATAGCAACCATTGGCAGCTCCGATGATCTTGTTGTAGGAGAGCAGGTAATTGCCATTGGTAATGCACTCGGTTATGGACAGTCTGTTACAACCGGTATTGTAAGTGCGAAGAACAGAAGAATGGATTCTACTTCCGGTTCTTTCTCTTCTGATGAAGATGACAACAGGAACGGTGTCAATCTGATTCAGACAGACGCAGCAATTAATCCTGGAAACAGCGGTGGTGCGCTCTTAAATATGAATGGTGAAGTTGTAGGTATTAACTCTGCTAAGCTTGCTTCTACAGACGTAGAAGGTATGGGATATGCCATTGCAGTTTCCGATGTTTCTGATATTCTGGAAAATCTTATGAATGAGGAACCGAGAGAGAAGCTGGAAGAGGGTGAAAACGGTGTTCTTGGAATTTCCGGAAGAACAGTAAGTGAGGAAGGTCAGGTTTATGGCATTCCTCAGGGTGTCTTCGTAGGAGAAGTTACAGAAGGCGGACCTGCAGAAGAAGCTGGAATTAAAGTAAATTCTATTATTACGGAATTTGCCGGAAAATCTGTGGTAAGCATTGAACAGCTTGTGAACTATCTTCAGTATTATGAGCCAGGAGAAGAGGTAGAAGTGGTTCTTCAGGTTCAGGATGGCGATGCCTATAAAGAAAAAACAGTGACTGTTACACTGGGAGAAAACGAAAATAAAGATAAAGCTGAAAGCAAAGATGAGAATGACGATGAAAGTGCAGAAGAAGAACAGCCGTCAGGAGAGGAAAATATTCTGGAGGATTGGGAAAACGGAACGTTATCTGAGTCTGGAATGCAGTTTTTCGATGGCTGGAGATAAATAAAAAAATGTGAGATAAAAGATAAGGGACAGTGCCCGGGAAAGAGCGACTGTCCTTTGTTTTGTGCATATTTTATAAAAAATATGAAAATACATTAAAAAATATAGCGGAAGTAACACGTCTGTGCTATAATCCTTTTACAAATAATAAAGCCTATGGAGGACAACGCATGAAAAAAGTATTAGTGGGATTTATGACAGGATTGCTTTGTGTAATGCCGGCAACAGGGGTTATGGCGGAAGAAGCGGCAGCAGAAACAACAAACGAAGCACAGGCGGAAACAGAAGAAAATAAAACGGGAGAAACAGCGGCTGAAGGAGAGGGTGCTCAGGCAGATGCACAGACGCTTTCTGATGATATTTACAGCTTTCAGGCAGAGATTGACGGAGAAGTTTACCAGTTTCCGATGTCTTATGGGGAATTTACGGCAAAGGGCTGGACGTATGACGGAGATGCAGCTCAGACAATAGAGCCGGAACAGTATACTGCAGCGGAAACTTTCAAAAAAGATTCTTTAAAGCTTTATGCCACAATCTTTAATCTTGGCATGAATACCGTACCTTTTTCTGAGTGTCAGATCGGAGGTTTTTCTGTAGATTCTTATATGATGAAAGACAGCGCCTTCAGTGTGAAGCTTCCAAAGGGAATTGAATTTGGAGTGTCGACTCTTGAAGATGTGAAAGCTGCATATGGAGAGCCAAGCAGAGAATACGATGGAGAAATGTACACAGCGCTTACTTATGAGTACGAAACGTATCAGGACGTGGAAATTCAGGTAGATAAAGAAACAAAGGTAGTAAGTAAAATTGATATGAGAAATATAATCGAGACAGCAGGTGAGGAAGAGCAGGCACAGGCAGAAGCTGCGGTCAGTGATGAAGTGACAGAGGAAGTAAAAAGCTATCAGGCACCCACAGAGTTGGGAGATGATTTTACAAAATTTATTGTAGAGTATGACGGTGCGCTGTATCAGATGCCGGCTCCTGTTTCTGAGTTTGAGAAAAACGGTTGGACAGTAAAGGAAGACCAGTCTGATATGACTGTAAAAGGGAAAGATTTCGGCTGGGTTTCTCTTACGAAAAATGACCAGGAATTAAGAGCTATTGCACAGAATTATGGAGATAATGCAACTACTATTCGAAACTGCTTTGTGACCACAGTAAAAGGCGATGACAATTCGACAGATATGCCGATCACGGTTCAGAAGGGAATTACCCGCGGTATGGCGAAAGCAGATCTTGAGAAGGCTCTTGAAGGTGTGACATATAAATTTGAAGAGTCTGATATGTTTGAGTATTATACAATAGAAGGTCCGGAAAGTTCCCTTGATTATGTACAGATTCTTGTGAGAAAAGATACAAGTGTGGTACAGGCGATAGAAGTAAGCTACACACCGAGGGAACTGGCAAAATAGTTCAAACTGACCTCTGAAAGTCAGAAATTTATACTGACTTTCAGAGGTTTTTTTTATCTCAGAATTGTATGATAATAAGTACAAGAATTTATGAGAAAAAGATTGCGTTAAAATATTAACAATGATATAATGAGCTTGTTAAATGATTAACATGGATTTAGAGAGAAATAGATAGAAAAGGAGAGACGGGGCATGGCAAGATTTACATTACCAAGAGATATTTATCATGGAAAAGGCTGTCTGGAAGAATTAAAGAACTTAAAAGGGAAAAAAGCAGTTCTCGTAGTGGGCGGCGGTTCTATGAAACGTCAGGGCTTTCTGGATAAAGCAGTGAATTATCTGAAAGAGGGCGGCATGGAAGTAGAACTGATCGAAGGCGTGGAGCCGGATCCTTCTGTTGAAACTGTTATGAGAGGCGCAAAAGTGATGCAGGAGTTCCAGCCAGACTGGATCGTGTCTATGGGAGGTGGTTCCCCGATTGATGCTGCAAAGGCAATGTGGGCATTTTACGAATATCCGGAAACGAAGTTTGAGGATTTAATTGTGCCGTTTGGTTTCCCGGAACTGAGACAAAAAGCGAGATTTGCCGCAATTCCTACAACATCAGGTACTGCAACTGAGGTAACAGCTTTCTCTGTTATTACAGATTATGCAAAGGGAATTAAATACCCTCTGGCAGATTTTAATATCACACCGGATGTAGCGATTGTTGATCCTGAGCTTGTAGAGGCTCTTCCTGCAAAACAGGTGGCATATACAGGAATGGACGCCCTTACTCATGCAATCGAGGCATATGTTTCCACTCTTCATTGTGCATTTACAGACCCGCTTGCACTGCAGGCGATTGAGATGGTACTTGATTATCTTCCGGCTTCTTATGCAGGAAATCAGAATGCAAGAGAGCAGATGCATTACGCACAGTGTCTTGCAGGAATGTCCTTCTCCAATGCACTGCTTGGTATTGTACATTCTATGGCGCATAAAACAGGAGCTGCTTTTTCTACCGGACATATTCCTCACGGCTGTGCAAATGCGATTTATCTGCCATATGTAATCAGATACAATGCAAAGGATAAAGAAGCGGCAAGCCGTTATGCAGAAATTGCAAGAAGAATGGGATTAAACGGTAATTCAGAACAGGCGTTAATTAACAGCCTTTGTGAAAAGATTGACGAATTTAATGCAAAACTTAACATTCCGGCAACCTTAAAGGAATTTGGCATTCAGGAAGATGAGTTTAAAGAAAAAGTTGCAACGATTGCGGAACTGGCTGTAGGAGATGCCTGTACAGGTTCCAATCCAAGAACGATTACGCCGGCTGAAATGGAAAAACTGTTTACATGCAC
>JAUNAX010000019.1 GCA_030527365.1 Eubacteriales bacterium | reverse complement strand
GCTTCTCAGGGTCTTCTTCTGATGATTCCAAATCTTTACAAAATCGCAGGTGAGCAGTTACCGGGTGTTATCAACGTATCTGCCCGTGCACTTGCTTCTCACGCGCTCTCCATTTTCGGAGATCATTCCGACGTAATGGCTTGTCGTCAGACTGGCTGTGCAATGCTTTGCGAATCTTCCGTACAGGAAGTTATGGACTTAACTCCTGTTGCACACCTTGCAGCAATCAAAGGAAAAGTTCCGTTTATCAACTTCTTTGACGGATTCCGTACTTCCCATGAGATTCAGAAGATTGAGACATGGGATTACGAAGATCTTAAGGATATGGCAGATATGGACGCAATCGCAGAGTTCCGTAACCGTGCTCTGAATCCAAATCATCCATGTCAGAGAGGCTCCGCTCAGAACCCGGATATCTTCTTCCAGGCAAGAGAGGCATGTAACCCGTATTACGATGCTCTTCCGGCAGTTGTACAGGAATACATGGATAAAGTAAATGAAAAAATCGGAACAGATTACAAACTGTTCAACTACTATGGTGCAGAGGACGCAGAGCACGTAATCGTTGCTATGGGCTCTGTAAATGATACAATCGAAGAGACAATCGACTACCTGGCAGCAGCAGGTAAAAAAGTCGGTGTTGTTAAAGTTCGTCTGTACAGACCATTCTGCGCAGATGCTCTTGTAGCTGCAATTCCGGAATCTGTAAAACAGATTACTGTTCTTGACAGAACAAAAGAGCCAGGTGCACTTGGCGAGCCGCTTTACCTTGATGTTGTAGCAGCATTAAGAGAGAGCAAATTCAGCGATGTGAAGATCTTCTCCGGACGTTACGGCTTAGGTTCCAAAGATACAACTCCGGCACAGATCGTTGCTGTATATAACAACACAGAAAAAGAAAAATTCACAGTAGGTATCGTAGACGATGTGACAAACCTTTCTCTTGAGACAGGCGATGCTATCGTTACAACACCGGAAGGAACTACAAACTGTAAGTTCTGGGGTCTTGGCGCTGACGGTACAGTAGGTGCAAACAAAAACTCCATCAAGATTATCGGTGATAATACAGATATGTACGCACAGGCTTACTTTGACTATGATTCCAAGAAGTCCGGCGGTGTTACAATGTCTCACTTACGTTTCGGTAAGAAACCGATCAAATCCACATATCTGATCCGTAAAGCAGACTTCGTAGCATGTCACAATCCGTCTTATGTAAATAAATACAACATGGTTCAGGAACTTGTTGACGGCGGTACATTCCTTCTTAACTGCCCATGGGATATGGAAGGTCTTGAGAAACACTTACCTGGACAGGTAAAAGCGTTCATCGCAAACCACAATATTAAATTCTACACAATCGACGGTGTGAAGATTGGTATTGAAACAGGTATGGGACCAACACGTATCAACACAATCCTTCAGTCCGCATTCTTCAAACTGACAGGCATCATTCCGGAAGAGCAGGCAATCGAGCTTATGAAAGCTGCTGCAAAAGCTACTTACGGACGTAAAGGTGATGACATCGTTCAGAAAAACTGGGCTGCTATCGACGCCGGTGCAAAACAGGTTGTTGAAGTTCAGGTTCCGGAAAGCTGGAAAGATGCAGAAGACGAGGGTCTTTTCATGGCTCACGCTTCTGAGGGAAGAGAAGACGTTGTTGACTTCGTAAACAACATTCAGTCCAAAGTAAATGCACAGGAAGGAAATACACTCCCTGTTTCCGCATTCAAGGATTATGTAGACGGTACTACACCATCTGGTTCTTCCGCATACGAAAAACGTGGTATTGCTGTAAATATCCCTGTATGGCAGCCGGAAAACTGTATCCAGTGTAACAGATGTGCTTATGTCTGCCCACATGCAGTTATCCGTCCAGTTGCTCTTACAGCAGAAGAAGCAGCAAATGCTCCGGAAGGAATGAAGACATTACCTCTTACAGGTATGGCTGATTATAAATTCACAATGACAGTATCTGCTCTTGACTGTACAGGCTGCGGTTCCTGTGCAAATGTCTGCCCAGGTAAGAAGGGTGCAAAAGCTCTTGCTATGGAAAACATGGAAGCAAACATGGGTCAGCAGAAATTCTTCGATTACGGTGTAAAACTTCCTGTAAAAGAAGACGTTATTGCAAAATACAAAGAGACAACTGTAAAAGGCAGCCAGTTCAAACAGCCTCTTCTTGAGTTCTCCGGAGCTTGTGCAGGCTGTGGTGAAACACCATATGCAAAACTGATCACACAGCTTTTCGGTGACAGAATGTACATTGCAAACGCAACAGGATGTTCCTCTATCTGGGGTAACTCCTCACCGTCTACACCATATACTGTAAATGCAAAAGGACAGGGTCCTGCATGGGCAAACTCCTTATTCGAGGATAATGCTGAGTTCGGTTATGGTATGCTTCTTGCACAGAAAGCAATCCGTGACGGTCTGAAGACAAAAGTTGAAGACGTTGTTGCAAACGGAACAAACGAAGATGTAAAAGCTGCTGGTCAGGAATGGCTGGATACATTCAATACAGGCATCACAAACGGCGCTGCTACAGATAAGCTGATTGCTGCTCTGGAAGCATGTGGCTGTGACAAAGCAAAAGAAATCCTTGCACAGAAAGATTTCCTTGCTAAGAAATCCCAGTGGATCTTTGGTGGTGACGGATGGGCTTACGACATCGGATTCGGCGGTGTTGACCATGTTCTTGCAAGCGGACAGGACATCAACGTTATGGTATTCGATACAGAAGTTTACTCCAATACAGGCGGACAGTCTTCAAAGGCTACACCAACAGGTGCAATCGCACAGTTCGCTGCAGGCGGTAAAGAAGTGAAGAAGAAAGATATGGCTTCTATCGCTATGAGCTATGGCTATGTATATGTAGCGCAGATTTCTATGGGTGCAGACTTCAACCAGACTGTAAAAGCAATCGCAGAAGCAGAGGCATATCCGGGACCATCTCTGATCATTGCTTATGCTCCATGTATCAACCACGGTATCAAGAAGGGTATGTCAAAAGCTCAGACAGAGGAAGAGCTGGCAGTTAAGTGCGGATACTGGCACAACTTCCGCTTCAACCCGGCTGCTGAGAAGAAATTCTCTCTTGATTCCAAAGAGCCGGATATGACTAACTATCAGGAATTCCTTGACGGAGAGGTTCGTTATAACTCTCTGAAACGTCAGAATCCGGAAAAAGCAGAAAGACTCTTCGCTAAGAATGAGGCTGAAGCAAAAGACAGATACGCATATCTGCAGAAACTTATCGCTCTTTACGGAGAAGAATAAGAATCTGGAATTGCGCTGATGTAAAGGCAATCAACCCACGGTGCATCTGCACCGTGGGTTTTCTGTATAAATGGAGATTTTATGAAAAGTAAGAAAAAAGACTTTTATTTTTTATATACAGTTGTATTTGCAGCTGTTGCAGCCGTTCTTTTTCTGTATTTTTATATGAATGAAAAATCCCTGGTGTGGAGTCATGACGGAGTTCCCCAGCACTTAAATTCCCTGGCATACTACGGCAGGTATCTTCGGGAAGTCTTGGACACGTTGATAACGGAACATAAGCTGGTATTTCCCTCCTGGGATATGCACATTGGATATGGTTCTGATATTTTGACAACCCTTCATTATTATGTGATCGGCGATCCTCTGACCCTTCTTTCTGTTTTTTTTCCGGCTGATAAAACAGAAATTTTATATGAAATTCTGATTTTTCTTCGCATTTACCTTGCCGGGATTTCTTTCAGCCTGTATTGTTTCTATCACAAAAATTCAAAACAGGCGACCTTTATGGGAACTATGATTTACGTGTTTGCCGGCTGGACGATTTATGCTGCCATGAAGCACCCGTATTTCTCAAATCCCATGATTTATCTGCCGCTTATTCTTATGGGGATAGATAAAATTTATAAGAAAGAAAAACCTCATCTGTTTATATGGGCAACCGCAGTGGGGGCAATGTCGAATTTTTATTTTTTTTATATGCTGTGTATTTTTATGTTCTTATATGCGGCGTTTCGATATTTCGGAATATTTTCCACGCGTTCCATCAAAGATGTAATGTGTTGGTTTCTGAAGTTTACAGGATATTTTGCTGTGGCGCTTATGATTGCTTCTGCGATTTTCCTGCCTGTAATTATGACAATTTTTGGTACAGACCGCTTTCAGGCGGAAAACTATGTACCGTTATTATATGATAGGATTTATTACGAAAAATATCTTGGCTGTCTCATTGGAGAGAACATGATCCAGTGGGGGGTTGCCGGATATTCCGCTGTCTCTATGGCGGGTGTGTTTGTTCTCTTTTCCAAAAAGAAAAAGCATACAGATTTAAAGCTTGGTTTTCTGATGCTGAATCTGTTTCTTCTTCTTCCTTTTGCAGGACATGTGCTCAATGGATTTTCTTATGTATCAAACAGGTGGATATGGGCATATGGAATGATGATCGCCTATATTTTTGTGAAGGCGTATCCGGAATTGTTTACTCTGACCTTAAAAGAAAAGAGAAAGATTTTTATTATGCTTCTTGTATATTGCGGGGTGGCGCTTTACGCTTCGGTAGCCCGTACAGAACGTAATATTATGGCGGTGATGGTACTTGCTTTCTCTGTATTTACTGCGGTTTCCTATGGAAATATCTTTGTAAAGGCAAAAAATTTATGTTTGATGTTTTCCTGTCTTCTTATTGTAAGTATTGTGTTGAATATTTCTTATCAGTATTCTTATGAAAAGGATTATCTGTCTGAATTTTCAGATAGAGGAACGGCAATAGAGAAGCTGGAATCCGGAGTGGATCTGGCGGAAAAAGATGCATCAGAAGAAAAAGAGGAGGCATACCGCTACGACCAGTATGGCGCACAGCCTACGGACAATACTTCCATGCTGATGGGAACGAAAAGCACGGCTTATTATTTTAGTCTGGCAAATGGAAATATCAGCCAGTTTTTTGATGAGATGTACTTAAATACGCCCTGGGAACAGCATTATGAAAACCTGGATGGAAGAACTATTCTGGAACGTCTTGCATCTGTGAAATATTTTATTATCCGTGATCCTCATTACGAATATCTGCCGTATGGAATTAAGCGACAGAGCGGAGAAAGCGAAAAAGAAGAAAAGACGTACCGGGCATTTGAAATGGAAAATCCGCTGCCCCTTGGATATACATACGATTCTTGGATTACGAGAGAGACATACGAAAAAATGTCTGTAACAGAAAAGCAGCAGGCGCTTCTCCAGGGGGTTGTGCTTGAGGAAAGCAGTCTCCCGAAAACAACGGTTTCTTTTACAGATAAAGAGGCTCCTGTCCGGATTGTTCCGGGGAAGGGGTGTAAAGTTGAGGATGGAAAAATAAAGGTTACAAAAGAAGATGCAGAAGTTACCTTATATTATGACGGGACAGACAACAGTGAAGTGTATCTTATTACAGAAAATTTAGATTACGATGCCCTGTCTCCAAGAGAGCTTGTAAGCGATAAAAAATGGGAAGAAATGACAGTTTATGAGAGAAATAAACTCCTTCATGAGGACAGGAACTGGCGTTATTGGAAGGAGAGTAAGGAAGCGGGGATTCAGGTGCGCTGCGGAGATGTGAAGAAAAATATGAAAATCTTCACGGATAAATACAATGCCTACAGCGGAAAACATAATTTTCTCTGTAATATCGGGTATCAGGCACAGGGAAGTTTTCCAATTACACTTACCTTCAAAAATACAGGGGTGTATACATACGATGACCTTCGTGTGGTCTGCCAGCCTATGGAGGGAATTGAGGACGCTACTAAGAAGCTGGGAGAGGAAGCTCTTACGGACATTGAGATGAAGCCAGATGAAATCAGAGGACAGATTTCTCTTTCAAAGGATAAGGTACTTCTTCTTTCTATTCCATACAGTACAGGTTTTACTGCTTATGTAGACGGAGAGGAGGCGGAGTTAAAAAAAGCGAACACTATGTACATGGCTCTGGAGCTTACAGAAGGAGAGCATGAGATACTTCTGACATATAAAACGCCGTATTCTACAGCAGGGCAGATTCTGTCCGTTCTTGGGATTTTGATTTTTATTTTAATATCCAGGCGAAAATCGTTGACTTACAAAAAGGATACATTATAATAAAATTGACGTATGGAGGAAACTATGAAAAAATTGTCAGTTGTTTTGCCGGCATATAATGAAGAGCTGATGGTTCGAAAAACATGCCGGGTTTTGCGGAAAATCCTGACAGATGCAGAGATCCCTTATGAGCTTGTTGTGGTAAACGATGGTTCAAAGGACGGGACATGGCAGGAAATTCTGGAAGCCGGAAAGGAAGATAAACATATATTAGGAGTACAGTTTTCCAGAAATTTTGGTAAGGAAGCGGCTCTTTTTGCAGGTCTTGCTCAGGCGGGAGGAGATGTTGTGGCTGTGATGGATTGTGATCTGCAGCACCCGCCGGAAACTCTTGTTTCTATGTACAGACTTTGGGAAGAAGGATATGAAGTTATTGAAGGCATAAAGTCAAGCAGAGGAAAAGAAAGCTTTCTTCATGAGAAAAGCGCAGGATTTTTCTACGGAATCATGTCAAAGGCGACAAAGGTGGATATGCAGAATGCCTCAGATTTTAAAATGATGGACAGAAAAGTGGTAGACAGTATTTTGTCCATGCCGGAGAGAAATATGTTTTTCCGCGCAACCTCTTCCTGGGTAGGATATAAAACTACATATGTAAGCTTTGAAGTGCAGGAGAGAGAAGCAGGAGAATCCAAATGGTCTGCCTGGTCACTGATCAAATATGCTTTTACAAATATAGTGGCATTTACCACTATGCCGTTACAGTTTGTGACGGCGGCAGGGGGAATCTGTTTTATCTGTTCTATGATTCTTATTATCTATTCGCTTGTTCAGTATTTTACAGGACATGCAGTGGAAGGGTATTCTACGACTATTATTGTGATTCTCCTTATTGGCAGTGCCATGATGATGAGCCTGGGAATTATAGGATACTATATAGGAAAGATTTATGAGGAAGTAAAACGAAGACCAAGATATATTGTATCAAAGATTGTCAGAGGAGATGTGGATGTTTCCCATGAGACAAATCACGACATAAAATAGGAGCAGAAAATGAAGGTACTGATAAAGAAACTCTATGAAAACGATGTGGTGCGGTATGTTTTTTTTGGAGGCTGCACCACCCTTGTAAATCTTGTATCCTTTTTTCTTTTCAGAAAACTGGGTATTCCTTTAAATCCGGCAAATATAGCTTCAATTATCCTGGCGATTCTGTTTGCCTATGTGGTAAATTCGAAATATGTATTTCAGGACAAATGTGAAAATTTAAAAGCACATATCCGGCCTTTCTGTAAATTTATCAGCGCCCGTCTTGTAAGTATGGTAGTGGAAGTAGGAGGCGTGTGGCTTCTTGTGGAAATCCTGCATATGAACGAGATGGCGGGAAAACTTTTTACACAGGTAATCGTACTTGTGATGAATTACATATTCAGCAAATTTTTTGTATTTACAACAGGAAAATAAAAAACGGAGGAAGGCAAAATGACACTGGAGGAAGCAAAAAGACAGATACGCCCTCTTGATACGCAGGCAATGGAGGCGGCAGTGGCGCATTGGAACAGCATTGCAAAACCCCTTCATTCTCTCGGAAAACTTGAAGATTTTGTAGTTCAGCTTGCGGGAATTACAGGAACTCCAAATGTAAAAATTGAAAAGAGAGCTCTTGTTGCCATGTGTGCAGATAACGGAGTGGTAGAAGAAGGAGTAACTCAGAGTGGGCAGGAAGTGACAGCCATTGTGGCAGAAAATTTCCTGAAGGCGGAGACAACTGCCTGTATTATGGCAAAAAAATGTGGGGCAGATGTGTATCCTGTTGATGTGGGAATGGCGTCAGACACAAAGGTTCGCACAGATTTAAAGGTTGCCCATGGTACAAAAAATATGGCGAAAATGCCTGCTATGACAAGAGAGGAGGCAGTGAAAGCCATAGAAGCCGGAATTTGCATGGTGGAAGAACTGCAGAAAGAAGGATACCAGATTCTGGCAACAGGAGAAATGGGCATCGGGAATACTACAACAAGCAGCGCAGTGGCTTCTGTTCTTATGGAAGAACCGGTAGAAACGATGACGGGAAGAGGAGCCGGACTTTCCAGTGAAGGTCTCGTTCGAAAAATACAGGTAATTAAAGATGCTATTACCCTTCATAAACCGGATAAAAACGATGCCATAGATGTGCTTGCCAAAGTAGGCGGGTTTGATATTGCCGGTATGGCTGGGGTGTTTTTGGGGGGCGCCGCTCTTAAAATACCTGTGATTATGGACGGATTTATTTCCTGTGTGGCAGCTCTTGTAGCAGTTAGTATCTGTCCGGAAGCATCAGGCTATATTCTTGCTTCTCATGTTTCCAAAGAACCGGCAGCTCGGTTGATTCTGGAACATTTACAGAAAGAGGCTGTGATTCACGGAGATATGTGTCTTGGAGAGGGAACAGGAGCCATTGCCCTTCTTCCTCTTTTAGACCTTGGAATTTCTGTTTATCACTCCATGAGTACCTTTGAAGAAATCCATGTAGAGCAGTATGAGGAGTTAAAATAAAATGATTGTTCTTGTAACAGGAGGAAGCGGAAGCGGAAAATCAGCTTTCGCGGAAGATACGGTTCTTTCTTTTGGGGAGGCAAGGCGTATTTATATTGCTACCATGTATCCCTTTGATGTGGAAAGTAAAAAGAGAGTGCACAGACACAGAAATATGAGAGCGGGAAAAGGCTTTGAGACGGTGGAGTGCTATACAAATTTAAAGGAGCTTCTTCTTCCAAAAGACAGTGTGGTTCTTCTGGAATGTATGTCAAATCTTGTGGCAAATGAAATGTTTCAAAAAGATGGAGCCGGAGAGCGCACAGTAGAAGAGATTCTGGAGGGAATCCGTGATATTGCCGGATATGTCCGACATCTTGTGATTGTCACAAACGAAATCTTTTCAGAAACCGCCATTTATGAAGGGGAGACAGAAACCTACAGAAAATATCTGGGAGAAATCAACAGACACCTTGGAGAACTGGCAGACGAGGTGTATGAGGTTGTATATGGAATTCCTCTATGTGTGAAAGGAGGCAGTAAAGATGAAAAGCCTCTGGAATAATTTTAAGGTGGCGTTTTCCATGTTTTCCAAAATTCCCATGCCCCGTGCAGACTGGACGGAAGAAAATATGAAATATATGATCTGTTTCTTTCCGTTTGTAGGAACTGTAATCGGGCTTTTGAGCACAGGAATGGCTTTTGCAGGAAAATACTTTGGGTTTGGAACAAACCTTACGGCAGTTGTTCTTGTGTTGATTCCGGTTCTTGTCACAGGCGGAATTCATGTGGACGGGCTTCTTGATACAGCAGATGCTTTAAGCTCCTGGAGAGAAAGAGAGAGGCGTCTGGAAATCCTGAAAGATTCTCATGCGGGAGCCTTTGCGGTAATTACTGCCTGCGTTTATTTTCTTGCATGGTTTGGAGCGTACAGCGAGCTTATGGCTTTTCCAGAGGGTGTGCTTTTAATGGCGCTTGGGTTTATGGTGTCAAGATGTCTTTCCGGGATCGGTGTGGTATCGTTTCCGAAAGCAAGGGCAGATGGAACAGTTGCAGAATTTTCTAAAAAGTCAGAAAACCGTCTTGTACGGGGCGTGCTGGTTTTTTATCTTGTAGTGCTCCTTGTGCTGATGATTCTTGTCAGTCCGTTAAAGGGGGCAATCACTTTCGTGACGGCACTTCTTATTTTTGCCTGGTATTATCACATGGCAATGAAATATTTCGGCGGGACAACAGGAGATCTTTCCGGATATTTTCTCTGCCTCTGTGAGCTTGGCATGGCATGGAGTATCGCGCTTTTATGCGTAATTGCAGCTTAAAAATAACAGATAGGGGGAATCCAGAATGGAACTGATCATCGGCGGCGCATATCAGGGAAAAACAGAGTATGCAAAAAAAGAACACCCTGCTCTTACCTGGAAAGATGCAGGAGATATGTGTGAGGAGGAACTTCTTGCGGCAGAGGGGATTTTAAATTTTCAGAATTATATAAAAAAAGAAATTCAGGAAGGTCGAAATCCGGGAAAGATTGGAGAACTTTTATTACAGAAAAATCCGGACGCAGTGATTGTATCAGAGGAAGTGGGATATGGAGTAGTTCCCATGAACGCTTTTGAAAGAGAGTACAGAGAAGCTGTGGGACGAATCTGTACAAAAGTTGCATCAGGAAGCCGGAAGGTGACAAGGGTGATCTGTGGAATCGGGACGGTGATAAAAAGTGATTAAACTTCTTCTTATCCGTCACGGACAGACAGAGGGAAATAAGAAAAAACGCTATATTGGTGTAACAGACGAACCTCTCTGTGAGGAGGGAAAATTTTTACTCCGTCAGATGAAATATCCGATACCTCAGTCTGTCTATGTAAGTCCTATGAGACGATGTGTGGAAACGGCGGATATTCTTTTTCCAGACACAAGGGTTCATGTGATCGATGAGCTGGCAGAATGCGATTTCGGAGATTTTGAAAACAAAAATTATGAGGAGCTGACTGGAAATCCGGATTATCAGGCATGGATTGAGAGTGGCGGTACGCTTCCCTTTCCGGGAGGAGAAAGCAGAGAAGGGTTTTGCAGACGAAATCTTCTTGGTTTTCGAAAAGCCATGACAAATTGTATCCGGGGAGGTATTTCCAATGCTGCACTTGTGGTACATGGAGGGACAATTATGAATATTATGGAAGCGTATGCTGTAGAGAAGCAGCCTTTTTATCAGTGGCACGTGGAAAATGGCAGGGGATATACCCTGGATTTTGATACAGAAGAATGGAATAAAGGCAGAAGATGTCTGATTTTAAGAGAGGAGTAATTGTATGAAAAAATGGATTAGAAGTGATTTAAAATACAGGGCAAAGATGGCATTTCGAAAAAATTACTGGGCAGCTGTTGTGGCCAGTTTGATTCTTGCTATTGTGGCAGGTATGGGAAACGGCGGTGGAGGGACCAGCAGTGTGGTAAACACGGTAACCCATACAGAGGTATATGACGGCACTTTAAAATTTTCCATGAACTATGTGACACCTTTTACATGGCTTTTAGGTGCTCTTGTATCCGGTGTGATTCTGATTTTTGGCGCATTGTTTATTCTTTTGAAAATTTTTGTGGGAAATGTATTGGAAGTAGGTGTAAGAAGATTCTATATAGAGAATCTTTATTCTGCACCTTCTGTTTGGAAGATTTTTGCGCCGTTTCGTTCCGGACAGTACTGGAATATAGTAAAAATCATGTTTTTCCGTGATCTGTTTATATTCCTGTGGACGCTTTTGTTTTTGATTCCCGGAATTGTGAAGAGCTATGAATATAAAATGATACCGTATCTTCTGGCAGAGAATCCTGGAATGTCAAAACAGGAAGTCTTTGAAAGAACAAGAGAAATGATGTACGGTCAGAAAGCAGGTGCTTTTGTTCTGGATCTTTCTTTTATTCCCTGGATTTTATTGAATGCGTTTACCTTTAATATTCTGGGCGTTTTATATCTTCAGCCGTATATGGATGCCACACAGGCAGAGCTTTATGATGTTCTGGCAGCGCCGCCGTCACCAAATTCTTATAATCAATAAAAAGAAACAAGTCTTTTTAAAAGAGAGGCAGCTTTGGGAAACCGAAGCTGCCTTTCTGCATTTATTGAAAATATTTTCAGCAAAGATATTTCTGACTGGGACAAAAAAATTTGTAATACCAAAATTTTTTTGGCGTTTCTATTGAAATATTTTATGAAGTATGGTAGAGTTGTGTTATAGTAGAAAATCCCTAAAACATGTTTGCGTTTCAAGAATCATTTTGGCGTTTTTCACAGTGGAAGAATGAATGATTTTGTATTGTCTTGTCAAAATTAAGGAGGGTTTGTATATGTTGATTATTGGAAACGGCAGAGTTATTACACGTGATGGAGAAAATCCGTTTATTGAAAACGGTGCGGTGGCTATGGAAGGAAATACCATTGTGATGGTAGGAAATACAGAGGATGTAAAAAAAACATATCCTGAGGCGGAATTTACAGATGCAAAAGGCGGCGTGATCATGCCTGCGTTTATCAATGCCCATGAGCATATTTACAGTTCTTTTGCAAGAGGATTAAGTATTAAAGGATATAATCCGCAGGGCTTCCTTGATATTCTGGATGGTATGTGGTGGACCATTGACCGCCATCTTACACTGGAGCAGACAAAGCTTTCTGCTTATGCTACATACATTGATTCCATTCGAAATGGTGTGACAACCGTGTTTGATCACCATGCAAGCTTTGGACATATTACAGGTTCTCTTAATGCCATAGAAGAAGCAGCAACAGATCTGGGAGTCCGTACCTGCCTTTGTTATGAGATTTCCGATCGTGACGGTATGGAAAAATCAAGAGAATCTGTGATGGAAAATGTAAATTTCATCAAACATGTACAGAAAGAAAAAAACGATATGGTTGCAGGCATGATGGGTATGCACGCATCTTTTACCATATCAGATGAAACAATGGCGCTCTGCAATGAATTAAAGCCGGAAGGGGTGGGGTATCATATTCATGTGGCAGAGGGGATTTATGACCTTCATCAGTGTTTAAAAGAACATGGAAAGAGAATCGTGGATCGTCTTTACGACTGGAATATCCTCGGACCGAAGACCCTTCTCGGACATTGTATTTATATTAATGAACATGAGATGGATTTAATTAAGGAAACAGATACAATGGTCGTGCATAATCCGGAATCCAATATGGGAAATGCCTGCGGCTGTCCTCCTACTATGGCGCTTGTACATAAGGGGATTGTAACAGGTCTTGGAACAGACGGATATACACATGATATGCTGGAATCCTGGAAAGTGGCAAATGTGCTTCACAAACATCACCTCTGCGACCCGAACGCAGCATGGGGCGAAGTGCCGAAAATGTTGTTTGAAGGAAACAGGGAAATTGCAGGAAGATATTTTGAAAAACCGCTGGGTATCTTAAAACCGGGAGCTTCTGCAGATGTGATTGTTCTTGACTATGATCCGCTCACGCCAATGAATGCAGATAATGTAAATGGACATCTTCTGTTTGGCACAAACGGAAACAGTGTGGTGACAACAGTCTGTAATGGAAAGCTGCTTATGAAAAACAGAGAGATTCTGGTATGTGATGCAGAGAAAATTATGGCTGACTGCCGTCAGGCGGCAAAAGAGCTTGCAGATGATATTAACAGTGGAAAATAAAGGAGGGTTTTTGTATGAGTGACAGAATGTCCTGTATGTCCTTTGGACAGATCATGGAATGGATTTTAGAGGAAAAAAAGAAAAAAGATACTGTGTTTGGCGTGCACAGAGCTTATGTGGCAGATACTTCCAAAAAGCTTGATTTATTCGAAAGAAAGCTTGAAAATCCCATTGGACCGGCAGCAGGTCCGCACACGCAGCTTGCACAGAATATCGTAGCTTCCTATTACGGAGGAGCACGCTTCTTCGAACTGAAAACCGTTCAGAAAATGGACGGACCGGAGCTTGCTGCCTGTGTAAATAAACCATGTATTCTTGCAGAGGACGAGTGCTATAACTGTGAGTGGTCCACAGAGCTTTATGTTTCCGATGCAATGAACGAGTACATTAAGGCATGGTTTGCCCTCCATGTGATCGCAAAAGAGTTTGGGCTTGGAGATCCGGACGGTTTCCAGTTTAATATTTCTGTAGGCTACGATCTTGCAGGAATTAAAGAGCCGAAAGTGGATAACTTTATTAATAATATGATGGAAGCAAAAGATACGGAAATCTTTAAGGAATGCCGCCAGTGGCTTCTTGACCATGTGACTGCTTTCCAGAAGGTAACAAGAGAAGATATTGAAGCGATTCCTTCCAATATCTGCAATTCCGTGACTATTTCTACCCTGCATGGCTGTCCTCCAAAGGAAATTGAGAGTATTGCAACCCACCTTTATAAAGAGAAGCATCTGAATACCTTTATTAAATGTAATCCGACGCTCCTTGGATATGAGTTTGCAAGAAAAACAATGGATGAAATGGGATACGATTACATGGTATTTGGAGATTTTCATTTTCGTGATGACCTTCAGTATGAAGACGCGATTCCTATGTTTAAGCGCCTGATGGCACTTGCAGATGAGCTGAATCTTGCGTTTGGTGTAAAAATCACAAATACATTCCCGGTAGATGTTACAAGAAGTGAGCTTCCAAGTGAGGAAATGTATATGTCAGGAAAAGCACTTTTCCCGTTATCCATTTCTCTTGCGGCAAAGCTTTCCAGAGAATTTGACGGAAAACTCCGCATCGCATATTCCGGCGGAGCAGATTATTATAATATTGATAAAATTACAGCCTGCGGAATATGGCCGGTAACAGTTGCAACGACCCTTTTAAAGCCGGGCGGATACCAGAGATTTACCCAGATGGCGGAAAAAGTAATGGACGGAAATGTGTCCCAGTGGACAGGAATTGATGTGGAAGCGTTAAATGAGCTTGCTCTTGATGCAGTGAAAAATCCCCATCATGTAAAGAATATCAAACCGATTCCAAACAGAAAGAGTGAAAAAGAAGTACCTCTTCTGGACTGTTTCTACGCGCCATGTATGGAAGGATGTCCGATTCACCAGGATATTCCAACATATATTAAGCTGACAGGTGAGGGGAAATATGCAGAGGCGCTTCGCGTAATCCTTGAGAAAAACGCGCTTCCGTTTATTACAGGAACTTTATGTGCCCATAACTGTATGACAAAATGTACAAGAAACTTCTATGAAGAACCGATAAATATAAGAGGAACAAAACTTCTCGCAGCAGAAAAAGGCTATGAGGAAGTGATAGGGGAAATCAAGGCACAGGGAGCAAACGGAAAGAAAATTGCAGTTGTAGGCGGCGGTCCCGCAGGTATGGCAGCAGCATATTTTCTTGGAAGAGCCGGATCAGATGTGACGATTTTTGAAAAAGAAGAGAAACTGGGCGGCGTGATCCGCTACGTGATTCCAGGCTTCCGTATTTCAGAAGAAGCCATTGACAAAGATGTATCCCTTCTCAAGAAGCTGGGAGTAAAAATTGAGACAAACAGAGAAATCGAAGATTATAATGCGTTGAAGGCGGAAGGCTACGATGCAGTAATCGTGGCGATTGGTGCAGGAAAACCGGGAACCTTAAAGTTGGAAAAAGGCAAGACGGTTAATGCCATTCACTTCTTAAAAGAATTTAAGGAAAAAGACGGAAACGTAGATCTTGGAAAACACGTTGCGGTCATCGGCGGCGGAAATACGGCTATGGATACGGCGAGAGCGGCGGCCCGAACAAAAGGCGTGGAGAAGGTTTCTCTTGTATACAGAAGAACAAAACGCTATATGCCGGCAGCAGAAGATGAGCTTTTAGAGGTTCTGGAAGACGGTGTGGAGTTTAAAGAGCTTCTTTCTCCTGTAAGCCTGGAAGACGGAAAGCTTCTTTGCAAAGTGATGAAACTTGGAAATACAGACGCTTCCGGAAGAGCTTCTGTTACAGAGACAGGTGAGACAGAAGAAGTTCTGGCTGATACGGTCATTGTAGCTGTGGGAGAAAAAACGGATGCAGAGAGCTATCAGGCAAACGGCATTGAAGTAAACGAAAGAGGCAAGGCAAAATATAACCAGAAAACAATGGAAACAGGCGTTTCCGGTATTTATCTCATCGGTGACGGCGCAGGCGGCGCTGCTACGATCGTAGAGGCAATCCGTGACGCGCAGATTGCAGCAGAGGCGATTCTTTCTGAGGCTGTTGTAAAGGATGCAGAAATTCAGGAAACAGAAGAGAACTGCTTCGATAAGAAGGGTATTCTTGCAGAAAGCAGTGAGAAAGAAACAGAAAAAGAGCGTTGCCTTGTATGCAATAAGATTTGTGAAAATTGTGTGGACGTATGTCCCAACAGAGCCAACCTTTCCATTAAGGTTCCGGGAATGGCAATGAACCAGATTATTCATGTAGATTATATGTGTAATGAGTGCGGAAACTGTAAGAGCTTCTGTCCTTACGCAAGTGCACCGTACAAAGATAAATTTACTTTATTTGCAACAGAAGAGGATATGAAGGACAGTACAAACGACGGATTCCTTGTAAAAAATAAGGAAACAAAAGAATGTGCAGTACGATTCCTCGGAAAAGTAACAGACTGCAAGGCAGATGACCCGGCAGATCCTCTTTATGAGGGACTTCGTCGTCTTATCTGTGCAGTGATTGACGACTACGATTATCTTTTGAAATAATCCTTTTGACAGGAGGCGGGCTATGTTTCACTTTTTTGTAAACGGAAAAGAATATTTTGAAGAGCGTGATATGAAACTTCTTCCTTTTCTCCGGGATGTGTGCGGTCTTACATCTGTAAAAGATGGTTGCAGTGAAGGTGCCTGTGGTACCTGCCATGTGCTGATCGATGGAAAAGCAACAAAAGCCTGTGTGCCGAAGCTTTCCAAATTGGAAGGAAAGCACATTATGACAGTAGAAGGGCTTCCGGAGGAAGAAAAAGAGATTTTTGTCCGTGCCTTTGGAGAGGCAGGAGCCGTACAGTGCGGCTTCTGCATTCCCGGAATGGTAATAAGCGCAAAAGCGCTTCTCGATAAAAATCCAGATCCGGGAAGAGCGGAGGCGGCAGATGCCATTAAAAATAACATATGCCGCTGTACAGGATATAAAAAAATCATAGACGGTATTTTACTTGCTGCAAAATATAAAAGAGAAGGTCTTCCAAAAGAAAAGGAGTACACCTGGAAGCTGGGAGAACGTGTCCCAAGAGTAGATGTCAGAGAAAAAGTTTTGGGTTATGGAGAATACCCGGACGACATACACATGGAAGGTATGATTTATGGAAGCGCCCTGCGCTCCGCTTATCCAAGAGCCAGAGTAAAGGCGATTCATACAGAGAAAGCAAAGGAAGTGCCGGGAGTGGTTGCTGTGTTTACAGCGGAGGATATTCCCGGAAGTGTAAAGGTCGGACACTTAAAACAAGACTGGGACGGACTGGTCCCTGTAGGGCATCTTACCCATTATCTTGGGGACGCCATTGCTCTTGTGGCAGGGGAAACTCTGGAGGCAGTGGAAGAGGGTAAAAGACAGATAGAGGTGGAGTACGAGGAGCTTCCTATGGTTCGCAATCCATATGAGGCGATGAAAGAAGACGCTCCGAAAGTACATGAACGGGAAAAAGATAATCTTCTTTCCCATTGGCATGTACACAGAGGAGATGCGGAGACCGCCATTCAAAATTCTGCCCATGTACTTTCTGATACTTTCCATACACCCTGGACAGAACACGCCTTTTTAGAGCCGGAATGTGCAGTTGCCATACCAGACGGAGACGGCGTGATTATTTATTCTACTGACCAGGGCGTATACGATACCCAACATGAATGTATGGCGCTTCTCGGGCTTCCGGCAGAGAAGGTCAAGGTCCGCAATAAACTGGTAGGAGGCGGATTTGGAGGCAAAGAGGACGTAACTGTTCAGCATCATGCGGCTATGATTGCGTATCTTACAAAACGTCCGGTAAAGGTGAAGCTTACAAGAGCAGAGAGTATTTTAATCCATCCGAAACGCCACCCTATGGACATGGAATTTACACTTGGCTGTGATGAAAACGGAATCATTCAGGGAGTAAAAGCGACCGTGATCGCAGATACGGGAGCTTACGCTTCCCTTGGCGGACCTGTTCTGCAGCGCGCCTGTACCCATGCTTCCGGTCCTTACAATTATCAGAACTTTGACATTGACGGAAAGGCGTATTATACAAACAATCCTCCAGCAGGAGCATTCCGTGGATTCGGTGTGACCCAGACCTGTTTTGCCATTGAAATGCTTCTTACGAAAATGGCGGGAATTGTAGGGATTTCTCCCTGGGAAATCCGCTACCGAAACGCAATCCGTCCGGGACAGGAGCTTCCTAATGGTCAGATTGTAGACGAGTCCACAGGACTTGCAGAAACCCTTGAGGCGGTAAAAGATATATATGAAAGCAGTCCGTATGCAGGAATTGCCTGTGCCATGAAAAATGCAGGTGTGGGTGTTGGGCTTCCTGACTGGGGAAGAGCCCGCCTTCTTGTAAAAGACGGTCGAGTTGAAATCCATTCAGGAGCTTCCTGTATTGGACAGGGGCTTGGAACGGTTCTTGTACAGATGGTATCAGAAATTCTGGATTTGAAACGGGAAGAAATTTACTATGATACTTCGAATACCTGGACAGCGCCGGATTCCGGAACAACTTCAGGTTCAAGACAAACTCTGATTACGGGAGAAGCTGTAAAAAGAGCCTGTGAAAAAATGAAAGAAGATTTATCCTCCCATTCTCTTTCTGAACTGGAGGGAAAGGAATATACAGGGGAATATCTTGCAGCTACTGACCCTATGGGAAGCGATAAGAAAAACCCGGTTTCTCACGTTGCATATGGTTATGCCACGCAGGTCTGTATCTTAAATGAGGACGGAACGGTAAAGAAAATCGTGGCAGCTCATGACGTGGGAAAAGCAGTAAATCCTCTGTCTGTAGAGGGACAGATTGAAGGCGGAGTTATCATGTCATATGGTTTTGCTCTGACAGAAAAATATCCAATTTCAGATTGCAAACCCACTGCAAAATATGGTACACTGGGATTACCAAAAGCAAATAAAATCCCTGAAGTAGAGAGCATTATTGTAGAGAAAAAAGGACTTCCTGTTGCCTGCGGAGCAATTGGGATCGGAGAGATCACTTCTATTCCCACGGCGCCTGCCATTGCAGGGGCATATTACAGAAAAGATGGGGAATTCCGCACCTCTCTTCCGGTAGAAAATACTCCCTATCAGAAGAAATAAAACGTTCAGGAATCCATAAGAAGCAGCATGGTTCAGAGCCGGACAGAAGTCCTGAGGAGAACAGAGATTCCTCCGGGATTTCGTCCGGTTTTTTTAAAATTTAAAATTTAAGCAAAGAAGGTGACAGTTATGATTGGAAAGAGCATTCCAAGAGTAGACGCTTATGAAAAGGTCACAGGCAGGGCAAAATTTACAGATGATCTTGCTCCGAAAAACTGTCTTGTGGCAAAGGTGTACCATGCAACCATCGGAAATGGTATCGTAACTTCCATTGATACAAGTGAGGCAGAGGCTCTTCCGGGAGTTGTTCGCGTTATTACGTTTAAGGACGTTCCGAATCACTGCTATCCCACACCGGGACACCCCTGGTCTGTGGAGCCTGCCCATCAGGATATAGCAGATCGTAATCTTCTAACAGGAAGAGTGCGGTATTACGGAGATGACATAGCAGCTGTTGTGGCAGAAGATGAAGTGACGGCAACGCGGGCTTTAAAACTTATTAAAGTGGAATATGAGGAATATCCCGTAGAGATTAATCCTAGAAAATCCATGTATGGAACGCCTCATCCGATTCATCTTGACAAGAAAGACAATGTTCTGGCGCGCTCCAATTTCTTTATCGGCAATGTGGAGCAGGGGCTTAAAGATTCGGACATCGTCATAAAAAGAAGCTACAAAACTCCGATCGTACAGCACTGCCATATCGAAAATCCCATTTCCTACGCGTATATGGAAAAGGGAAGGATCGTTGTGGTAACGTCTACACAGATTCCACATATTGTGCGCCGTGTGATCGGTCAGGCTCTCGGCATCCCCTGGGGCAAGGTTCGTGTCATCAAGCCGTACATAGGAGGCGGCTTTGGGAATAAACAGGACGTACTTTACGAGCCGTTAAATGCCTTTCTTACCACACTGGTAGGCGGACGTCCTGTAAAACTTGATGTGACAAGAGAGGAAACCTTCTGCAATACGAGGACGCGACATTCTATCGAGTACGATCTGACTGCAGGTGTGGATAAGGACGGGCATCTTATTGCAAAAGATATGTTCGCCATTTCCAACCAGGGAGCGTACGCTTCCCACGGACACGCAATCGCAGCAAATGGCCTTACTGCGTGGAGACTTCAGTATGCCTGCCCGAATATAAAGGGCGAAGCTTATACTGTATATACGAACTGTCCTACAGCAGGAGCTATGCGAGCTTACGGCATTCCGCAGGCTGCCTTTGCCATAGAGTGCTTTATGGACGATATTGCGAATGAAATCCATATGGATCCCCTGGAGTTCAGAAAACAAAATCTGATACAGGGATATTACCAGGACGCTTACTTAAAACCAATCGCAGCCAATACAAACGGAATTTTTGAATGTCTGGAAAAAGGAGCTGCCCATATCCACTGGGAGGAAAAACGCAAGGCATATGAAAACCAGACAGGAGATGTGAGAAGAGGCGTGGGAATGTCCCTCTTTTCCTACAAGACAGGTGTATGGCCCATTTCTCTGGAAATTGCAGGCGCCCGTCTTGTGCTGAATCAGGACGGAAGTATGCAGCTTTCCCTTGGAGCCACAGAAATTGGTCAGGGAGCAGATACTGTATTTTCTCAGATGGCAGCAGAGACGCTTCACATGGACGTGGAGGACATACATATCCAGACCGTGCAGGATACGGATATAACACCTTTCGATACAGGCGCTTACGCCTCCAGACAGTCCTTTGTAACGGGAACTGCCGTAAAGAAATGTGCAGAACTTATGCTTCATAAAATTCTGGATTATGCGGCAACGCTTCTGGAAGGGGAGGAGCGCACCTTAAGCCTTGACCACGGCTGGATTCTTGCAGACGGACAGAAGGTTCTCTCCCTGGAAGAGCTTGCAATGGAAAGCTATTACAGCCTTACCAATTCTTCGGCAATTACAGCGGAGGTTTCCACGCAGGTAAAGAAAAACACCATTGCAACAGGCTGCTGTTTTGTTGAGGTTGAGGTAGACTTAAAACTTGGAAAAATCAAGATACTGGATATTATTAATGTACATGACAGCGGAAAGCTCTTAAATCCGCAGCTTGCCAGAATGCAGGTGGAAGGCGGTATGTCTATGGGTATGGGATATGGACTTTCCGAGCAGCTTCTTCTTGATGAAAAAACAGGAAGACCTTTAAACGGAACGCTTCTTGATTACAAGCTTATGACTACTATGGATACGCCGGATCTGGATGTGGATTTTGTAGAACTTGAAGATCCTATGGGACCATACGGCAATAAGGCTCTTGGAGAGCCGCCTGCAATCCCGGCAGCTCCTGCCATTCGAAATGCAGTGCTCCATGCAACAGGCGTAGCCTTTAACGAAAATCCTCTCACACCTCAAAGACTGATTTCAGGCTTTAAAGAAGCAGGACTGATTTAATAGAAAGGGGGTTTGGGGTATGTATGATATTGAAAATTACTATAATGCAGAGAGTATAAAAGAGGCGGTAAGTCTTTTAAAAGAACACCCGGACGCAAGAATTATTTCCGGGGGAAGCGACGTTCTGATCAAAATAAGAGAGGGAAAAATGGCGGGAACTTCCCTTGTTTCCATAAGAGATATAAAAGAAATGCAGGGCGTGACGCTTATGGATTCCGGAGATATTTATATTGGCGCAGGAACTACATTTTCCCATGTTACAAATGATCCTGTGATTCAGAAACATATTCCTGTTCTCGGAGAGGCAGTGGATCAGGTAGGGGGACCTCAGGTTCGAAATATCGGTACTATTGGAGGAAATGTCTGTAATGGAGCCGTCAGCGCAGACAGCGCGCCGTCTTTATTTTCTCTTAATGCCATGCTGCGGATTGCAGACGGCGAAGGAGGACGTACCGTACCTATTGATATGTTTTATTTAGGACCTGGAAAAGTAGATTTACATTGTGGAGATGTACTGACGCACATTATTATTCCGGGAAAAGAATACCAGGGGTATCACGGACATTATATTAAATATTCCATGAGAAATGCAATGGATATTGCCACATTGAGCTGCAGTGTGGTAAGCAAGGTAAATGCAGAGACAAACATTCTGGATGATGTGCGGATCACCTTCGGTGTGGCTGCGCCTGTACCTTATCGGTGTAAAAAGACGGAGGCAGCCTTAAAGGGAATGGAAATCGGAGAAGCGCTTTATGAAAAAATAAAAACTCTTGTTAGGGAGGAGATTAATCCGAGAGATTCCTGGAGAGCGTCAAAAGAATTCCGCCTTCAGATCGGCGGGGAAATTGCAGCCCGCGCATTAAGAGAAACTGTAAAACTTGCAGGAGGTGAGCCGTCATGAAAAAAGATTTAAGACTGGTACAGTGTACCGTAAACGGCAAAGAGGTGGCAGAATATGTAGATGTAAGAGAATCTCTTCTTGATATGCTTCGCAATCATCTGGGACTTACCTCAGTAAAAAAAGGCTGTGAGGTTGGTGAATGCGGCGCCTGTACGGTAATTGTAGACGGGGAAACCATAGATTCCTGTATTTATATGGCTGTGTGGGCGGAAGGTAAAAATATCCGTACTCTGGAAGGGTTGGAAAAGGACGGAGAGCTTACAAGAATCCAGGAGGCTTTTATTGAGGAAGGCGCTATTCAGTGCGGATTCTGTACGCCTGGTTTTGTTATGTCTGCAACGGTTCTTCTGGAAAGAGGAGAAAAGCTTACAAGAGAGGCTATTAAAAAGCATATGGCAGGAAATCTCTGCCGGTGTACCGGGTATCAGAATATTGTCAATGCAGTGGAAAAGGTAAATAACGAACAGTTGGAGAGACAGAAAGAAAAATGAGAACGAACAGAATTCTTGTGCGTGGTGGCGGAGATCTTGCAAGCGGAGTGATACACAGGCTATATCGCTGCGGCTACCGCGTACTGATACTGGAAAGTGCGGCTCCAAGCGCTATTCGAAGAGAAGTGTCTTTCTGCGAAGCTGTTTACGAGGGGGAATCTTTTGTGGAGGGGGTTCTCTGCAGAAAGATTTCTTCTCTGGCAGAATGCGAAAAAGTATGGCAGGAGGGGGAGATTCCCCTTCTTGCTGACGAGACAGGGGCGTGTATAAAAGAATTTGCTCCTAATGCAGTGATAGACGCTATTCTTGCGAAAAAAAATCTTGGAACAACAAAGGCGATGGCGCCTCTTACCATTGCTCTGGGTCCCGGATTTGCGGCGGGATACGATGTAGATTTTGTGATTGAGACCATGCGCGGCCATGACCTTGGAAAAATCATAGAGGACGGGGAAGCTCTTCCAAATACGGGAACCCCCGGACTGATCGCGGGAGTGGGAAAGGAGAGAGTGATTCACTCTCCAGAAGAGGGCGTGATATTAAATAAGGCGAAAATTGCTGATTTTGTAGAGAAAGGGCAGGTAATCGCCACAGTGGAAGATGTGCCGGTATTTGCTTCTCTTACCGGAATATTAAGAGGAATCATAAGGGACGGCTATAAAGTTCATAAAGGAATGAAAATCGCAGATATAGACCCGAGAAAAGAAGAGAAAGAAAACTGTTATACTATTTCTGATAAAGCGAGATGTATTGCAGGAAGCGTTGTGGAGATTCTTCTTTCCAGAGGAATTTTGCCGTTATGAGTTATGTTTCTTCAAAGTTTCTTTCCGGGCTTCATATAAAGCCTTCACACAAAAGAATTGCAGTTGTGGGAAGTGGAGGAAAGACAGGGCTTATCTGGCGGCTTACAGAGGAGCTTGTTCAGGCAGGAAAAAAAGTAGCGGTTACGACGACTACGCATATGGCAATGGAAAAAGAGCGTTCCTTTGCTCCAGATGGAGAAGGGGCAGAAGCTCTTATTTTAAGATACGGATATGTGTTGGCTGCTTCCATAGACAGGCGAAAAGAAAAACTATGTGCCCTTCCTTATGAAAAATTAAGAGAACTTTCAGGGATTTGTGATGTGCTTCTCGTTGAGGCGGACGGAGCCAGAAAAAAGCCGTTTAAGATTCCGATGGAATGGGAGCCTGTAATTCCTGAGTTTACAGATCTTGTCATTGCAGTTTCCGGGCTGGATTCTCTTGGGCAAACGATAAAAGAGGCGGCATATCGTCCATTTGAAACAGCTCTGTTTCTTGGAAAAAAAGAAACAGATGTTATCTTTCCGGAAGATATGATACGGGCAGTTTCGGATAAAAATGGACTTTTAAAAGGCGTGGGAGACCGGGAGTACCGGGTATATTTAAACAAGACGGACACAGTAAAAGAGAGAGAAATTCTGGACAGGATAAGAAGGGAGCTTTCGGATATGGATATTCCGGTTTTCTTCGGAAGCCTTAGAGAAAAAAAGAAAAATACAGCATTGATTATGCTGGCGGCTGGGAGCAGCCGCCGTTTTGGTGAGAATAAGCTTTTGTATAAAATTGAGGGGATTCCCATGTATGAGAGGACGCTTTCCTGTCTTTTGAAGGTACAGGAGGAGATTTTGAAAAAGACAGGAGATTTCTGCCCTGTGACAGTTGTGACCCAGTACCGGGAAATCGGGGAGGCAGCAGAAAAGCGGGGAGTAAAGGTCTGTTATAATCCAGATCCCGATAAGGGGATTTCCTCTTCCTTAAAAATCGGTCTGAAAGCAAATGAAGAGGCAGATTCCTGCCTTTTTACAGTGGCGGACCAGCCCTGGCTTACCTGGGAAAGTGTGATGGGGCTTCTGGAAGTTTTTCGGAAATCAGGAAAAGGCATGGCTTGTATGCAAAGTGGAGAGAAGCGGGGAAACCCCTGTATTTTTTCAAAGGGATATTATAATGAGCTTTTTTCTCTTGCAGGCGATGTGGGCGGAAAGCGTATTTTAAATAGGTATCCCCTGGATGTTGCCGTATATCAGATCGAACACGGAAGAGAGCTAAAAGACATAGATTATATGATAACAGAGAAATAAAGAAAAGAGAAGACAGGGTGTTCAATCTGATTGGCGGCTGTGTCTGTTTCTTTATCATGCTGGCAACGATGATGCCGGAGCTTAAAAAAGAAAACAACAGAATAAACATTATATGTGGACGGTAGTTCCGGTTTTTCCGTGAATGCCGTCCCTTGCTTTTTCAAGGAGGGTAATCATGGCAGTTCTTCCGGGAGCAGAGGAAGCAAAGTCAACGGCAGCCTGTACTTTCGGAAGCATGGAGCCTGCTGCAAATTCTCCGT
>JAUNAX010000163.1 GCA_030527365.1 Eubacteriales bacterium | reverse complement strand
CAAGTGCATTGTAAACGATTGGCCATACAAAGAACAGAACAAAGCTGGATACAAGTGATGCGCCTGCTGTAACGATGGCAACACATCTCTTTCCACTAAAGAAGGAGAATGCATCCGGAAGTTTTGTGTTCTTAAATTTATTGTAACAAGCTGCTGCAATAAGACCACACAGAATACCGATAAACTGTGTCTGAGTCTTTGCAAATGCAGGGTCAACTTCTTCTACTGCTGTTTTTGTAAGCATGGATACAACGCTTGTAGAAAGAAGTGTAGTTGTCATAATCCAGGAAACAAGTCCTGCAAGACCTGCTGTACCGTCATTGTCGTCAGACATACCAACAGCAACACCGATAGCAAAAAGGATTGGCATCTGATCGATCAGACAGCCGCCGCCCTTTAATAAAAATGCTGCGATTACATTGTTTGCGCCCCAGCCTGTAGGGTCGATCCAGTAACCAATTCCCTGAAGAATAGCTGCAACCGGAAGACATGCAACCGGAAGCATAAGAGATTTTCCTAATCTCTGAAGATACTTCATCATAATTAGATTTCCTCCTCTTTCCTTCTCTTAATCCCTTTTTGACACAATGAAGACTGTAAAACACTCCCCATTATTTATTTTATACCGGAAAATCCGGTCATAAAATCCACAATTATTTTGCCTTGATTCTTACTACGTCATCTCCCGGCTCTACTTCTTTTCCGAAAATTCCCTGGACAGATGCGTAATCGTCAGTATTGCATACAAGTACAGGTGTGATAATGTCATATCCCTCGCCTTTTAAAAATTCAAGGTCTGCTTCAAGCATTAAGTCACCTTTTTTTACTTTATCGCCTGCCTGCACATGCGCTTTAAAGCCTTTTCCTTTTAAATTCACAGTATCAAGTCCTACATGAACAAGGATTTCTGCTCCGTTGGAAGCATTTAAGCTCACTGCATGAAGCGTATCGAAAACCATTGCGATTTCTCCGTCTGCAGGTGCATAGATTTTTCCCTCTGAAGGAATCACCGCAACACCCTGTCCCAGCATTCCGGAATTAAAAGTGGGGTCATTTACCTCTTTTAAATCTACCGCTTTTCCTTTTGCCGGAGAACCCAGCATATATCCATCGTCCTGTTTCTTCTTTAAAAAGCCAAACATTTCCTTTCCTCCTACTTATATTCAAAATAATCAACAAATGTCATACGGCTTGTCGCCTCTTTTTCTGTGAGATAGCGCTTGCCTGCAAGAGCCTTTGATTTCGCTCCGCTTGCATCAATATAGATCTTCTGTCCATCTATTATTGTCTCACACAAAACATAGGTTTCTCCGTCTGTCCACTGACTGTTCCATGTTCCCATTACTACATGAGAGTCGATTCCTGCTCTTCTGCAAAGCTCAGAAAAAATCTTTCCGTATCCCAGAATACTTGCTTTCTTTTCTTTCAGGGCAGCCAGATGGTTGTAGGGATATACCTGTTCCAGCATCTCTCCCATATTGTCAAGCTCCTGAGCTTTCTTTCCCGCATCATCAGCAATCTTCATGTTTTCATCAAGCCATTTGCGGAAATAATCTGCTGTCGTCTTCTCCCCTGCACCTTCCGGTATTCCGTCAAGGATCTCGTCCATGACTTTTTCTGTTTCTTCCTGCATTTCACGGATTTTCTTCACTTTTTCCTCATTATTTACAGAAAAACCTTTCTGGATTTCCTCTATATTGATCAATGTTCCGTCATCTGCAAACTGACCGAAAAGTTCAATTCCTTCTGCACAGGATAAAAACAGCACAACCTTTTCGATTTTTTTATCTACAAGGCGGAATGGATCTTTGTCTTCATGGAAAACATAAACCCCGTCTCCTGTCATTGGAATATCAATAAATCCATAAAAATAATTATTTCCTTCATATTCCAGAGCTGTCAGAATCCTCTGATACTCTTTTCCATTTAACGGATTCGGGAGAGTCAGAACTCCGCCTTCCAGATTTTCTATTTTCTGTTTTAGAAATTCATAATCTTCATACTCTCTCTGGGTAAGCTGTCCGGAATAATATTTATTCTCTTCAATAGCTTCTCCTCTCGGAGTATCTGCAAGTGTATCATACACTGACTGAGATGTTGCATTTTTTCTCTGTGTTCCCAGGAAGGCAAAAAGAACAAGTGCAGCAAGAACAATGATGACAGCAGCCTTTTTATGCCTGCGAATATAATTCATGTCCCTTCTCCTATTCCATTTCCCGGATAATTTTGCGGAGTTTTAAAATCATAGACGGAGCTACAGAAAGCTCGTCCACTCCCATATTTACAAATTCTTCTGTAAGCTCCGGATCTGCTCCCAGCTCACCGCAGATTCCTGCCCATTTGCCCTCTTTATGTGCATTATCTACAACCATTTTAATCATTCTTAAAATCGCCTTGTGATGCGGTCTGTAAAATGAATCAAGTTTTTCATTCTGGCGGTCAATGGCAAGTGTATACTGGGTCAGGTCGTTTGTTCCGATGCTGAAAAAATCTACCATTTTCGCAAGATCATCACTGATCATAACAGCAGCCGGCGTCTCGATCATAACCCCTTCTTCCACATCTTTATATGGAATCTCCGCCTCTTTCAATTCTGCTTTTACCTCGCGGACAATCTGCTGAATCTGTTCCACTTCCTCAACAGAAGTGATCATCGGATACATAATCGCAAGATTTCCATATGCAGAGGCACGAAACAGTGCGCGAAGCTGAACTTTAAAAATTTCAGGCTGTGTAAGACAGATACGAATTGCTCTATATCCCATTGCCGGATTTTCCTCATGAGGAATCTGAAGGTAATCCGCCTGTTTATCCGCTCCAATATCAAGAGTACGGATAATAACTTTTTTGCCTGCCATATTCCGTACAGCCTGCTTGTATGCCTGAAACTGCTCCTCCTCTCCAGGAAGTTCATTTCTTCCAATATAAAGGAACTCACTTCTGAAAAGTCCGATTCCGCCTGCATCATTTTCAAGAACATAGCCCATATCAGAAACACTTCCGATATTTGCATAAAGTTTAATGCTTTTTCCGCTTTTTGTTACATTCTCTTTACCCTTTAAGGTCTGAAGAAGTGCCTGTTTCTCTTTTTCTTCCTCGATTTTTGCCTGGATAGAAATTTTCACCTCTTCTGTCGGCTCTACATAAAATTCTCCTGTAAAACCATCTACAGCGCCTTCTGTTCCTGTAGTCAGCGCTTCCAGATCCATATCCACGCCAATGAGAGCCGGAATATTCATCATACGCGCAAGAATTGCTGTATGTGAATTTGCAGAGCCATGTACAGTAACAAAAGCAAGAATTTTATCTTTATCCATCTGCACTGTCTCGCTTGGAGAAAGGTCGTCTGCCACAACAATAACAGGCTCTTCCAGGTCAATGCCGTCTCCGCCATGTCCGGAGAGATTTTTTACAAGACGCTTGGAAATATCTTTAATATCCGCAGCTCTTGCTTTCATATAATCATCATCCATGCTTGCAAACATTTCAGAAAAATTATCGCCTGTGGAAGCAACTGCATATTCTGCGTTCACCAGCTCTGTCGTAATAATATTTTCGATAGACTCGTTATAATCTTCGTCCTCCAGCATCATCTGATGGACTTCAAAGATAGCGGCACTGGCTTCACCCACTTCTTTTACAGCTTTTTCATAGAGTTTCTGAAGCTGTTCCTGTGATGCAGCAACTGCATCTTTCACTCTCTGAATTTCAGCCTGAGGGTCTTCTATTTTTGTTCTCTTTACAATGTAATCATCTTTTTTCAGCACGGAAATCTTTCCCATTGCGATTCCCT
>JAUNAX010000162.1 GCA_030527365.1 Eubacteriales bacterium | reverse complement strand
CTTCAAGGGGAGGATATAAGTATTTCATACCTTGTCTTTTGTGCTGTTCATTGAAGGGGGTTCCAATGAACATTTATAGTATGGGTATAAATGCGCCTGTTTATACGTTAAAATAAAATTTTTTTGGTTTGTGTTTTTACAAAAAAGATGATATAATAAAAAAGCTTTAATGAAAAGCACAAATATCGATGAAATTTTGGAAAAGAGGATTAAGAAATGAGCGATAAAACTATCTTAGAGCAGTGGCGTTCCATCGCTTACGACCAGCAGGCAGACCGCAATAAACTGCAGAGATTCTGGGCAAATTATTTTAACATTGAAAAAGGTATTTATGAGCAGCTTCTTGAGAATCCGGACGAGACAGTTTCCGGAACAGTAAAAGAGCTGGCTGAAAAATATGGACAGGAAGTTCTTACAATGGTTGGTTTCCTTGACGGAATCAATGACAGCCTTCTGGTTCAGAATCCAATCGAAACAATGGACGAGAACACAAAGGTAAATCTTGCCTTTGACAAAGAGCTTCTTTATAAAAACATGGTAGATGCAAAGGCAGACTGGCTTTACAATCTGCCGCAGTGGGATAAGATTTTTACTCCGGAGAAAAAGAAAGAACTTTACATGGAGCAGAAAAAATCCGGTACAATCGTAAAAGCACATAAAATCGGACGTAATGATCCATGTCCGTGCGGAAGCGGCAAAAAATACAAACATTGTTGCGGAAGATAAGAAAATGGAATAACAAATCAGGCTGTCGGCATTGTCGGCAGCTATTTTGTTTCATGGAGGAAAGATGGTAAATTTATGTTTTGTGGCAGCAGTCTTATGTCTTTTGTACTATCTGGGAATTGTGGTTTATTCCGGGATTCATACAGACTTTTCCTGGATATGGCTTGCAGGCGCTGTTTTTCTTGCAGGAAATGGCTTTCTTTTTATGGCAGATAAAAAATATCCAGCTTTGTTTCCAACATGGATAAAATATATATATTGGATTCTTGTTTTTACAGGGGGCTGTCTCCTTGTTTTTCTTTTTATAAAGGTTTTATCCGGTATGAATGCAAAAGGCAGAGAAAATCTGGATTATGTAGTGGTTCTTGGTGCACACGTAAAAGGGGAAGTGCCTTCTAAAGCACTTCTGAAAAGGCTGGAAGCAGCCCTTGACTATGGAAAAAAGAATCCGGATACAAAACTGATCTTATCAGGCGGTCAGGGCTTTGGCGAAAAGATTACAGAGGCGCTCTGTATGAGGCGGTATCTTTCAGAAAACGGAATTTTTTCTGAAAGGCTGATTTTGGAAGAAAAATCTACAGACACAAAGGAAAATCTGAAATTTTCAGATGAAATGACAGGCTGCAAAGAGAAAAAAACAGGAATTTTATCAAATGATTTTCATGTATACAGGGCAGTCCGTCTTGCGAAAAAAATGGGGTATGCGTCTCCGGAAGGGATTGCCGCTTCATCGGATCCATTTATGGAACCGCATTATATCGTAAGAGAAATATTTGCCCTTGTGAAAGAACAATTAAAAGGAAATATCTGAAACGCCATTGACAAACAGAAATCCGGCGTATATAATGTGGTTCAGAACCAAAAGAAAACACGCAGACGAGACGAGTAGGCTGTGGAACGTTCCAGAGAGAGGTGCATTTGCTGGAAGCATCTTATCGGGAAGCAGTTGAAAACTACCTCCGAGTGGCCCCAATCCGGTCCGGTGATTCCGTTATCATCAATGAAGTGGTTATATTTTGTATAAGCAGATATAACAAGCAGGGTGGAACCGCGAGATACTCGTCCCTTACAGTGCATTGCATTGTAAGGGCTTTTTTTATTCATTAACAAGGATTTTTATAAGAAAAGAAAGGAGACAATATGATTATCACATTAAAAGACGGCTCAAAAAAAGAGTACGCAGAAGCAAAATCAGTAATTGAAATCGCACAGGATATAAGTGAGGGACTGGCACGTGCAGCATGTGCAGGAGAAGTAGACGGAGAGGTTGTAGACCTTCGCACAGTAGTAGCGAAAGACTGCGAACTGAATATCCTTACTTCAAAAGATGAAAAAGGTCTTGCAGCTCTTCGCCATACAGCTTCTCATGTTCTGGCACAGGCTGTTCAGACTCTTTATCCGGAGGCAAAGGTTGCAATCGGACCGTCCATTGATACAGGATTTTATTATGATTTCGAATGTCCGCCATTTTCAAGAGAAGACCTTGACGCAATCGAAAAAGAGATGAAAAAAATCATCAAAAAAGGCGCAAAGATTGAGCGTTTTACAAAAACGAGAGAAGACGCAATCGCATTTTTTAAAGAAAAAAATGAGCCTTATAAGGTTGAATTAATTGAAGATTTACCGGAGGGAGAAGAGATTTCCTTCTATTCTCAGGGAGACTGGGTGGATTTATGTGCAGGTCCCCATCTTATGAGTACAAAAGGAATTAAAGCATTTAAACTTCTTTCCGCATCTGGTGCATACTGGAGAGGAAGTGAAAAGAACCAGATGCTTACACGTGTTTATGGAACAGCCTACGGTTCCAAAGACGAGCTGAAAGCACATCTGGAACAGATGGAAGAGGCAAAAAAACGTGACCACAATAAACTGGGACGCGAGATGAAGCTCTTTACAACAGTAGATGTAATCGGTCAGGGACTTCCTCTTATTATGCCAAACGGTGTGATCATCATGCAGGAAATGCAGAGATGGATTGAAGACGAGGAGACAAAGAGAGGATATATCCGTACAAAGACACCTCTTATGGCAAAAAGTGATTTGTACAAGATTTCCGGACACTGGGATCACTATAAAGATGGAATGTTTGTATTAGGAGACGAAGAAAAGGATAAAGAAGTATATGCTCTTCGTCCTATGACATGTCCATTCCAGTATTATGTATATAAAGCAGAGCAGCACAGCTACCGTGATCTGCCGCTTCGTTATGGAGAAACATCTACTTTATTCAGAAATGAAGATTCCGGAGAAATGCACGGTCTCACACGTGTGCGTCAGTTTACCATTTCTGAGGGTCACTTAATTGTAAGACCGGATCAGATGGTAAAAGAGTTTAAAGATTGTATTGCCCTTGCACAGTATTGCCTCCAGGTTCTTGGCGTTGAGGAGGATGTAACATATCATCTTTCCAAATGGGATCCGGAAAACAGAGAAAAATATATTGGCGATGCAGAGGTATGGAATGAGACAGAGGGGCATATCCGTACTATGCTGGAAGAGCTGAATATTCCGTTTGTTGAGGATGTAGGAGAAGCTGCATTCTACGGACCGAAGGTTGACATCAACGCAAAGAACGTATATGGAAAAGAAGACACCATGATTACTATTCAGTGGGACGCACTTCTTGCAGAGCAGTTTGATATGTACTACATTGATGAAAACGGAGAAAAACAGCGACCGTACATTATTCACCGTACAGCTATGGGCTGCTATGAGCGTACACTTGCATGGCTCATTGAAAAATATGCGGGAATGTTCCCCACATGGCTGTGCCCGGAGCAGGTTCGTGTGATTCCGATTTCCGAAAAATACAGCGATTATGCAGCAAAAGTGGAAGCGCAGCTTAAAGAAAATGGTATCCGCTGTTCAGCAGACCATCGTTCAGAAAAGATGGGATATAAGATTCGTGAAGCCCGTCTTGCAAGAGTGCCGTACATGCTGATCGTAGGTGCAAAAGAAGAGGAAGAAGGAAAGGTATCTGTAAGAAGCCGCTTCCTGGGAGACGAAGGTATGAGAAGTCTGGAAGAATTTATATCTGCAATTAAAGAGGAAATCCGCACAAAGGAAATCCGCAAAATTGAGGTTACAGAAGA
>JAUNAX010000161.1 GCA_030527365.1 Eubacteriales bacterium | reverse complement strand
CAGGCAGAGGGCATTAAGCTCTCTGCCTGAAATTATTTATGGAATTACGCTTCTTCCTTATCATTTGTCAGGTTAAATCTGTCAAGTACATGGAAGAGAAGGCTTAAAATCATTGCCACAATGCAGGCAAGGACCATTCCTGTAAGCTCTACATTTCCAAATTTTACGGAGATGCCGGAAAGACCTGTGACAAAGACAACAGAGGTCAGTGTCAGGTTACGGGAACGTCCATAATCCACTTTGGAATCTACGAGAATACGGATACCGGAGGCTCCGATCATACCATATAAAAGGAAAGAAATGCCTCCGATCACAGGACCGGGAACGGTCTGGATCAGCATGGAAAGCTTTCCTACAAAGGAGCAGATAATGGATAAAACGGCTGCACCTGCGATCACCCGGACGCTGTATACCTTTGTGACTGCCATAACTCCGATGTTTTCCCCATATGTGGTAGTGGGAACAGAGCCGATAAGACCGGAAAGCATAGTGGAGAGGTTGTCTCCAAGCAAAGAACGGTGAAGTCCCGGATCTTTTAAAAGATCTTTTCCTACAATTTTACTTGTGACTACCTGATGCCCGATGTGCTCGGAGGTAATAACAAGAATAACGGGAAGAATAATAAGAATAGCGTCCATATCAAATTTTGGAAGCTGGAAGTTTGGAAGTGCAAATAAAGGGGCTTTGGCAACCTCTGTAAAATCCACAACTCCGCAGCAAAGGGCTGCAATATATCCTGCAATTACGGCAATTAAAATCGGGATAACAGATAAAAAGCCGCGGAACAGGATGTTTCCAAAAACAGCAACTCCAAGTGTGACAAGAAATACAATCACATTTTTAGGATTGATAACCTCATCTAATAATCCGGCATTGCTGGCGGCACTTCCGGAAAGTTCGAGTCCGATAAGAGCTACAACTGGTCCCATAGCAGCGGGGGGAAGCACCACATCAATCCAGGAAGAACCGAATTTATAAATAATGAATGCGAGAATACAGCCGCAGAAACCGACAGCTACGAATCCGCCAAGCGCGTACTCATATCCCATCTGGCTGATGACGATTCCGGCAGGAGCCAGGAATGCAAAGCTGGAGCCGAGATACGCAGGTGCTTTTCCTTTTGTAAGAACGATGAATAAAAGTGTGCCGACACCGTTCATAAACAGAACGACAGCGGGATTGATTCCAAAAATAAAAGGAACCAGAACAGTGGCGCCGAACATGGCAAACATATGCTGAATGCTTAAAGGAATCAGAAGCTTTGCCGGCACTTTGTCTTCTACTTGAATGATTTTTCGTTGTTCCATTTTTCCTCCTCAAAAAGTAATTATAAATTTAGATTTCGGCTTATTTTATCATATTCCCAGGTGCTATGGAAGAAAAAATTTAGGATTCTTTCATAAAAAAAGCAAGAATTCTAAAATGGAGGACAAGATATAGATGGAAAAGGGGGGAGGCAGCATAGTATAATGAGAGCATTAAGATATGTGTAAAAGCAAAACGGAGGAAAACAAAATGGAGAAAAAAAGAGGACGCGTAACCATTCCTACAGATTTGAATGTGATTCCTCAGACACTTGAGATTCTGGAAAAATGGGGAGCAGATGCAGTACGTGACTGTGACGGAACAGAGTTTCCGGCAGAGCTGAAAGAAGTGGATGCGAAGGTTTATGCAACTTATTACACAACAAGAAAAGACAATGAGTGGGCAAAAGCACACCCTGAAGAAATCCAGCAGATGTATATTATGACAGATTTCTACAGCGCAGTGTCCGACAAGCTTTCTATTCACTTAATGGATCATATTTATCCTGCCATGTTAAAAGTAAATACACGCGATGATAAAAAGCGTTGGTGGGAAGTTATGGATCGTACAACAGGAGAGCCTGTTCCGACAGATAAATGGAGCTATGACGAGGAAAGCGGGAATGTGATTATTGATGCCGTTCCTTTCCATGACTATACAGTAAGCTTCCTTGCTTACATTATGTGGGATCCGGTTCATATGTACAATGCAGTTGTAAATGACTGGAAAGATGTAGAACCGCAGATGACTTTTGACGTGCGTCAGCCTCTTACAAGAGAGTTTTCTCTGAAAAGACTGCGCCGTTTCCTGGAAACACACCCATATGTAGATGTAGTACGTTTCACTACATTCTTCCATCAGTTCACGCTGATTTTCGATGAGCTTGCAAGAGAAAAATATGTAGACTGGTATGGATATTCCGCATCTGTAAGCCCATATATTCTGGAGCAGTTTGAGAAAGAAGTTGGTTATAAATTCCGTCCGGAGTTTATTATCGATCAGGGATATATGAATAATACTTACCGCATTCCATCTAAGGAGTTCCGTGATTTCCAGGCATTCCAGAGAAGAGAAGTTGCAAAACTTGCAAAAGAGATGGTGGACATTGTACATGAGTTCGGAAAAGAAGCCATGATGTTCCTTGGTGACCACTGGATCGGAATGGAACCATTTATGGATGAGTTTGCATCCATCGGAATTGACGCAGTAGTAGGAAGCGTTGGAAACGGCGCAACACTCCGTCTTATCAGCGATATTAAAAATGTAAATTATACAGAGGGACGTTTCCTTCCATATTTCTTCCCGGATACCTTCCATGAGGGTGGCGATCCTGTAAAAGAAGCAAAAGTAAACTGGGTAACAGCAAGAAGAGCAATCCTTCGAAGCCCGATCCAGAGAATCGGATATGGCGGATACTTAAAACTTGCTCTTGATTTCCCGGAATTTGTGGAATACATTGAAAGCGTATGTGATGAATTCCGTACACTTTATGATAATATTACGGGAACAACTCCTTACTGCGTAGAACGTGTAGCAGTATTAAACTGCTGGGGCAAAATGCGCGCATGGGGAAATCACATGGTACACCATGCAATCTATCATAAACAGAACTACTCCTATGCAGGAATTATCGAGGCGTTAAGCGGCGCTCCTTTCGATGTGAAATTTATAAGCTTTGAAGACATTCTGGAAAATCCGGACGTCTTAAAGGATATTGATGTGATTATCAATGTGGGAGACGCAGATACTGCTTACGGCGGCGGAGAATACTGGACAAACGAAAAAATTGTTACAGCAGTAAAAGAATTTGTTTACAATGGCGGCGGATTTATCGGCGTAGGTGAGCCCACAGCACATCAGTGGCAGGGACGTTTCTTCCAGCTTTCCGATATTCTTGGTGTGGAAGAAGAACACGGCTTTAACCTGAACAGAGATAAATACAACTGGGAAGAGCACAAAGATCATTTCATTCTTTCTGATTGTACAAAGGACGTAGATTTCGGAGAAGGCAAGAAGAATATTTTTGCACTTCCGGAAACAGAAATCCTCATTCAGAGAGAGCAGGAAGTACAGATGGCAGTAAAAGAGTTCGGAAAAGGTCGCGGCGTTTACATCAGCGGTCTGCCATACAGTTTTGAAAACAGCCGTATTCTGTACCGCGCGATTCTCTGGTCTGCAGGAGATGATGAAAAGCTGAATCAATGGTTCTCCACAAACTTCAACGTAGAAGTTCACGCATATGTGAAAAACGGAAAATACTGTGTCGTAAATAATACTTACGAGCCACAGGATACAACAGTTTATCGCGGAGATGGAAGCAGCTTTGACCTTCATATGGAAGCAAATGAAATCAAGTGGTATGAAATCTAAAAAGTAAATATTTTATAAGGAATCCCTCCGGAAATGTTGTATAATGTTTCTGGGGGATTTTTTCATATTAGTGCCGGAAAAGGGAATTGATATGAGAGAGAAATAGAAGAAAAAATAAACGGAGATAAGAAAGACGAGGCAGAAAATGAATAAGAAAAATGCAAATAGTTCGCTCTATTTTTTGGTGGGAATTTTACT
>JAUNAX010000160.1 GCA_030527365.1 Eubacteriales bacterium | reverse complement strand
GCTTCATCAGAGTACAGATATGCGATAAACTGTTTTCCAAGGTCTTTATTTACAGCACCCTTTGGCATCCAGATCTGCTCAAAGAATGTATAGGAAGCTCTTTCGCCGCCCTCTTCTACTGCCGGAAGAGCTGTGAAGCCCCACTCAAATCCGTCTGCACGAGGAGCGTCTGCCATCTCGCCGATAACCCAGTTTCCGTTTGGCATGAACAGAGCTTTGTTGTCAAGAATCAGCTGCTGGTTCTTACGGAAATCGTTGTCGTTTGCGTTTGCAGGAGTTGTTTTCTCTGTGTAAGAAGCAAGTTTTTCGATAATATCAAATGTCTTTGTTGCTCCTTCTGTTTCCCATACGCCTTCACCATATTTTAACGCTTCCTGGAATGTGTCAGCGCCTGCTGCTTCGTGAAGCAGAGCGTAGAAGAATGCGTCAAAGTATCCAGCTGTAGGATATGTAAATAATGCGATGTCTTCTTCTTTTGCCTTATCTCCAAGTTCCCACATTTCATCCCATGTTTCCGGAACTTCCCAGCCTTTTTCTTCAAACAGACCTTTATTGTAGAAAAGTCCACATGGTCCATAGAACATCGGCATCAGGTATGTTTTTCCATCTCCGTATGGATTTGTAATGGAGTTGTCAACAAAACCCGGAAGAATTTTATCTTTTACTTTTACGTCTTCGCCAGGTACTGTCATTTCCAGTACGTCTGTCATTTCCTCAACATTGTTATCTTTTACGAAAGTCTCTGTTAATGCAGATTCAGAACCTACAGCTCTCATGATAACATCAGGATAATCGCCGGATTTCATAGCTGGTGTGATAATATCCTCAAGTTTCTTATCAATAGTAAGCTCTACCTTTACCCCAGGATTTGCCTCTTCAAATTTTGTGCAGACATTTTTCCACATATCCTGTCCGTATGCAGTTTCTACTACAGCAAGTTTTAATACCTGCTCATCATCTGCCATAACATTTGTTGCGAGTCCTGTTGTCATTCCTGCTACCATTGCAGCAGAAAGTACCAGGCTTGTGATTTTTTTCGCTTTCATATTATTTTCTCCTTTCGCTCTTCTGCATTCTGCATAAAAAACACAGAACCATTTTGTATTTCTTATGATATATGAAAGAAAGTTTCTTTTCAATCCTTATATTGCTGTAAATTTTAGAAATATTGCTCTTGTCTGTAAATTTTTTCCTTTTAAGTTCTCATTGTTCTTCTGCTGTTCCTCTGTTAAAATATTCTTACCTGTTTATAAAGCAAGATTACTAAAAGGAGAATTTACTTATGAGTATGCGTAAATACCAACTGGATTCGGAACATTTAAGCCATCTTCCAGGACGGCTGATTTCTGTTTCCGCATCTCTTTATGAAGGCGACTGGAAGAGTATCCGCCATACCCATCCATTCGTGGAATTGTTTTATGTAAAATCCGGTTCCGGCTCTTTCCTTATCGAAGGCAAGAATTTTCCTATTTATAAAGATGAACTGATCATTATTAATCCAAATGTAGAACACACCGAAGTTTCCCTGGACGACTCTCCTCTTGAATACATTACGCTTGGTATTGAAGATTTTCAGTTTTCCTTTTCCCATCAGAGCAGCTATATGGCATTAAAGGATAAATCTGTCACAAAAAATCTGGGAATTTATTTTTCTGCTATCCTGAAAGAAGTAGAACACCGGTCTCCTGGTTATGAACTCGTATGCCAGAATTTTCTTGAAATTCTGACTCTCCTTCTGATGAGACAGACAAACTCCGCATTTGAGCTGATCCCAGTAGAAAATACCACACGGGAATGCAGCCGCATCAAACGGTATATCGATTCCCACTACCAGGACGATATTACCCTGGATTCTCTTGCAAAAATGGCACATCTGAACAAATATTATTTTGTTCACGCCTTCACTAAATTTTACGGACAGTCCCCCATTCAGTATCTCACTGCAAGAAGACTGAAAACAAGCAGAGACCTTCTGGAAACCAGCGATTACACCATTTCGGAAATCGCTCAGCTTTCCGGTTTTTCCTCCTCCAGCTACTTTGCCCAGTGTTTCCGGAAAAACTGCGGCATGACTGCCCTTGCTTACCGGAACCTTACCAGGAACAAAAATAGGACATAACTTTTTATACTGGCTTTTTTCTCACTTTTAAGCTATAATAAAAACAGATTCAGAACATTCATGCAAGGAGTTATAGCGCATGGCTTACGAAAGCATTCCTCTTACACAGGAAATACATATAGAAAAACTTTATACCGTACATTATTTTGAATATAGAAGCGATTTTTATTATGCCGGAGAGCGTCATAACTTCTGGGAGTTTCAATGTGTAGACAAAGGCAGCGCAAAAGTTCAGACAGATGATGAAGTACACATTTTAAACAAAGGACAGGTGATTTTCCATCAGCCTAATGAATTTCATAACTTAACGGCTGTGGGACAGACTGCTCCCAATATTGCAGTTGTATCTTTTGAATGCAGCTCTCCCTGCATGGAATTTTTTAAAAAACGTATTTTAACTCTTTCCGATGCAGAGAGAAACCTGCTCGGCATGATCATCGCAGAGGCAAGAAGATGTATTGCTTCCCCCCTTGACGACCCGTATATCCAGAAAATGGAAATTAAAAAGGACAGCCTTTTCGGTTCCCAGCAGATGATTCTACTTTATCTACAGGAGCTTCTGATTTCCATGATACGCCGCCACACTCTGCCACAGATTTCCATACCTGTAAACAGACATCCGGCTCCAAAAAACGGTTCCGCCATATACAACAAAGTTATTTTTTATCTGGAGGAACATATCCGGGAATTTGTTACCATAGAAGATATTTGTCACGACAATCTCATTGGGCGCTCCCAGCTTCAGAAACTTTTCCGGGAACAGCACCAGTGTGGGATCATAGAATTTTTTACAGAAATGAAAGTGGAATTTGCAAAACAGCTTATCCGGGAAAATCAGTTGAATTTTACACAGATTTCTGATTTCCTTGGTTACTCTTCCATTCACTATTTTTCCCGTCAGTTCAAAAAGGTAACGGGAATGACACCCTCTGAATATTCCACTTCCATAAAAGCCCGTTCCGAGCGTAAGCAGTAACGGCAACGACACAGGTGGTTTTATAAATTTTATATAAAGGAGAAATAAGCATGAAAATTTACAAAGTCAAAAACTACGATGAATTAAGCCGCAAAGCAGCAAACATTATCGCTGCACAGATTACCTTAAAACCGGACAGCGTTCTCGGTCTCGCAACAGGTTCTTCCCCTGTTGGTCTTTATAAAAATCTTGTATCTATGTACGAAAACGGAGATCTTGATTTCTCTCAGATCACAACTGTAAACCTTGACGAGTACAAAGGGCTTGACGGTACAAACGATCAGAGCTACCGTTACTTCATGAACGAAAACCTTCTCACAAAGGTAAACGTACCAATGGAACGCACCTTCGTTCCTGACGGAACAATGGAAGATGCTGCTGCTGCCTGCGCTGCATATGATGAAATCTTAAACAGCGTTGGAACCGTTGACATTCAGCTTCTTGGTCTTGGTCACGACGGACACCTTGGATTCAATGAGCCGGACGATCATTTCGAAGACGGCACTCACTGCGTACAGCTTACAGAAACAACTATTCAGGCAAATAAGCGCTTCTTTGAAAAAGAAGAAGATGTTCCGCGTCAGGCATACACAATGGGTATCGGCGGAATCATGCGTGCAAAAATGCTTCTTGTGGTTGTCAGCGGCGAGGACAAGGCAGACATCTTAAATAAAGTCCTGACAGCACCTGTTTCTCCACAGATTCCGGGAACCATCCTTCGTTTCCATCCGAATGTAATTCTTGTAGCAGATGAAGCAGCTCTCTCCAAAACAGAGCTTG
>JAUNAX010000159.1 GCA_030527365.1 Eubacteriales bacterium | reverse complement strand
AGTTTTCTCATAATCTTTCCTTTGGAAAATCCCATCGAAAGAAAGATTCCCATCTCTCTTGTTCTTTCCTGGTTCCACATAGTAAGAATAATTGTAAGAATTACCGTTCCCAGAGCAAGAACAACCGCAAGCATGAGAAACAAAATCTTTTCCATCTGATTCAGAGGTTCTGCTGCTCTGTCATAGTCTGCATTATTTGTATTAATAAAATAGCTGTCCCAGTCATAACCCGAAATGGATTGCAGTTTTTCCAGTGCTCCTGTAAGAAGCGCCGGATCTTCAATCCAGAATGTAATGCCATTTCCATACTCTGTCTTTTCCTGCCATACGTCCCTCTGAACGTCCATACCACTTTTTTCATCTACAAAAATATAATTGGAGAGAATTTCTGTCTCCGCTCTCTGCGTGGAAGTATTATCTGCCTCCGGATCCACCTGAAAAATCCCCACAATCTGAAAATCATATGTATTTCCTACACCGGAACGTGCCCGCATGATCATCTCGTCTGTCACAGTACCAGTGACCGTATCGCCTATGTGCAAGCCATTTGCTGCAGCAAGTTCCTCGGAAATAACAGCTTTTCCAATGTCGCCTCTTTGAATATGTTCCCCTTCCGTAAGCTTTAGTTTTCCTTCCGTAAACTCTCTTCCAAGAACACTTTCCGTACAGGAAACCATTCTTGCCGTATGAGCTTCTTCCTTCCCTTCTGATGTGAATTTTCCCGGAATCAGGGAAAGTTCCTTCATGGAAAGAAAAAATGTATTTGTTCCGCTCCATTTCTTTGGATTTATCACTTCTGCTGCCGTTTCCCCAAGCTCCGGTGTTACCAGATTTTCATCATCAAAGGTTCTTTCTACTGTAAGACAGGCATAAAACTGTTTTCGAAGCTCCTCAAGGGAACTTCCCACTGCATCTGTAAGTGTAATTCCCGAAAGTACCAGAACGGACAGAGTAAAAAAGATGCCCAAAAGAATCATACTTCTTGATTTCTTTCGTTTCAGATATAAAACAGCATGATACAAAATTCCTTTTTCTTTATTCTTCTGCATATTCCCCAACCTCCGCTGAAAAACGCTTATCTCTGTAAGTGCATACTACGTCAGCTTCTTTTGCCAGAGCAGAAGAATGTGTTACCATAATGACACATCTTCCTTCTTCATGGGCGCTTTTTTTCAAAAGCTCCATAATTCCCTTAGCCGTATCTTCATCAAGATTTCCAGTAGGCTCATCTGCCAGAATTACCGGTTTATTACTTGCGATTCCTCTTGCAATGGCAACTCTCTGCTGCTGCCCTCCGGAAAGCTTCAGCACATTTCTGTTCCACAGCTCTCTGGAAAGCCCTACCTTTTCCAGAGCTTCCTCCACAGGAAGTTTTGCAGTCAGCTCCACATTTTCTTTTACCGTCATGTACTCAATCAGATTATATCCCTGAAAAATAAATGCCACATGATCCTGCCTGTGCTTATCAAGCCCGTATTCTTTAATGTCCGTTCCATCATAAAGAATCTTTCCTTTTTTCGGACTGTCAAGCCCTCCCAGAAGAGAAAGCATAGTAGTCTTTCCACAGCCGGACTGTCCCAGAATGGCATATAGCTTCCCTTTTTCAAAATCAAGATTCACATCCTCCAGAACTGTGTTGTAATCTGTGTAAGAATACATCATATCAACGATTTTTAACATAGCTTATTCCTCCCATTTTATGCTTCTTCCATTTTTTATTTCATATATTTTGTCACACTTTTTTGTATACTCCAACTGATGAGTGATCAAAATTACCAGTCTGTCACCTAACAGCTCCAGTCCCTTTGTGAAAAACCATTCTTCCGATTCTCTATCTAAATTAGAGGTACATTCATCGAAAATAAAGATTGGCGCCGGATGAAGCATCGCCCGAAGAAATGCAAGTTTCTGCTTTTCTCCTCCTGACAAATTGGTGCTGTCCACTCCTACAAGGGTATCTAAGCCGTCTGGAAAATGTGCCAAAAGTTCTTCCATTCCAGCTGCAGAAAATACAGCTTTCAGCTCTTCCTCCCCGTATCTCCCTTCATAATCCAGATTTTTCCGAATTGTTTCCTGAAATAGATAAGGAAACTGAGAAACAACAGAAAAAAAGGAGCGGTATTCTGTTAAAACAATATCTTCTGCTTCTTGTCCATTTATAAAAATCTTTCCGCTGTCCGGCTGAAAAAAACGAAGTAAAATCTGAATCAATGTACTTTTTCCACTTCCATTCTCCCCTATGATGGCGATTTTTTGTCCGCGGTATAATTCCATAGACACATTTCTCAGCACATCCTTTCCATCATATCCAAAGCAGACGTTACGCAGTTCCAGAGAATGAAACTCCTGTTGGAAAGCGTCCCCCTTCTGTGGCTCTGTTTCCAGGTTCCAGAACTCTTCAAGTCTCCGAAATGAGGGACGGATCTGGGCAATAATCATTTTAATATTCATCAACATGGAAATAGGTCCTGTTACATTTCCACTGTAAGAAATAAAAGCAAGAACACTTCCCATGCTCATCGAGCCATTACAGACAAAGAAACCGCCTAAAAGGTAATAAATCCCGGTCATAATTCCCTGTATTCCCGTTTCCACTGTCATATTACATATGTCAAGGAGACTGATCTTCTGTTGTTGATGCAGCAGCTCTTTTTTATACCTGGAAAAACTCTGTTCTTCTGTTTCATAACGATTTTGAAGCTTTACCTCTCGAATCCCGGTAATCCGGTCGGACATCCAGGCATAAAAACTCTGGTTTCTTTTAATATAATCCTGAAAAAAATGTTCTTTTTTTCTGCTTAATATCTGTAAAAGCAAAAATTTCACCGGAATACATGCAAGAATGCAAAAAGCCATTTTCCAGTTAATATAAAACAATCCGATAAAACCGCTGATAATACGAAGCGTATATGTAAACATATACAGAATCCCTTTGTCCAGCAACATTCCTGCGCTTTCAATATCCATATTCAACTGATTGATAATTTCTGTACTATTCTGTTTAGTAAATTGATCCATTTTTAGGCGAAGCACCTTCTGGAATGCCTGCACATGCAATTTATGAAGCACATCATTGCGTACTCTGAGCAGCAGCCAGTCCTGAAGCGCTTCCAAAGCCTGGACAGCTATAATAAGAACGATTAAAATGCAGGCGTATGTACAGATGGCTTGATAATTTTTCTGAACAAGACCACTGTCTGTAAGCTTCTGCACGACCAGAGGATGAAAAAAGCTCTCCACCATACATAGCATACAGGCTCCTAACATTACAATTAAAGCTGCTGTATGCTTTTTCATAATCTGTAAAATCTGCTTTAAAACATACTTCATAAAATCCCTCAGCTCAATATTTGTATCAAAGTTTTGCAAATATCGGATTTTATATCAGAAGATGCCGGCACTGCACACATAAACTTTCCGTCTTCATAAAATTCCACATCTGTTTCTTTGCAAAAGATTTCCACATCATAGAAATTTTCTTTTTGTTCTATGTGATCTTCCTCATAAAAAGAAAGTAATAAAAAAACGCCAAGATAAGAATCCATATCTGCAAGTAGTTCCTGTCTGCAGACACCATAATCATTTTTACTTAATATCTGAAAATGATTCCCGGAATCTTCTTCAACAAGTGCGGCGGCTTCCAGACGAAATTCCTTTGAAAATGTAGATAGCAATGCTTCTGGCAGAAAATGCTTTCGGCTTCCATATATAGAAACAACAGGATTCTCAGCAGGCTTTCCCCAGGTTGCACGTTTAAAATCTGAAAAAGAAACTACTTGATTTTCTAACCATTTATCTGTGCTATTCCAGCCATGTGCCTTAACCCAGTTTATCAATTCTCCTGCTATAACCGGAACTGCATAACTGTTTCCCCTCCAGTCTCCCAGTTTATTTACACCTG